>CAYXFT010000153.1:0-7028 GCA_964464335.1 uncultured Aeromicrobium sp.
CCTCGATGTTCTTGATCAGCTTGGCGAACAGCTTGCCGCGCTTGGCGTCGATCGCGGCCTTCTTGTGCTTGGTGGTCGCCCATTTGGAGTGGCCCGACATGACTTCCCTACCTCCTACGGCCCAGCGATCAGGACTGGGCGATGAACTCGACGAAGTTGCGGTGGACACGATCGTCGCCCGACATCTCCGGGTGGAACGACGTCGCCATGACGTTGCGTTGCCGAACCGCCACGATTCTATCGTTGGCTGCTCCCCCGCGGACGCGGGCGAGGACTTCGACGCCCGAACCGACCGACTCGACCCAGGGTGCGCGGATGAAAACCGCGTGCACCGTCTCGTCGAGTCCGGTGAACTCCAGGTCGGTCTCGAAGGAGTCGACCTGACGGCCGAACGCGTTGCGCCGCACGACGATGTCCAGGCCGCCGAGGGTCTCCTGGCCGATGATGCCGTCCTCGATCTTCTCGGCCAGCAAGATCATTCCGGCACACGTGCCCAACGTGGGCATGCCGCCGCGGATCCGCTCCTGCAGCGGCTCGAAGAGCTCGAACGTCCGCGCCAGCTTGTACATGGTGGTGGACTCACCGCCCGGCAGCACGAGGGCGTGGCATGTCGCCAGTTCCTCCGGTCGTCGCACTGCGACGGCGTTCACCGCAGCGCGCTCGAGGGCCGCGACGTGCTCGCGCACGTCGCCCTGCAGGGCGAAGACGCCGACGGTGGGGGCTGAGTGCACCCGGTGAGTCTAGTGAGTCGGACCGGCAGGCCGCGGACGGTGGGTGGCTACGGGGTCAGGTTCCTATCGCAGGAGTACCGGTTGACGCCGATCGTCCTGTGTAGGAGCCACGCCCGGTAATCGCTGGACCGCCACGTCACCGTTTCGGCCGTGTCGACGTAGGCCGCGTAGACCCGCACGTACCACTCCGAGCCCGTGAACAGGTCGCCGAGGACCCTTCCGTCAACCACCACGGTGCGCGTGGCGCCGGCCGCAGGTGGCAGGACCACCCTTTCGGGGTTGGTCCACGTGTCGTTGTTGGCGACCTGGAACTCGTACGCGTACGGGCTACCGTGCGGCCCGGGCGGGCTGGACCGCCGCCACCACCCCCAGGGCAAGTATGAGGGGTCCGATCAGGAGGGTTCGCCGGACCCGCTTCGCCACCGGCCCGTCGCCGGTGACCTGCTCCGGCTCACCAGCATCGCCGGGCTCCTTCGCCGCGTTCCCGCTGCTGCCACCACCACGACCGCCGAAGGCGATGAACAGGGCGGCTGCCGCCAGCAGCCCCCCGACGAACATCCCGATCGGGGAACTGACGGCGTCGATCACGTAGCCCGCCTTCGGCACGTGGAACAGCACCTTCTCGACCGTGGTGACCGCATAGGGCTCGACGTCGGGCTGGGCGTTCGCGTCGCCCTTGAGGACGAGCACCGCGCCGTCGTCGGTCGGGTCGACCTTGACGACGCGGTGCGTGATCCGCACGCCCTTCTCGTTGACGACGCTGACGATGTCGTCGACCTGGATCTCCTCCGCGTCGATCGTCGTGGCGAAGGCGAGGTCACCTGCCTTGATCGCGGGCGACATCGACCCCGACGTGAACACCAGCGGCGTCAGGCCCACTGCGACCATGACGATCGTCCACAGGATGCACAGCACACCGAGCACGGCACCGGTCCACAAGATGATCTCGCGCAGGCGCTCTCGTGCGGTCATGCGATCACGCTCCCGGAGTCGTCGCGTTGAAGGCGAACGTGAAGGTGGTCGACATGTCCGGCCGCCGTGGTCGGCGCCGTCGTCGGCAGAGTCACGGGCGTCCCTCCGGCGAGTTGGGTGGTCGTGGGACAGGCCGTCCCCGACGTCGCGGACCCGACGAAGACCTTGACCCGCACGTTGGTGGCGAAGGCGTTGGTGGACGCGACGGCCCCGGTGGCACCGTAGGTGAAGGCGATCGACCCGACGGCCCGCTGCACGGGCACGGTCACGGCGACCGAGGTGCCCGGGATCATCACCGGCGCAGCGAACGACGGCGCGCTCCAAGCGTCCTGGCCGTTCAGTGTGATGTTGAGGGTCGCCGCCTGGATCGTTCCGGTGGTCATGACTGCGTTGTCCGTGAAGACCGCGAGCGTCGTGACGGCACCGACTCCGACGACGATTCCGAGGCTCAGCAGCGCGCGGAGGCGTGACAGACGACGCCGCCCCACCGGCGCTGCCACCTCGTCCTCATCGAGCATGTGACCCCCTTCCGGTCATTGTGCCGGAAAGGGCTACCCCTGCGCATTGCGTGGGGCGGGACCGTGGAGGTTCAGGCGCGACCGCTCACGGAACCGAGAGGCGTGTGATCAGTTGGGACAGGACCAACCCACTACGAACGTCCGGCGCAACGTCGTCGTGGTCGTCGTCGTTGCCCGCCAACTGGAGCCGGCGATCTGGGCGGTGACCTTCACACTGTAGTCGCCCGTGGCTTCCAGGAACGTGAAACTGGCGGTCTCCATCGTGACCGTTCCGCCCGCCGGGACCCCGGCTCCGAGCGTCTGTGTCGTGCTCGTGCCGTTCGGCTTGATGAACTCGACGACGTAGCTGTAGCGCGAGTCGACCTGCGGCCACGTGAGGATCGCGTCCTTGAACACCAGGAACCCGGACGTCGTGCACACGGGCTGGGCATTGCCGCTCATGGTGTGGGAGCCGAACGTTCCGGTTCCCGTGGAGATCGAGTCGGTGAAGGCCGCCCGGGTCGGCTGCAGCGTGGCGGTCGTGCCGATCGCCGCCACCGCAACCGCGACCAGGCACGCACCCACGGTGATGGTCCGGCGCGCTCGGGCTCCCGCCTCGCTCGACTCGGCCTCCTCCACCGGATCGCCGGGGCCCGGCCGGCGAGCGAAGGCCACCGCCAGGGCGGCGGCGACGAGCAGACCCGCGGCGAACATCCCTGCGGGCGAGGCAGCCGCGTTCACCACGTGGCCGGCTTTGGGCACGGCGAAGGCGACGCGCTCGACCGAGGTGACCGGGTACGGCTCCAGGTCCGGTGAGGTGTTCGCGTCGCCCTTCAGGGTGACCGTCGCACCCTGCTGCGTCGGGTCGACGGTGACCACGCGGTGCGTGATGCGGACGCCCTCGGCGTTCACGACGCTGACGACGTCCCCGACCTGGATCTCGTCGGCGTCGATCGTCCTGCCGAAGGCGAGGTCGCCGGCGGCGATGGCGGGCGACATGGACCCTGAGGTGAAGACCAGCGGCGTGAGGCCGAAGGCCGCCATCACGAAGGTCCAGCCGAGGCACAGGGCGCCCAGCACTGCGCCCGTCCAGAGGACGGCTTCGCTGACTCTGCGGTTCATCCGATCAGCTCAACTGTGTGACGTTGAAGGAGAAGATGGCGGTCGCGGACTTGGTCTGCGTGTCATTGCCGGCCGCCGAGGGCAAGATGGCCTGGATGCCCAGGTTCTCGGTCACGGCGGTCGGCTGGACGGCGGTCGGCGTCGCGAGCGCGGTCCGGTTCGTCACGAGGTCGGTGGCGGTGGCGAGCGAGATGCCGTCGGTGCCGCCGGCGAGCTGAGTTCCTCCGCAGGCCTGCGTCCGAATGCCGTTCGCGTTCGTGGTGGTCGTGCCCGCAGCCCCGGCGAAGAGCTTGAACCGCAGGCCCGTCGCCAGCTCATGGGTCTCGTTCACCTTGCCGTTCACCGAGTAGGTGAAGGCGATCGTGCCAGCCGCGCGCTGGACGTTGACGGTGGCGGCGACGCTCTCGCCGGGCACCATGTTCGTGATCGCGAGCTTCGTCGTGGAGGGCAGGTTGTCCGCACCGTCGAGCTTGAGGTCGAGGGTGCCGGACTGGATCGTGCCGGTCGACAGGGCGCGAGCTCGGGTGGAGTTCATGGCGGTTGCCTTTCCGGTCACGACAGTTGGGTCGCGTTGAAGCTGAAGGATGCGGTGGTCGACTGGCCCTGGGCACCGTTGCCCGTGCCGGAGGGCAGACTCGCCTGGATGCACACGGGATCGTTGTGGACGGTCCCGCTCACAGCAGTGGGTGTGGCAAGCGTGTTGCGACCCGTGACCAACGCCTTGGCGGTGGTGGTCAGCGTGCTGCCGCCGTTTGAGACGTCGTCGCCGGTGCAGACGGTCCGGCGCACGCCGTTGGTCGTCGTGGTGGAGGTCGCTAGGCCGGCGTGGACCGTGAACACCAGCGACTGGGCGAAGGTGTTCGTCGCCGACGTCTGGCCGGTGATCGTGTAGGTGAACGGGATCGTGTTCGCGGCGCGGTTCACGGTGACGCCGTAGGCCATCGCCTCGCCCGGGACCATGTTGGACATGGCGAACGAGGTTGCACTGTGCGACTGCTGGTTGTTCAACTGGACGTCGAGGGTGCCGGACTGGATCGTGCCGGTGGACATCGTCGCCTCGTCGGTCCAGAAGGCCAGCGTGCTGACACTGGTGAGACCGAGCACGATCCCCAGACTCAGCAACGCCCGGAACCGTGCGGACTTCAGCACCGCACCGGTCTTGCGCATCCTGCGCTCGCTCATCGGATTTCACTTTCGTCGTCGTGGCGGCGTCGCGCCGCGAGGGCCAGCCACAGGCCGGTGATCAGGGCACCGAAACCGGCGGGCAACAGCCAGGAGGGGTAGTCGGCGCCGGTGCCTGCGAGGGATCCCTCGGCCGGCTTGGCCCCGTCGTTGTCGTCGTTGTCGTCGTTCTCGTCACCGGCACCGCTCGTGGGCTCCGACGGGGTGGTCGGCGTCGGGGTGGTGTTGGGACCGGTGTAGGTCAGTCGGACGCCGACGTCGAAACTGAACGTCAGCGCCTGCGTCGGATTCTCCGCGTTCGGCAGCAGGGTCGCTCGCACGTCGATCTGGGTGGAGTCCTGGGCCGCCAGCAACTCGGGCGATGTCCAACTCGTACCGAGTTCGGTCCAGTCGCCACCATCGGCGCGCGCCTGGATCTGCAGCAGTCCGGTGTCGTACAAGTCGCTGATCTTCGGGACGAGGACCACGCTGAACTCCGCACCGTCGGAGGATTGGTTGCGTGCGTGGAACGTCGCCTCACGCGTGTCCCCGGGGACCCACCGTGTCGATGAGTCGAAGAGGGGTTCGAGGGTGCCGTTCCACGTCGATCCGTCGTTGCTCAGGCCGAGTTCGTCGTCCGCATGGGCAGCGGCCGGCACGAGCATGAGGGCCAGCAGGAGCACGGACAGTCGTCCGATGATGCTCCTCATGACTCCTCCTCCGGTGAGGTCGTGGTGGTCTCGTTGCGACGCCTGGTCTTCTCGCGCAGCGCTCCGCCGAACATGGAGATGGCGTAGAGCCCCAGACCTCCGGCCACGACGTAGACCGCCGCGCTCCGTTGGTCGGGATCCATCACGTTGCTCACCCAGCCGAGCTTCGGCACCGCGTACCAGACCGTGCCCTTCACCTGGACCGGCAGGACCGGCTCGGCGTCGGGTCCGTCGTTCGCGTCACCCTGGGTGGTGAACACTGTCTCACTGTCGGCCGCCGTGGACTTCTTGACCACGCGGTGCGTGACGACGGTCGATTTTCCCGACTCCAGTTGGAAGGTGATGACCGAGCCCACGCCGATCTGGTCGACCGGCGTCTTTCGAACGACCACGAGCGTTCCGGGCGGATACTGCGGCTCCATCGAGCTGGTCAGGATCGTGTACGGCGTCGCGCCCGCGATCCGCGGGATGAGCACCGCTACGGCGACCATGAAGACGGCCACGAGGATGACGACCCAGGCCAGTGCCTGGCCAGCCCACCAGAGCACCGAGTGGTGCTTCTGGGTGGTCATGGTCGTCGTCATCCTCGTGGGCCTTTCAATCAATGGTCGGTCGGTGTCAGCTCAACGTCACTGAGTGGCGTCAGTCTGCGTCGCCACGATCTCGACGCCCGTCAGATCGAGCGAGTCGCCCTGCGAGGTGTTGTCGACGTCCGCGCCGAACGGGAAGTCGATCCCGACCGTCGCGAGGAGGGTGTCGCCGTCGTTGTCGTCCGTGATCGTCGTGACCGTCGTGCCGTCGAGGGTGAACGCCGAGGTCAGCGTGACCGCGGCGGCGAGATCGCCGGACGCACCGGTGGTGGTGACCTCGAGGTCGGCCTGCAGGTTCTTGCCCGTGGCACCGATCGTGTACGCGCCGGTGTACTCCAGCTCGTCGCCCGGAACGATCAGCGTGGTCGCCAGGTCGGCGTCGGCGATCGGCGTGCCGTTGAGCATCCAACCGGACACGGCCGTGTCCTCGGTCAGCGTGAGCGTGCCGGCCGTGATCGTGCCGCCGGGCAGGGTGCCCGTGGCCTGCCAGTACGCGAGCGAGCCCGCTCCACCCAGCAACAGGACGGCGGCGGCTCCGGCGGCAACGGCGCCCTTGGTGGACTTGTTCATGTCATCTCCTTGATGAGTGGTTGATCGACCATCGATCAGGTGTTCATTCGTGCAGGAGACGAGCGTAGGCGCAACAAGTGACGCGAAAGTGAAAGGAATCCGCAGAAGCCGCCCATTGGGACTACGGAATCCGTGCCAAAGGTCCCAGTTTGTGAGAAAAAGCACATACCTTGGCGGATCAGGTGAGACGAATCGGCCCCGACGGGAAACCCGTCGGGGCCGATCTCACCGAGCTGAGGTCGTCACCAACCGCGTGTCTCGAGCCGGTGCGGCTCCGGAATGTCGTCGACGTTGATGCCGACCATGGCCTCGCCGAGGCCCCGCGAGACCTTGGCGATCACGTCGGGGTCGTCGTAGAACGTCGTGGCCTTGACGATCGCCTCGGCGCGCTCGGCCGGGTTCCCGGACTTGAAGATGCCCGAGCCGACGAAGACGCCCTCGGCGCCGAGCTGCATCATCATCGCGGCATCGGCCGGGGTGGCGATGCCGCCTGCGGTGAACAGCACGACCGGCAGCTTGCCGGCCTCGGCCACCTCGACGACCAGGTCGTACGGAGCCTGCAGTTCCTTGGCCGCGACGTACAGTTCGTCCTTGCTCAGCGTCTGCAGGCGACGCAGCTCACCCCGGATCTTGCGCATGTGGGTGGTGGCATTCGAGACGTCGCCGGTGCCGGCC
>CAYXFT010000154.1:0-6979 GCA_964464335.1 uncultured Aeromicrobium sp.
AGCCACGTCAAGTCACTCGTGCTCGACGAGGCCGACGAGATGCTCGACCTGGGCTTCCTGCCCGACGTCGAGTCGATCCTGTCCCGCACGCCCGAGACGCGTCAGACGATGCTGTTCAGTGCCACGATGCCGTCGGCGATCGTCACCCTGGCGCGCAAGCACATGCGGCATCCCATGAACATCCGCGCCGAGTCGGCCGAGGCCAACCAGACCGTCCCGGCCACCAGCCAGTTCGTGTGGCAGGCCCACGACATGGACAAGCCCGAGGTCGTCGCCCGCATCCTGCAGGCCGACGACGTCGCGCGCGTCATCGTCTTCACCCGCACGAAGCGGTCGGCCCAGCGGGTCGCCGACGACCTGGCCGATCGCGGCTTCCCGGCGTCGCCGCTGCACGGCGACATGGCCCAGAAGGCGCGCGAGAAGGCGCTCGACGGCTTCCGGGAGGGCAAGGTCAGCATCCTGGTGGCCACCGACGTCGCAGCCCGCGGCATCGACGTCGCCGATGTCAGCCACGTCATCAACTACACGTGCCCCGAGGACGACAAGACCTACGTGCACCGCATCGGTCGTACGGGTCGCGCCGGCGCCACGGGCACCGCGGTCACGTTCGTCGACTGGGCCGACCTGCAGCGCTGGAAGCTCATCAACAAGGCCCTCGAGCTGCCCTTCGACGAGCCGCTGGAGACCTACTCGACGTCGGACCACCTGTTCCACGACCTCGGCATCGACCGCAACGTCAAGGGTCGGCTCAAGCCGGCCGCGCCCAAGGAGCCGCGCTCCGAGGGTGGCCGCGACGGCCAGCGACGCGACGGCCAGCGACGTGACGGCGGTTCCGGCGGCGGTCAGAACCGCAACCGGAACCGCACCCGCACGCGCAACGGTCAGCCCGTCGAAGGAGGCGACAAGCCGGCCCCGACCACGGCGAGCCAGAGCCCGGCGGTCGCCGGTGGCGAGGACGCCCCGGCCGGCGAGGGTCAGCCGCGTCGGCGTCGGCGCCGTCGCCGCCCCTCGGGCGGCCAGGGTCAGGGCAGCGCCGCTCCCGCGTCGGCCGAGTGAGGACGAGGGCCCTCAGGCGGTGACGACCACGGTCGTCCCGATGGGGGCCCAGTCCCACAGGTACTTCGCGTCCGACTTCTTCTGTCGGACGCATCCGGCCGAGAGCGCCGTGCCGAGTTCGTCGACGGACTGCTCCAGCTTGCCGTTGTTGTAGACCGGGATGGAGTGGAAGCCGATCGGCGCACTCCAGCCGGTGGCGAAGCGGACGAAGTACTCCATGGTGCCGGTGTAGTCGAAGCTGGTCGCCGTGCGCTGCTTCGACGTCACGTCGTAGGTGCCCGGATCGAGGTTGTCGAAGCGGCTGCCCGAGACGAGGTAGGTGCGGTCGACCGTGCCGTCCTGCTCGATCAGCCACACGCGCTGGTCGGACTCGTCGAACACGATGCGCCGACCCGTGCCGGAGTCCTGCGGCGGCGCCGGATCGGCCGAGGCCGCTTTCGCGGGAGCGCTGCTCGGCGTCGCACTGGGCGTCGCACTGGGCGTGGCGCTGGGCGTGGCACTGGGCGTCGGTGCGGCGACGGTCGGCAACGACGCCGAGGTCACGGCCGTCTGGTGCGGTGTCGCGGCGGAGGCGTCGCGATCGGGCACGACCACCGATGCGATGGCGACACCGAGGGTCACGGCCACGGCGCCACCGAGGGTGGCGAGGCGCGCCAGACGGAGACGGGGCGGGGAAGCCATGTCCCCCACGGTAGGCGCCGACCGGCGCCGATGGCCGACTTCACGCGGCGTCCGCGTGGCGGGGCCGGGCTCGCCGGTGTCCGACGCGCCGCGGCTGCGCGCACCGGTCATCGGCCCTCCGCCAGCACCCGCGCGATCTCGCGGTAGGCGTCGGCTCCCTTGTGGGTGCGGGCCGTGCTGAGGATGGAGCGCCCGATCGCGGGCGCCTCGGCGAAGCGGATGGTCTTGGGGATCGCGGGCTCGAGCACGGGCAGGTCGTAGGTGTCGCCGATCGCCGCGAGCACGTTGCGCGCGTGTGCCGTGCGCCCGTCGTACATCGTCGGGAGGACGCCGCGGATGACCAGGTCGGTGTTGATGAACTGCCGCACGTCGTGGATCGTGTCGAGCAGTTGGCCCACGCCACGGTGCGACAGGGTCTCGGCCTGCAGCGGGATGAGGACCTCGTCGGCGGCCGAGAGGGCGCCGATCGTCAGGACGCCGAGCGCCGGCGGGCAGTCCAGCAGGATCCAGTCGTAGTCGTCGCCGACCTTCGCCAGCGCAACCCGCAGCCGCTGCTCGCGGCCGGTGCGGGTGACCAGGTTCTCCTCGGCCTCGGCGAGCGAGACGTTCGCCGGCAGCAGGTCGACGCCCTCCTCGGTCGTGAGGATCACGTCGCGGGCCTGGGCCTTGCCCAGCAACACCTCGGCGACGGTCGTCTCGATCTCCTCCGGATCGAGGCCGAGCGAGAACGTCAGGCTGCCCTGGGGGTCGAGATCGACCAACAGCACGCGGTGCCCGGCTTCGGCGAGCGCGGCCCCGATCGACGCGACGCTGGTCGTCTTGGCGACGCCACCTTTTTGGTTGGCGAGCGCGATCGTGGTGGTCACGGGCCAATTGTGCCATCCGGGCGGGTGCCCGCGACCCCTCGTGAGACGAGCGCAACACCGGTGCTGGCATGCTGGCTCCCATGACTCGCACGGCCCTCATCACCGGCGCGACGGCCGGCATCGGCAACGCCTTCGCCCGGGTGCTGGCTGCCCGCGGAACAGACCTCGTGATCGTCGCTCGCGACACCGCGCGGTTGGAGCAGGTCGCAGCGGACATCTCGGCCAAACACGACGTCGACGTCGAGGTGCTCACTGCGGATCTGGCCACCGGCGAGGGCATGGATCGCGTGGCCGACCGGCTCTCCGACAGCGGCCGCCCGATCGACCTGCTCGTCAACAATGCGGGGGCCTCGCTGGCGGGCTGGTTCGGTACGACGGCGATCGCCGACGAGGACCGACAGCTCGATCTGTTGGTCCGCGCCCCGATGCACCTCATGGACGCGGCGATCAAGTCGATGTCGGGCCGCGGTCGCGGCGGGATCATCAACGTCGCCAGCGTGGCGGCCTTCACCCCGCGCGGCGCGTACTCGGCCCACAAGGCGTGGCTCGTGAACCTGTCGCAGTGGGCGAACATCCACTACGCCGACGTGGGTATCACGGTGCAGGCGCTGTGTCCGGGCTTCACACGCACCGAGTTCCACCAACGCATGGGTGCCTCCATCGACGACGTGCCCGGATGGATGTGGCTCAAGACCGATCCCCTCGTGAAGGCGTCCCTGAAGGACCTCGAGAAGGGCAAGCCGATCTCGGTGCCCTCGTTCCGGTACAAGGTCCTGGCCACCTTGGCCCGTCACGCTCCGGCCGCGCTCGTGGCCCGTATCGCGAAGCGCGGCCGGTGAGCGTCCCCCGGAGCCTCGACATCCCGGACGGGGTCGAGGTCCTGCAGATCGTCACCGTGCGCACGACGCACGCGGTGCACGTGGCGCGGGCGGTCGGCGAGCGGATCGGTTCGATCCTGCTGGTGCCCGGCTGGACCGGCAGCAAGGAGGACTTCACTCCCATCGTGCCGCTGCTCTCGGCCGCCGGGTACGACGTCGTCACGTACGACCAGCGCGGTCAGTACGAGTCGCCCGGGGGCGCTCACGACGACTACTCGCTGTCCGCACTGGCCGAGGATGCGGTCGCGCTCGCCGACGTCACGATCGAGGATCCGGTCTTCCACCTGCTCGGCCATTCGTTCGGCGGCCTCGTCGCCCAGACGTTGACGATCTCGCACCCCGACCGGATCCGGACCCTGAGTCTCGTCTGCTCGGGCCCGGGCGCGCTCGGCGAGTCGCCCACGCGTCCGTTGCAGCGGATCGCCGCGGCGATCGGCAAGGTGCCGCTGCTGCAGATTCACCAACTGCGCGAGCAGGGCATCAAGCGCCCCGCCCAGATCACGGCATTCCTCGCGAAGCGGTTCTCGGCCAACGCGCCGGCCTCCCTGAAGGCGATGACCCAGCACCTCATCGACGCGCCCGACCGGGTCGCGGAGGTCGCCGAGACGGGAGTCCCGTGCTGGGTCGCCCGCGGCGAGACCGACGACGCCTGGCCGTTCGACGCCCAGGCCGACATGGCGCGGCGGCTCGGGACCGAGATCGTCATCCTGCCCTCGGCCGCCCACTCCCCCGCGGTCGAGGCGCCCGAGGAACTCGTCGACGACTGGCTGGGCTTCCTGCGTCAGCACTGACGGCGAGGACGGTTCAGCCGACGATGGCGCGCAAGGCCGCGACGTGGGCGCGGTACGCCTCCCGTCCGGCCGTCGTGAACGACGCCCAGGTGCGGACCCGGCTCTCGCGCGTCCCCTTGGAGACGGTGACGTAGCCGGCGTCCTCCAACGCCTTCACCTGTTTGCTCAGCACCGATTCACTGACGCCCAACTGGTCGCGCAACAGGGCGAACTCGACCTTGTCGACCGTGTCCAGCACCGCGCAGATCTGCAGCCGGTGCGGCGCGTGGATCAGCGGGTCGAAGGCCGCAGTCAGGTCGGTCATCGCTGCTGCTCCAGGCTGCGTTGCCAGTCCGCATCCCAGGACGGACCGAGGATCGACCAGCACGCGAACGTCACCACCGCAGCGACGATCGCCGGCACCACACCGAAGAGCGCAGCGACCAGCAGCCCGACGATGGACACGACGATCATGAGCCAGGCCCGCCAGGCGCCGGGCTCGCGCAGCGTCGCGAACGTCACGATCCCCGTGTGACGGCTGTACCAGACCATCGCACCGAGCACGATCGCCAGGCCGAGGGCGTAGAGCCCCCAGCGCCATGCGTCCTCGAGTCCGATCCCCACCGTCACCACGGCCATGCCGAATCCTGCGAGCGCGTAGTAGCCGGACGGACTGGCTGCCCGGTCCGCGGTCTCGCGGCGCGTCGCCGCGATCGACTCCAATGCCTCGCGCGCTTCGTCCTGTTCGCTCATGACCTGCCCCCATCGTCGACTTTCCGTTGCGGAAAGTCTAACTCCGACTTTCCACAACGGCAAGCCGTGAAGGAAAGTCAGCCGAGCAGGCGCTCCAGCTCAGCCGGGTCGGTGGTGTTGGCCCCGAGGTGGAACTCCGGGCCCTTGCCCGTGCCGTGATAGTCGCTCGAGCCGGTCTTGGCCAGGCCGAGGTCGTCGGCGATCGCGGCGATGGCGGCACGCGATTCCGGTCCGTGGTCGGGATGGTCGACCTCGAGGCCCGCCAGACCGGCCTCGGCCAGCTTCCCGAGCACCTCGGCGGTCAGCTTGGCGCGGCTCTCCCGGGCCCACGCGTGTGCGATCACGGGCCTGCCGCCGGCGGCGCGCAGCAGGTCGATCGCGGTGAACAAGTCGGCGGAGTAGCGGCCGACGTAGGCCGGCTTGCCGGGAACGAGCCAGTCGCGGAACGCCTCGTCGCGGTCGACGATGTAGCCCTTGGCGATCATCGCGTCGGCGACGTGCGGCCGCCCCCACGCGGCGGCATCGCCCGCCACGGCGAGGACCTCGTCCTCGGTGAGCGGCATGCCGTGCTCGGCCAGTTTCTCCAGCAGCCGCGGCAGTCGCTGCGTACGGCCGCCGAGCACCCGCTCCAACTCCGCGACGAGCGGCGGGTACCCGGGATCGAACTCGTAGCCGAGCAGGTGGACGCTGGCTCCCTCGTACTGCGTGGAGATCTCGATGCCCTTCACCAGCCGGATCCCGACCTCGTCGGCAGCACGCTCGGCCTCGTCCCAGCCCTCGGTCGCGTCATGATCGGTCAGTGCGACGCCGTCGAGACCGGCGGCCTTCGCGTGGCGCACGAGTTCTGCGGGCGAGTCGGTGCCGTCGGATCGGTTCGAGTGGGTGTGGAGGTCGATGCGCACGAATCGAGACTAGCGGCGGGAGTGTCGGGCCGTGGCCGCCGACGGCCCGGGCGCCGTCAGACCCTGGCCGCGCGCTCGCCGCCCATGACGTTCCACCGCTTGACCACGGGCTGACCGCGGTCGTCGCTCAGCACGGAGTACGTCGCGGTGTCGAGGTCGAAGATGCGCCCGTCGGCGACGGGCAGCCCGAGCCACCGCGCGGCGAGCACCCGCAGCGAGTGCCCGTGCGCGAACACGAGGGTCCGGCCGGTCAGGTCGCGCGCGCCGGCGACGACCCGGTCGAGCCGCTCTCCCACCTGCGCGGCGGTCTCGCCGTCGGGACACGGATGCGTCCAGACGGTCCAGTCGGGCACGGTCTCCCGGATCTCCTCAGTGGTGACGCCCTCGTACTGGCCGTAGTCCCATTCGGCGAGGTCGGCATCGATCTCCGGCTCGAACCCGGCGAGCGCGGCCGTCTCAGTGGCCCGGATGCGAGGGCTGCTCCACACCCGGTCGAAGTGGAACGGCGAGAGCATGTCGCGCAGGGCCTGAGCGTCGGCCCGGCCACCCTCGGTGAGTGGCAGGTCGGTCGTGGAGGTGTGCCGCCACGCCTTGCTCCACCGGGTCTCACCGTGTCGCACGATCCACAGCTCGGTGTCGGGGGCAAGGACGTTCACGCGCTCACCGTAACGCTCAGCGCGGGACGAGCGCCCAGTAGTCGAGGTCGAGCAGCACACCCGGGGCGTACTTGCGATCCTCGCCGCGCAGCGTCATCGATTCATCACGGCCCTTGGTGGCCACGAGGCGCAACCGCAACGCGCCGACGCCCGGGGCCGGCGTCTCGGCCTTGTCGAGGACCTCGCTCCAGGCGTAGACGGTGTCGCCGGCGAAGGCCGGGGCGGTGTGCGAGCCACCGTTGATCGCGGCGATCAACTGGGCGTTCGCGAGGCCGTTGAACGACAGCGCCCGCGCCATCGAGATCACGTGGCCGCCGTAGATCAGCCGCGTTCCGTCGGGACGCGCCTCGACGTTGAAGTGCACCTTGGCGGTGTTCTGCCACAGCCGCGTGGCCATCATGTGCTCGGACTCCGACA
>CAYXFT010000155.1:0-3371 GCA_964464335.1 uncultured Aeromicrobium sp.
GTCGCCGTTCATGCGGTGAGTGGTTGGTAGCGCTGGTTGCGTTGCCAGGTGCCGCGGATTCTGAATTCGGGCATGCCGTCGGCGAACCGGATGGGTATGTCGGCGTCGTGAACGAACCTGTGGTGGTGGGCGCAGAGCAGGACTCCGGTGTCGAGGTTGGTCGGTCCGTCCTGGCCCCAAGGGATGGCGTGGTGGGCTTCGGTCCAGCCCGGCGGTCGGTCACATCCCGGATACGCGCAGCCGTGGTCGCGTTGGGCCAGCGCGATGCGTTGCGCGGCGGTGTGGTGGCGTTTGGTCCGGCCGACGTCGAGCGCGTGTGATCGGCCGTTCATGACGACCGGCAGGATCCCCGCGTCGCAAGCCAGGCGCCTGAGTTGGCCGGCGGAGATGCGGGTGCCGAATTCGGTCACACCGGCGCGGTCGGTCTGACCCCGCAGGGTCGACTCATCCGCCGTCACGACCAACGTGGCGGCGACGCCGCCGTGGTTGCCGTAGCAGTCCCGCGGCAGGTGTCGGATGATCTCGGTGAACGCTTCGCCGGCCTTCTGGCTCGGCGTCAACCGGTCATTCTCGGTGGTTGAGCTTGTCGAAACCTCCGGGTCGGTCGACACCAGTGCGCGACGGCGTGGGCTGGTCTTCGATTCGATGACTGCGCGGAGCATGTCCGCGCTGATGGGGTCGGTCTTGCCGCCGAACGGCACCAGTCCGGTGTTCTCGTCGGCCTGACCGATCCAGAACTCACTCGACTGTCGTTGGGCGTGTTCGTCGCGTTGGAGCCGGTTGTTCTCGAGCCGGTCGGCGCGGTCCCGGTCGATGACCTCGATCGCTCGGCCGGCCTTGAGCCGCAACTGCTCAGCACTCATTACCTGCGCCGCGGCAGTCAAGTCTGACTCGACCAGAGCGCGCTGCGCGGCGGTGACGTCTGCGGGCAGGTCATCGAGCGCACTAGTGATGATGCGGGCCTTCGCCGCCGACATCCCCGGCTCAGCGATCGCCGCCCGCAGTACCGGAGCGGACTCCAACCGGGTCGCCAACCGCACCTGCTGGGCTGCCTCCTTGCGCGAGACGCCCGCTTCCCGCGCGACCAGAGCGGTCAGGCTTGGCGCGTCCGTGGCCCGGTGGGCGTTCTTGCGGTCCGCGGCCGCCAAGGCCCGGAGCCGCAACGCGTCGGCCTTGCGCGCGATCTCGGTGGTCAGCTGGGTGACCTGCACCAACTCGTCCGGGCTCAGGGCGTCCACGTCGCACGCCAACGCCGCGTCCAAGGCCTGCGGCCCGGTCACGATGTTGGCGAGCAATGACTTCACGATTCCCCTGAATGCTTGCGAACTGATGTTCTAATGCTAGCCCGTTCAGACTGCCCTGAAAGGGTTGTCCACAGGCCAAATATTTGCTGCTTGACCAATGTAGGACCTGCCGCTGACAGCGTTCCGGATCTCGATACGCCCGCTCGTCCCTCGCCGACTACTCGATCAACGGGAAGGCGCGAGTTCTTGCGGTCCGCGGCCGCCAGCAACGCCAGGTTCAACGCCTGCGCCTCACGCAGGACCGCCTGCACCAGCGACGTCGCCTCGGCCAACTCCGACGGGCTCATCGCATCCAGGTCGCAGGCGCGCGCCGCCGCCAGGGCCTGCGGCCCCGACACGATGGCGGCGAGCAACGACTCCACGATTCCTGTGATGTCTCAGGACATGGGTGACAGTTCTGTGTCAGGACATCGGTGACAGTTGATGTCTCAGGACTTCAGTGACGGTTGGTCGCGGTCTTGACGTGGTCCGCGGGGTTGGCCGTTGCCGACGTATTTGATGCCGGGTGCGGGTTTGGTGAGTTCGGCGATGATCTCGCCGTTGGTGTCGGTGACGGTGATCTGGTCGCCGTCGGCGATGACCAGGACGTGCTCGTAGGCGCGTCTGCCGTCGATCATGTAGGTGACCTTGTCGAAGCCGAAGCTGCCGCCGCCGTTGATTTGTCTGACGTGGGTGTCGGCTGGCAGGTGCGCCGGGATCGGTGGTTTCGGTCGTGGGGGTGGAGGCGGGGTCGGGCGCTCGAACAGGGGCCGGACGGGTCTGGGGCGTGGGGGTTCGGCCTTGGCGGTGGCGTCCCAGGATGGCTGTGGGGTGATCCGTCCGGGGAGTCCTTGGTGGGGTCGTTGAGTGTTGTAGATGTGGTCGAACACGTCGACCTGGTCCTGCAGTTCGGCCAGGGTGGCGGCGAGGGGTTGTTTGTCGAGGTAGCGGAACAGGGTCTGGTGGAAGCGTTCGTTCTTGCCCTGGGTGGTGGGTTTGTAGGGCTTGCCGGTGATCGGTTCGACCCCGAGCGAGCTGACGTGCTCGACGAGTTGGCCGATCATCCCGCGCCGTGACGGGTTCAACGCCAGCCCGTTGTCGGTCAGCAGCCGTTGAGGCACCCCATGCGCTGCGACGGCCTTGTCGAACACGGTGATCGCGGCCGCGACCGTCTCACCGGCGGCGACGTGCGACGAGACCGCGAGCCGGGAGTGGTCGTCGATGAGCTGGAAGATCACGCACTTGCGTCCGCCGGTCAGCACGTACTCGGTGGCGTCGAGCTGCCAGCACGCGTTCGGCGCCGGATAGACGAACCGGCGCCACGCCGACCGCGGCTTCTTCCGCGGCTCCAGACGGGCCACTCCGGCTTGCCGGAAGATCCGGGACAGCGACGCGATCGAGGGCACCGGATCCAGGCCCATCGAGGCCATCTTGTCGTGCACGCTGATCGGACCGTGGTCCAGCCCGGAGGCCTCCAACGATGCTCGCACGTCGATCGCCTGCTGTCTGACCTGGTCGGTCAGCCTCGACGGGCTCGACGCCGGCCGTCTCGACTGCGGCTCGAGCACTGCGGCCGGCCCGTCGACCTCGGCACGCTTGCGCAGCTTGTAGAACGAATTGCGCGAGATGCCGTGCTCGGCACAGAACGTCGACACCGCACCCCGCGGCGCATCATCAGGCCAGTTCGCGATCTCAAGACGGACACGGGGATCAATGGGTTCACGGGCAGCCACCGCCCGAGCCTCGCGCACGAAGTGTCACCACCAAGACCGTCCGAAGTGTCACCGATGTCCTGAAGCAGAACCGTCACCGATGCCCTGCGACTTCACACGACTCCACGATTCCCCCGAACCCCTGATGCGAACAGATGTTCCAACTCTAGCCCGTCCGGACTGCCCTGAAAGGGTTGTCCACAGGCCAAATAGTTTCTACTTGACCAGCCTAGGCCAAGCCGCTGACAGCGTTCCGGATCTCGATACGCCGGCTCGTCCCTCGCCGGCTACTCGATCACCGAGGGGTGTGCGGGGTGCGAGTCTCGATACGCCGGCTCGTCCCTCGCCGGCTACTCGATCACCGAGGGGTGTGCGG
>CAYXFT010000155.1:3471-6959 GCA_964464335.1 uncultured Aeromicrobium sp.
TACGCCGGCTCGTCCCTCGCCGGCTACTCGATCACCGAGGGGTGTGCGGGGTGCGGGTCTCGATCACCAAGGGGTGGACGGCGGCGATCCGCCAGCGGCCGGCATGCACGAGAGCGACCGTGCGGCGGTCCCAGCCGTCGGTGGGCAGGGCGCGCCGCGACCCGTCCGGCAGGACCGCGACCATCGGCCCGAGTCGCTCGACCACCTCGACGCCATCGCGGGTCGGACGACAGGAGGCCCGCACCACCCGGGCGCCTTGCACCGTGACGCCACGCGCGTCCCATGCCGTCAGGCTCGCAACGTCGGCCGCGCCCGCACGACCTTGGTAGAGGTCGGCGAGCAGGGCGACGTCCCCCGTGCTCCACGCGTGCTCGCGCACGACGTCGAGTGCCTCCAACGCGTCGCACGGACCGACGGGCGCGAACAGCATGGCGAACGCGGCGATCAACTCCCCCATGGCCGCAGCCTCTCCAGCCTCCGGCGCCCTGTCGAACCGCCATCCACAGACTGCGAGAATGGAAACGTGGTGACCCTTCGACCGGCGACGACCGACGACCTGCCCGAGATCCTGCAGATCCACAACGACGCGATCGCCACGACCACGGCGATCTGGGATGAGGATCAGGTCGATCTCGCCGACCGCCGCGCGTGGTTCGAGGCCAAGGAGGCCGCCGGGCACCCTGTCATCGTCGCGGACGTCGACGGACAGGTGGGCGGATACGCCGCGTACGGGGCTTTCCGCCCGCGTGCCTCGTACCGGCACACCGTCGAGGACTCGGTCTACGTCCATCCCGACCACCGCCGTCGAGGCTTGGCGCGGCTGTTGCTGACGGAACTGGTCGAGGTGGCCCGTGCCGATGACGACGTCCACGTCGTGCTCGCGCTCATCGAGAGCGGCAACGCGGTGTCGATCGCGTTGCACGAGGAGCTCGGGTTCACCGTCGCCGGGACCCTGCCCGAGGTGGGCCGCAAGTTCGACCGATGGCTCGACCTGACGATCCTGCAGCTCGGCGTAGGCTGACCGCGTGCTCTTCCGCCAGGACTGGTACGGCGCCGCCGCCCTCGACTACACGCACGCGTGGCAGTTGCAGCGTGACCTCCACGCCGACCGGGTCGCCGACCGCATCGACGACACCGTGCTGCTGCTGGAGCACCCGCCCGTCTACACGGCAGGCCGGCGCACCGAGCCCCACGAGCGACCGTTCGACGGCACCCAGGTCGTCGACGTCGACCGGGGCGGGAAGATCACCTTCCACGGCCCGGGCCAGCTCGTCGGCTACCCGATCACGAAGTTGCCGTCGCACGTCCTGGTCGTCGACTACGTGCGCCGGGTCGAGGAGGCACTGATCCGGTCGCTGGCCGAGTTCGACCTCGCCACCGGCCGCGTGCCGGGGCGCTCGGGCGTCTGGCTTGCTCCCTCGGCCGGACGGCCTGAACGCAAGATCGCCGCCATCGGCATCCGCGTCTCGCGCGGCGTGACGATGCACGGTTTCAGCCTCAACTGCGATGTCGACCTCGGCTGGTACGAACGGTTCGTGCCGTGCGGGATCGCCGATGCCGGCGTGACCTCGATGGACGTGGAACTGGGCCGCGACGTCACCCCGCGGCAGGTCGCTCCGGTCGTCTCGCGCCACCTCGAGGACCTGCTGGCCTGGCGCGCGTACGAACCCTCCCCCGACCTCGACCGGCAGGACTTCGCGAGCGTCCCGCTGACGTAACCGTCAATCGTCGAGGTCCACGTCGGCGTCGGGGGCCTCCAGCCGCCAGCCGAGCACGCCGGCGAGGACACTGGCCAGCGCCACACACACCAGGAACGGCGCGAGGATCTGCTGCGGGCTCCAGACGGTCGCCGCCCAGCCCGCCATGATCGTCGGGACCGCCATCGCCGCGTACGCCAACACGTAGAACGCGCTCATGACCTCACCTCGGTGGCCGGCGGGCACCACGTCACCGAGGTGCCGCAGCGAACTGCCGAACGCCAGCCCGAAGAAGAAGCCGAGCACGCCCGACGACAGCAGGATCGCGACGGCCGAGCCGCTGTGGATCGCGGCGATCGAGACCAGCAACATGACCGCCGTGCCCACGTCGCCGACCACGGCCGCCGTGCGTGGCGTCCAGACCACCGCGACGAGTTGGCTCACGGCTGCGGCGAGGGCCGACGCCGCGACGACTCCCCCGGCGAAGACCAGGTCGTGGGTATCGACCGCTGCCGACGCGATCGAGGGGAACAGCGAGAGGAACACGCCCAGCACGGACCACGACGCCATGACGCCGATGGCGGCGAACCGGAAGTCCGCAGCGATCGCCGCAGGGACGTGCGGACGTGCGATCCGCAGCACCGGCGAGCGATCGTCCACGTGCGACTCGTGCATGGCGAGGACGCCCACCAGCAGGACGGCCACCAACGCACCCAGCAGGACGTACGGAGTCACGAGCGGATGCGATCCGTACTGGGCGACCAGCGACGTGACCACGATCGACATGCCGATGCCCACGTTGAACGCGACACCGGTCCACTTGCCGGTCCGGGCGCCGTCGTCCGGCCGCAGGTCGAGCAGCGCAGCGGAGCTGGCGACCACGATCGCACCGACCGCGAGTCCGTGGATCGCGCGCGCGACCAGCAGCCAGGCGACCGATTGGGCCAGGGCGAAGACCACGAGTCCGAGCAACAGTCCGACGGCGGCCACGAGCAGCACCGGACGCCGGCCGATCCGGTCCGACACGGCTCCGCTGACCAGCACACTGAGCAGCGCGCCGAGCGCATAGACCGCGAAGACGATCGTCGTGGTGATCGGCGCGAAGTCCCACTGCTGGGCGTACACGCCGTAGAGCGGGGCGGGAGCGCCCGAGATCCCCAGCGACACCGCGAGCAGGACCATGAGCCACGGGTAGGCCCATCGCTGGGCGTCCGTCCGGCTCGCAACCACGGTGGTATGTTTGATGGAGATCGAACTCATGCCCTCACAGTAGGTTCGATGAGCATCGAACGCAAGCGAAGCGAGGTGGATCACATGCCCGAGGAGTTGCCGGCTGTCTCCGAGGTGGCCGATGTCCCCACGGTCCTGGCCGCGATCGCCGATCCGGTGCGCCTCGAGATGGTGCGCCGGCTCGCCATGGCGCCCGATCGCACCGCGGCGTGCCACACGCTCTACGACGGCATCGGCAAGTCCACCGCGAGCCACCACTTCAAGGTGCTGCGCGAGGCGGGCCTGACCGAACGCCGGTACGTCGAGGGCGTGCTGAACCAGCGCCTGCGGCTCGAGGCGGTCGGCGAGCGGTACCCCGGCCTGCTGGACTCGGTGGTCGGCGCGCTCGATGCCACGCCGCGTAGGGTGGACGCGTGACCATCGCTCCCGAAGGCCGGAAGATGTTGCGGCTCGAGGTTCGCAACGCCGAGACCCCCATCGAGAAGAAGCCCGCGTGGATCAAGACGCGCGCGAAGATGGGGCCCGAGTACCAGGAACTCACCAAGCTCGTGAAGAGCGAGG
>CAYXFT010000156.1:0-3832 GCA_964464335.1 uncultured Aeromicrobium sp.
TGAGAACCGTCGACGTGATGCCGGACGAGAGGGCCACGCAAGCGGCCATGATGAGAGCCGGAATCGTCTGCATCGTCAACCCGACGATGACGACGACGGCGGCCAGAACAAGCACGATCGCTGCGGATGTCACGCGCAGAGAACGGGGAAGTGTGCGGCTGGACATGCCGCCAGAGTAGGACTTGGGTGCCCGGACGGCCGTGACGGCACGCCGAGCAGGTCTCAAACTTTCAGGTCGTACCTGAGGCTTGGGTCAGCCGTCGTGGGCCGTGAACCACGCGACGGCCTGGTCGACGTCGTCCGTCACGTGGATCCGCTCGAGGTCCTTCGCCGCGATCATCCCCGCCGGCAACATCGTCGAGCCGATCCAGTCCAGCAGCCCCTGCCAGTACTCCGAGCCGAACAGCACGACCGGGAACGTCGTGATCTTGCCGGTCTGCGCGAGGGTCAGCGCCTCGAACAACTCGTCCATCGACCCGAAGCCGCCGGGAAACACGACGTAGCCCTGCGCGTACTTGACGAACATCGTCTTGCGGACGAAGAAGTACCGGAAGTTGATGCCCAGATCGACCCAGTCGTTGAGGCCCTGCTCCATCGGCAGTTCGATGCCCAGACCGACCGACGTGCCGCCGCACTCGCTGGCACCACGGTTCGCGGCCTCCATGATGCCGGGACCGCCGCCGGTGATGACGCCGTAGCCGGCGGCACACATGGCCGTGGCGAGCCGGCGGGCCGCGTCGTACATCGGGTCGTCCTCGCGCGTCCGTGCCGAGCCGAACACGGCCACGGACGGGCCGACCTCGGCCAGGCCGCCGAAGCCCTCCACGAACTCGGACTGGATCCGCAGGACCCGCCAGGGGTCGGTGTGCACCCAGTCGGCGGGGCCGCGGCTGTCGAGCAGGCGCTGGTCGGTCGTGGACTGCGGGACGTGCTCGCCGCGCAGCCGCACGGGACCTCGACGCCATTCGTCCGGACGCTTCCCCGGGTCGTCGTCGGGCGGAGGGGCCGGGGTGCGTTCGTCAGCCATGGGAATCCTCCGTCAGCCAGTCGCGCAGGCGCGCGAGCACCCGCTCGAGGTGCTCGACCGGAACCTGCTCGTCGGCCTTGTGCGCGTATGTGGGATCGCCCGGACCGTAGTTCACGGCCGGCACTCCCAACAGGGTGAACTTGGCGACGTCGGTCCAGCCGAACTTCGGGCCGACCTCACCGCCGACCGCCTCGACGAACGCCGCCGCCGCGGGCCGGTCGAGGCCGGGCAGCGCGCCGGGCGCCGAGTCGGTGACCGTGAGGCCGTGGCCCTCGAAGACCTCCTGCAGGTGCGTGAACGCGGCCTGCTCGTCGCGGTCGGGAGCGAACCGGAAGTTGACCGTCACGATCGCCTCGTCGGGGATCACGTTGCCGGCGACGCCGCCGGTGATGGCGACGGCGTTCAGGCCCTCGCGGTACACGAGGCCGTCGATCTCGACCTCGCGCGCGGCATAGGTGGCCAGTGTGTCGAGGATCGGGGCGAGGTCATGGATCGCGTTGTGACCCATCCACGAGCGCGCGGAGTGGGACCGCTCCCCCGTCGTCCGGATGTCGACGCGCATCGTGCCCTGACAGCCGGCCTCGACTCCCGCGTTCGACGGCTCCATGAGGATCGCGAAGTCGCCCGCCAGCCACTCGGGGTGCTCCCGGGCGATGCGACCGAGGCCGTTGTGGATCGCGGCGATCTCCTCGGCGTCGTAGAACACCCACGTCACGTCGCGGACCGGCTCACTGAGCTCGACGGCCAGCTTGAGCGCGACGGCGACGCCGCCCAACATGTCGCACGAACCGAGCCCCCACAGCGTGTCGCCCTCGAGTCGCGAGGGCATGTTGCCGTTCTCGGGCACGGTGTCCAGATGCCCGGCGATCACGACGCGCTCGGCCCGGCCCAGCTCGGTACGGGCGACGATCGAGTGACCGTCACGGACGACCGTGAGGTGAGCGCAGGCGCGCAGGACGGCCTCGACGGCGTCGGCCAGTTCCTGCTCGTGCAGGCTCTCGGACGGGATGTCGACGATCGCCTGGGTGAGCGTCACGATGTCGGCGGACGGGTCGAGGTCGGTCACCCGACCACCCTAGTGCGGGCGACTCGGCGCGGCACGGCAGTTTCGGCGCGGTCATCGCGACGAGCCTCGCGGTCCTCGCCTTCGGCGGCGGCACGCGCGGCGACGCCGACACCCTCACCCCGACGGCCGCGTCCCAGTCCGAGACGGTCACCGTCGAGCGCGGAGCCGTCACGAACTCCCTGGACGTCAGCGACGACCCGCCGCCGTTCCCGCTGTCGGCGGCTGCCGTGGGGCTGGGCGCGTCCTTGGCTGTCGGCGCACTCGCCGGGGTGCTGCCGGCGCTGATCGCCGTGCGGGTCCGGATCATCGACGCGATCCGGTTCTGAGGACTCAGTCCGCCACGGAGGCCAGCACGCAGAACTCGTTGCCCTCCGGATCGGCCATGACCGTCCAGGTGCGGTCGTCGCCCGGTTCCTGCAGCACCCGCGCGCCACGGGCGACGAGGTCGGCGATCGTGGCGCCCTCGACGAGTCGGACGTCCCAGTGGACCCGGTTCTTCACGGTCTTCGGCTCGGGAACGGGCACGAAGTCGAAGGACTCGACGGGAGCGCCGGGGATCTCGTCGAGCCAGCTGTAGTCGCCGTCGCTGCCGAGCGTGCCGCCCCACACGTCCGCCCACCACAGCCCGATCGCCCGGTGGTCGACCGCGTCGACCACGACGTCCTTGAGGCCGGCCGGTCGCGTGGACGACTCGAAGACGCAGAACTCGGCACCCTCCGGATCGGTGAACGTCGTCCACGACGCCTCGGCCGGAGCACCTTGGACCGTGGCCTCGGCGAACGGGCTCAGGTCAGCGGCGAACAGGTCGAGGTGCACCCGGTTCTTGACCGTCTTGGGTTCAGGCACCGGCTCGAGCCACATCGTCTGCTCGGGACGTTCACCGTGGAGCGCCTCGGAGTCCTGCGGATCGGTGCGCAGGTGCAGCCACCGGGCCCAGCGCTCGGACTGCGAGCTGACGTCGTTGACGTCGATGACGAGGTGCGCGAATCGGACGAGTGCCATGCGTTCGAACCTACGAGCCCGACAGGACCTCCGCCACCCGCGGCGCCATCGCCCGCAACGCCCGACCGCGGTGACTGATCGCGTCCTTGTCCTCGCGGCTGAGCTCGGCGGTCGAGACCTCGTGACCGTCGGCCGCGAAGAGCGGGTCGTAGCCGAAACCTCCTGCGCCGTGCTCCGCGTGCAGGACCCGGCCGGACATCTCGCCGACCTCGACGATCTCGGTGCCGTCGGGCAGGACCAGGGCCATCGCGCAGCGGAAGGTCGCGCCCCGGCGCTCGTCCGGGACGTCCGCCAACTGGGCCAGCAGCAGACGGTTGTTGGCGGCGTCGCCGCCCTCGGCCTTCGCCACGCCGGACCAGCGCGCCGACAGCACGCCGGGCATGCCGTTGAGCGCGTCGACGCAGATCCCCGAGTCGTCCGCGAGCGCCGGCAGGCCGGTCACCCGGGCCGCGACCCGAGCCTTGATCAGCGCGTTGCCCTCGAAGGTCGGCTCGGTCTCGGCCGGCTCGTCGTACGGCTCGACGTCAGCCAGGCCCAGCACCTCGATGCCCGGGACCAATGGTTCGAGGATCCGGCGAAGTTCCGCCAGTTTCTTGGCGTTTCCCGAGGCCAGGACGACGCGCGTCACTTCCCGAGCGCCTCACGCTGCAGGCGGGTCAGGTCGGCACAGCCGGACGACGCCAGGTCCAGCAGCGCGTCGAGTTCGGCGCGGTCGAACGGAGCACCCTCGGCCGTGC
>CAYXFT010000156.1:3842-6870 GCA_964464335.1 uncultured Aeromicrobium sp.
GAGCCTTGATCAGCGCGTTGCCCTCGAAGGTCGGATCGGGCTCGGCCGGCTCGTCGTACGGCTCGACGTCCGCGAGACCGAGCACCTCGACGCCCGGGACGAACGGCTCGAGGATCCGACGCAGCTCGACCAGCTTCTTGGCGTTGCCGGAAGCCAACACCACGCGGCTCATCGCAGCACCACAGTCTCGGAGGTCGACCGGCAACTCGATGCGGCGATGGGCGGCTTCGGACGGCTGACGCGATGACGAACGTTCATCGCGTGAGCGCCGCGGCCTGCAAGCGGGTCAGTTCGGCGCAACCGCCGGTCGCGAGTTCGAGCAGGGCATCCAGCTCGGCCTTGTCGAACGGTGCACCCTCGGCGGTGCCCTGCACCTCGACGAACTTGCCCGAACCGGTCATGACGACGTTCATGTCGGTCTCGGCGCGCACGTCCTCGACGTACGGCAGGTCGAGCATCGGGGTGCCGTCGATGATGCCGACGCTGACCGCGGCGATCGAGTCGACCAGCGGCGAACCCTTCACGTCACCGGTCGACTTCAACTGCGCGACCGCGTCGGCCAGCGCGACGTAGGCGCCCGTGATCGCGGCGGTGCGCGTCCCACCGTCGGCCTGCAGGACGTCGCAGTCGATCGCGACGGTGTTCTCGCCGAGCTGGGACAGATCGATGCACGCCCGCAGCGACCGGCCGACGAGGCGGCTGATCTCGTGGGTGCGCCCGCCGACCTTGCCCTTGACGGACTCACGCATCGACCGGTCGTGCGTGGCCTGCGGCAGCATCGCGTACTCGGCCGTGAGCCACCCCTGACCCGAACCCTTGCGCCAGCGCGGCACGCCCGGCGTGGCCGCCGCGGCACACAGCACCCGCGTCCTGCCGAACTCGACCAGACACGACCCGGCGGCGTGGTCGAGCCAGCCCCGCGTGATCGTGATAGGTCGCAACTGGTCGGGGGTACGTCCGTCTTCTCGGGTCATGGGGCCACGGTATCGGCGGGCCTTGCGCGCTGGCGCCCGTGTGTCGGTTTACCCGGTTCCCCGGGTGTCCCGACACAGCCGGGGGCAAGCCGACGCGGGTACCGGCAAATTCGCTGGTACCCGCGTCGGCTTTACGCGAGGAGTTGTCGGTTTACCCGGTTCCCCGGGTAAACCGACAACCCGACCTCACGACCCGCCGGGCTGGACCTCCCCGTTCACGGTGAGGGTGTACGGCGCGTACTGCTGGACCATGCCGGTCGGCTCGTCGTAGGAGACGACGGCGGTGATCGACGAGGCGGGCAGCAACTTGAGCCACTGCACCGGCTTGAGCGAGAGCGTCGACTTGGCGTCCCACTCGACCTGTGCGACGTACGGGATCTTGCCCGGGCGCGTCCCGACGAGCTTGACGTGCCAGTTCGCGACGGGCGTCGGCGAGATCTCGGTCGGCGAGGAGAACGGCTCGAGGCTCGAGCCGTCGCTGACCAGCGTGCCGCCGACCTTGACGTCGTCGACCTTCAGGCCGCCCTCGTTCACGCCACCGTCCGAGATGTACCGGAACGACAGCAGGATCTCCTGGCCGGCATAGGCCGACAGGTCGAAGGTGTGCGGCTCGAACCCGTCGGTGGTGCCGTTCAACGACGGGCCGAGCGGCCCCTCGACGGTTTTGTCGCCCTCGATCGAGGTGTACGTCTTGCCACCGTCGGTCGAGACCTGGACGTAGCCGTAGTCGTAGCCGGACTCGGCGCCGTACTTGGCCAGGAACGTCAGCGACGGGTCGCCCGCGGGGACCGTCACCTTCGTCACGGCGGCCGAGTCGAGGCTGTTCTCGTTGCCGGAGAACAGCACCGGATCACCGGCCCGGTCAGGATCGTCGGAGACCGTCGTCCACTGCAGCGGCAGGGTGGGCAACGTCGTGGCGCCCTTGAAGCTGAACGACCGCAGGCTCGAACCCTTGACCGTCTTGCCCTTGACCTTCAACGGCACGAAGTCCGCACCGTTGGGCGCGGCGCCCGGCGTGGCGTACGCGGCCGGATTGTCGAGGTTCACCGACGACCGCAGGCTCTTCGAGGTCGCCTTCGACTTCGACACGCCCACCAGCAGCGACGCCTTCGCGTCACCGATCGTCTTGTCCAGCAACGTCATCGACTGGAAGTCGTGCAGGACCTGGGCGAACGTCGTGCCCTTCGCCTCCAACTGGTACTCCAGCGCCTCGATGCCCTGGTGCTCGCCGTCGCGGTGCAGCGCGGTCAGGAACGACTCGCCGTACCGGTCGAACAGATACAGCATCAGTTGGTACGCGTGGCCGTAGTCGGCCAGCACCGCCGATCCGCTGGAGCCTTCGTCCCAGAGGTTGAAGGAGTTCTCCGGGCCGCCGCAGTCGCGCGGGTTGGCGTTGTAGTCGGTCTTGACCGTGCCGAAGCCCTGGAAGCAGTACAGGTGGCTGTCGCCGCCCTGGTCGTAGACGGTCTTGGTGCCGTCCACGTAGCCGACCAGCGACTGCGCGTAGTCCGAGAGACCCTCGTTCACCGCGACGGACTCGTTCGGATCCGTGTAGTACTGCAGCAGGTGCTGGTACTCGTGGGCGAAGGTGCCCTCGTACAGACGCGGACGCGACGGGCGGCTCGTGCACACGTCGGAGGTCGACGCGTCGGGCGGGTTGGCACCCGTGCGGTGCGCCCAGTCGAAAGCGTCGATCGTCATGATGTTGCGGTCCATGTACTCGTTGAACACGGACCAGAAGAACCCGGCGATGTACGTCGGGTTCGTCGGGAAGTCGTAGTAGTTGTCGTCGCGCACGTTGTCGACGAGCGTGACGGTCCGGTCGCCGGCGCCGGTGAAGTCGCCGTCGATGAGGGCATTGCTGCCGTCGCGATCGGGGGCGACGCTGAACGCCTCGGACTCCTTGGGGTACATGTTCGTGTCGAACTCGTTCACGAGGTCGGCCACCTGGGCGTCGGTGACGTCGCCGGCATTCGCGCCGCGGCAGTCGCCCGCGGGGAACTGCGTGTCGTCGGCCACCCACACCTCGATGTGGTCGCCCACCCCGCGCAGCG
>CAYXFT010000157.1:0-4826 GCA_964464335.1 uncultured Aeromicrobium sp.
ACGAGGAGACCGTCGCGCTGATCGCCGGCGGCCACACCTTCGGCAAGACCCACGGTGCCGGTGATGCCGACCTCGTGGGCCCCGAGCCCGAGGGCGCACCGATGGAGTCGCAGGGTCTCGGCTGGAAGTCCGCGCACGGCACCGGTGTCGGCGCCGACGCGATCTCGTCGGGCCTCGAGGTCACGTGGACCTACCACCCGACCCGCTGGGACAACGAGTTCTTCCACATCCTGTTCGCCTACGACTGGGAGAAGTTCGACTCGCCCGCGGGCGCCCTGCAGTGGCGTCCGGTCAACGACGGCGGCGCTGGCCTGGTTCCCGAGGCGTTCGGCGAGGGTACGCGCGAGCCGCGCATGTTGACGTCCGACCTGGCGCTGCGCGAGGACCCCGCCTACCGCGAGATCTCGCTGCGCTTCAAGAGCGATCCGGCGGCATTCGCCGACGCGTTCGCGCGCGCCTGGTTCAAACTCACGCACCGCGACATGGGCCCGAAGGACCGCTACCTGGGCGCCGAGGTCCCGACCGAGGACCTGCTGTGGCAGGACCCGCTGCCGGCCTGGGAGGGAGAGGTCATCGGCGACGCCGACGTCACCGCGCTCAAGGCTGCCGTGCTCGACTCGGACCTCACGGTCCCCGAACTGGTCTCCACCGCATGGGCCGCCGCCTCGACGTTCCGTGGCAGTGACAAGCGCGGCGGCGTCAACGGCGCCCGCGTCCGGCTCGCCCCGCAGAACGGCTGGGAGGCCAACAACCCGGCCCAGCTCGCTCGCGTCCTGAACGTCCTGCAGGGCATCGCCGACGGCCACGAGAAGGCCGTCTCGCTGGCCGACGTGATCGTCATCGCCGGTGCCGCCGCGGTCGAGAAGGCCGCGCGCGACGGTGGCGTCGAGGTCACGGTGCCGGTCACCGTCGGCCGCGTCGACGCCTCGGCCGAGCAGACCGACGTCGAGTCGTTCGCGTGGCTCGAGCCGCGCCACGACGGGTTCCGCAACTTCGCGGGCAAGGGTGGTGCGCCGGCGGAGTACCAGCTCGTCGACAAGGCCAACCTGCTCACGCTGACGGCGCCCGAGACGACGGTCCTGGTCGGCGGTCTGCGGGTGCTGGGCGCCAACCACGACGGCTCGTCCCTGGGTGTTCTCACCGAGACGCCGGGGGTGCTGACGAACGACTTCTTCGTCACCCTGCTCGACTTCGACACCGAGTGGAAGCCGACCGACGAGACCTCGACGCAGTTCGTGTCGGGCGACGGTCGCTGGACCGGCACCCGCGCCGACCTGGTGTTCGGCTCGAACTCCGAACTGCGCGCCGTGGCCGAGGTGTATGCCAGCGACGACGCGAAGCAGAAGTTCGTGACGGACTTCGTCGCCGCCTGGACCAAGGTCATGGACCTCGATCGCTACGACCTGCGCTGAGGTCATTGGTCTCGACATGCGCGCTCGTTCCTCGCGGCGCTACTCGACCACCGGTCTCGGTGGTCGAGTAGCACGCGAGCGCAGCGAGCGGCATATCGAGACCACCCCGGGCTCGCCAACCCGTAGGGTCGAACTGTGAACGACCGCGCAGCGCAGCCCTCGACCTACCTCCTGGTGGACGGCGAGAACATCGACGCCACCCTCGGCCTGTCGATTCTCGGGCGCCGCCCCCAGCCGCAGGAGCGCCCCCGCTGGGACCGCCTGCTGCGCTTCGCCGAGGAACTCTGGGATCAGCCCGTCAAGGGTCTGTTCTTCCTGGCGGTCGACACCGAGCTGCCGATGACGTTCGTCCAGGCGCTCACCTCGATCGGCTACCGGCCGGTCGCCCTGTCGGGCGCGCCGGACCAGAAGGTGGTCGACCTCGCGATCCAGCGAATGTTGGAGGCCATCGGCCGACGCGAGGCGGACGTCATGCTCGCCAGCAACGACGGCGACTTCTTCCCCCAGATCGAGTCACTCGTCAGCGGGCGTCGTCGGGTCGCCGTGCTCGGGTTCGACGAGTTCCGCAACGCCCGGTTCAACGCCCTCGTGCCGCGCGGACTGGAGTGCTTCGACCTCGAGCACGACGTCGACGCCTTCACCGTCGAACTGCCGCGGATCAGGGTCATCCCCATCGACGAGTTCGACCCGGCCGACTTCCTCTGAGCGGGTCAGGCGGCACGGTCGGCCGCGGGGCGCAGCCCGCGCCGCAGCTGGTCCCAACCGGGGCGACCGAGCAGGTCGACCTCGACGGGCCAGGCCTCGTGCGTCCACGGTCCGTCCGGCGGGACCACGAAGTCCGTACCTGCCAGCACGACCTCGACCGATCCGTCCGCGTGGTTCGTCACGACGTGCCACTGGGCGCGCCCGTCGACCGTCAGGACGGCATCGAGCAGTTCGAGCCGCACGCAGCGCGCACCTGCGCCGGTGCGCGCGTCGACGAGTTCGGCCCGGCGACTGGACCCGACCGGCTGGGAGATCGCACAGACGACGTACACGGTTCCCTCGTCGGCCAGGGCGATCAGGTCGCCGGCTCGCAGTTGCGAGACAGGGCGTCGGATCGAAGCGGTCATGACGGTCACCTCCGTACGTGCACTCGTGGACTGAGGACACCAGTCAGCCACGTCGCCGGGCGCCGCGGGCGCCGTCTCACGATGCGATCGCTCGACGACGCCCTGTCGGACCTCAGTGCCACAACTCAGTGCCGCAGCACCCTCCTGGCCCAGGTGTTGCCGAGCAACTGGCCCACCTGCACGAACGCCACGATCATCAGGACGGCAGCCCAGGTCACGACCGTGTCGAACTGTCGATAGCCGTACTGCAACGCGAAGTTGCCGAGCCCGCCGCCGCCGATGACGCCCGCGACCGCGGTCATGTCGACGATCGCGACGAACGCGAAGGTGTAACCGAGGATCAACGGCCCCAGCGCCTCGGGCACGACCACCGTGGTCAGGATCCGCAGGCGACTGGCGCCCATCGACCGGGCCGCCTCGATCACCCCGGGCTGCACGGTGACGAGGTTCTGCTCCACGATGCGGCTGATGCCGAACATCGCCGCGAGCGTCAGGGCGAAGATGATCGCCTTGTTGCCGATCCCGATGCCCACGACGGCCCGCGCCAACGGCTGGACCGCGGCGATGAAGATCACGAACGGTATCGGCCGGAAGAAGTTCACGACGAGGTTCAGTACGACGTAGACGGTGCGGTGCGCGAACAGGCCGCCACCGCGGGTGGCATACAGCGCGAGACCGAGCGCCAGACCCAGGGAGCCGCCGATCAGCAGCGTCAGCGCGACCATGTAGGTCGTCTCCCAGGTTGCGGTCCAGAACAGGTCCCCCAACTCGGGCAGGTTCGTGTCGCGGCCGATCATGCGAGAACCTCCACTCCGTCGAACCGGGCCACGTCCGCGACCGCGGCGTCGACCCCGTCTCCCGCGACCGCGAGCGTGACGTGGCCGAAGGCGTCGTCACCGACCCGGTTCACCCCGCCCTGCACGACCTCGACGCGCACGCCGTGCGCGGCCAGCGTGGCGAACACCTCGGACTGGCTCGTCACGCCCTCGACGTCGACGGCCAGGAACCGGCCGTCGAACCGCTGCTGCAGTGCGTCGAGCGCAGTACCTCGGGGCACCTGCTCGACGAGGGTCCCGACGAACCGCTTCGTCACGTCCTCACGCGGGTGCGAGAAGACCTCGAGGACCGAGCCGTGCTCGACGACCCGACCCTCCTCCATGACACTGACCCGGTGGGCCAGCGTCCGGACGACGTCCATCTCGTGGGTGATGACGATGATCGTGATCCCCAGCTCCTCGTTGACCCGCTTCAGCAGGCCGAGGACCTCACGTGTCGTGTCGGGGTCGAGGGCGCTGGTGGACTCGTCGGCCAGCAGCAACGAGGGGTTGGTGGCGAGCGCTCGGGCGATGCCCACGCGCTGCTTCTGGCCGCCCGACAGCTGGTCGGGATAGGCGTGCGCCTTGTCGGCCAGACCGACGAAGTGCAGCAGGTCCGAGATGCGGCGTTGGCGCTCGGCCTCGTCGACACCGGCGATCTTCAGTGGGAACTCCAGGTTCCCCCACACGGTGCGCGAGTGCAGCAGGTTGAACTGCTGGAACACCATGCCGATGCCGAGTCGAACGCGGCGCAGTTCGCGCTCGCCCAGACCGTTCAGCGTCACGCCGTCGACGGTGACCGTGCCGCCCGTCGGCGCCTCGAGCGCGTTGACGAGCCGCACCAGGGTCGACTTGCCCGCGCCGGAGTAACCGACGATGGCGTGGATCTCACCGGCCGCGACGTCGAGATCGACCCCGCGGATCGCCTCGACGGGCCGATCACCGCGCTTCGTCGGCGCGAACGTCTTGTGGACGTCGCGCAGTTCGACCAGAGCCATGTGTCCTCCTTCGGACGCTCCGCAGCGGGCGAGGTCGATCGACCACGCCCGCCGTGCGGTGAACCGGTCAGCCGTTGTGGGCCAACGTGTCGGCCTCGACATCGGCGAGCGACGCCTGCAGGTCGGCGGCGGGGGTCCGGACGAACTCCGCGGTGCCTCCCGAGACCTTCTGGACCCCGTCGAGGACGGGCTGGCTGGTCTGGTAGATCTCGACCAGCTTCTGGTATGTCTCGTTGTCCTTGTCCTCGGCGCGGACGGCGAAGACGTTGACGTACGGCAGGGCGTTCGGGTCGGCAGGATCGTCCTGGGCGATCGCGTCCGCGAACTTCAGGCCGGCCTTCTCGACGAAGTCGTTGTTGATGATCGCCGCGGCCACGTCGGGGAGCGACGTCGGGGTCAGATCGGCCTTGATCGCCTTGACCTTCACCTTCGAGGCGTCCTGGTCGACGTCCGCGAGGGTGGAGAAGATCGAGCCGCCGTCCTTGAGCG
>CAYXFT010000157.1:4836-6818 GCA_964464335.1 uncultured Aeromicrobium sp.
CGGTCGAGCCGATCGCCGTGAGGTCGCCCTCGTTGGCGACGTTGTAGTCCGCGAGGTAGACGATGTGCTGGAACTGGTTGATGTCGATCTCGCCCTCGGACAGCGCCGGGTTCGGCTGGGCGTAGTCGGCGAAGTCCACGACCTCCAGGTCGATGCCCTCCTTCTTCGCCTCCTCGGTGAAGGTGGCCCAGTAGGGATCGCTCGCTCCGACGGTGCCGAGGCGGACCTTCGTCAGGCCGGCGGCCGCGTCGTCGCCACCACCGCGGGTGAGGGCGAAGGTCAGCAAGGCGGCGACGACGGCCACCACCACGGCGGCGATGGCGATCTGCCGGCCGCGGCGCTTGGGGGCTTCGATGAGCGGTGGGTTCTGGTCGGTCACGATGATTCCTCTCGTTGCGAACCCGCCTCGTGAGCGGGAATGACCACGACGTTAGGAACCTCCGCGGACCGGCCTTGACACGTTTCAGGCTCTGAGAACGTCGCGGGGCTGCCGCCGAACCGTGATAACCCTCAGGCGACCGGGACGGCGAAGTTGTCGACGAAGAGGGCGCCCGGGTCGTGGCGTCGCTTGATCTCGCGCAGCCGCGTCAGCGTGGCCGGTGGGAAGGCCTGCTCGAGCAGGGCCGGGTCACGTCGGGTCTCGAAGCTCGCGTAGAGCCCGTCGAAGTGGTCGGCGAGGTCCGCCCAGAGCCGGTCGAACGTCGGCCCGGCGCCCACGGCGGTGACGGAGAAATTCGCCTCACGGTGGGCGTACGCGGTCGCGTCCGCGGGGACGTCGTTCACCGCACCGCCGACCGATCTGACCTGGAACCACGGGGTGGCACCGGACGCGACCAACGCTCCCGCGGCGGCCGCGACCTCGTCGTCGAGGTGCCGCACGAGGCCTGAGCGGAACTGCGGCTCGCCCTGCCCGTCGTGCTTCGCATCCAGGGCCGCGTTGGCCATCACCGAGGCGTACGTCGTGGCGACGACGGACTGCCCCACGAGCGGCGCGATCTCGGCGAACGGCTGCAACCGGGCGATGATCGTCTCCGGATCGGCCGCGTCCACGACGCCGTAGACCTGGGCCACGAGCCGGCCGCCCTGACCGGCCAGAATCAGGAAGAGGGTCGTGTCGCGCGGCGACGCCTCCATGGTGCGACCGAAATCACTCAGGAAGGCCGCCGGATCGGCGACGTCGAACGCCAGTTGCGCCCAGCCGACCTCGGTGACCGGCGCAGCCTCGAACTCGAACGCGACGACGGCTCCGACGTTGGCGCCCGCTCCCCGGACGGCCCAGAACAGGTCCGTGTTCTCGTCCTCGGACGCGCGGACGACGGACCCGTCGGCCAGCACGATCTCCGCGGCGACCATCCGGTCGATCGTCAGCCCGTACTCACGGCCGAGGAAGCCGATGCCGCCCGCCGTCGCAAGACCACCGACGCCGACCCCACCGAAGTCGCCACTGCTGAGCGCCCAGCCGTGCGGGTCCAGGACGGCGGCGACCTCCATCCAGCGGGCGCCCGGCCCGAGCCGTACCCGGCGGGTGTTGGCGTCGACCACCGTGACGTCCCGCAACGCGCCGAGGTCGATCACGAGGCCGCCGTCGTTCGTGCTGCGGCCGCTGATGCCGTGGCCGCCACTGCGCAGGCTCAACGGCAGGTCGCGATGCGTCCGGGCGAACCCGACGGCGTCCGCGACCTCCCCGACCGACTGCGGCCGCAGCACCAACCCGGGCGCCCCGCCGCGCATGTAGGTCGACCGGACGGTCCGGTAGGCGAAGTCGCCCGGTTCGATCGCCCGTTCGCGCAATGACGCGGGCACCTCGTCGTAGGCGATGCCGTCGCGGCGCCGTGCCAGCGCGACCGACGTCCGCGAGGACGGCGTCACGAGCCTCGAAGTCCCTGACCGGTGGGCGACGGTCCGCACGAACCCGGTCACCCTCGCGACCGAGTACCTCGGGGTCGTCGGCGGGCACTACACGACGATCCAGAACGAGGCGC
>CAYXFT010000158.1:0-6817 GCA_964464335.1 uncultured Aeromicrobium sp.
GCGGCGTCGACAAGCGCACCGTCCTGCGTCTCGACCCGCGGCTGTCGCCGGTCAAGGCGGCGATCCTGCCGCTGTCGCGCAACGAGGACCTGTCACCCAAGGCGCGCGACCTCGCGGCCGAGTTGCGTCGCCACTGGAACGTCGACTTCGACGACACCCAGGCGATCGGCAAGCGCTACCGCCGTCAGGACGAGATCGGCACGCCGTTCTGCATCACCGTCGACTTCGAGACGCTCGACGACGACGCCGTGACGATCCGTGAGCGTGACTCGATGGTGCAGGAGCGGGTCGGCCTCGACCAGGTCTCGGCGTACCTCGGCGCACGTCTCGTCGGTTGCTGAGCATGCGTCGGGTCCTCCTCGCTGCCGCCGCGGCCCTGTTGCTGCTCGCCGGATGCTCCGGTGGTGACGACGACTCCGCCACGCAGAAGCCCACGTTCGAGGCGCCGGCGGGCATCGAGCTGGACGATCCGGGTACCGAGGCCAAGGTCGGCGCGACGCTCACGGTGGCCTATCCGGACACCAGTGAGACCGGCACCGCCCTGGCGCTGGGTGTCACGAGCATCGAGAAGGCCGGCCGCCGCGACTTCGCGTTGTACTCCACCCCGGACGGCCTGCAGGCGTACTACGTGCACGTGATGATCGGCAATCGCGGACCCAACGCGGCGGCCTTCGCCGACGGGGTGCCGTGGTGGCTGCACGTCTCCGGCGACGTGCTCGTGCCGGCCAGCCCGGCACCGGCCGGCTTCACGAAGTGCACGGCGCCGAAGGTCGCGGCGTCCATGGACGCGGGCGCCTCGGTCGAGGGCTGTCTGCTGTTCTTCGCGCCGAAGGGATCGACCGTCTCGTCGGTGGACTTCCAGCCCGGTGACGTGACGACGGCGGTGCGATGGACACCCTGACCGCCGGACTCAGTCTCGGGAACGTCCACGTCGACGTCCCCGTCGTCCTGGCGCCCATGGCGGGCGTCACGAACGTCGCGTTCCGCCGCCTCTGCGCCGAGCAGGGTGCGGGTCTGTACGTCTGCGAGATGATCACGAGCCGTGGGCTCGTCGAGGGCGACAAGACCAGCCTGTCGATGCTCACCTTCGCCGAGGGCGAGAACGTGCGCTCGGTCCAGCTGTACGGCATCGATCCGCAGATCGTCGGCCGCGCCGTCGCGATCTTGTGCGGCGAGCACGGCGTCGACCACGTCGACCTGAACTTCGGCTGCCCCGTTCCGAAGATCACCCGCAAGGGCGGCGGCTCGGCCCTGCCGTGGAAGGCCACGCTGCTGGGAGAGATCCTCACCGAGGCGGTCGCGGCGGCCGCCCCGTACGACGTGCCGGTCACGATGAAGACCCGCAAGGGCATCGACGACGACCACTTGACGTACCTCGACGCGGGCCGGATCGCGCAGGACACCGGTTGCGCGGCCATCGCCCTGCACGGTCGCACCGCGGCCCAGCACTACAGCGGCCGCGCCGACTGGGACGCGATCGGCGAGCTGAAGGCCGCCGTCGACATCCCGGTGCTCGGCAACGGGGACATCTGGGAGGCGTCCGACGCCCTGCGCATGGTCGAGCAGACCGGGTGTGACGGGGTCGTGGTCGGTCGCGGTTGCCTGGGCCGTCCGTGGCTGTTCCGCGACTTGGCCGCCGCCTTCACCGGCGACCCGGTCGCCACCCTGCCGCGGCTCGGCGAGGTCGCCGCGGTGATGCGCCGACACGCCGAACTGCTCGGGGACTGGCTCGGCGAGGAGCGCGGCTGCATCGAGTTCCGCAAGCACGTCGCCTGGTACCTCAAGGGCTTCCCCGCCGGTTCCAGCGTGCGCGACCAGCTCGGCCACATCTCGTCCTACCGGTCGCTGGACGCGCTGCTGGCCGAGCTCGACCCGGACGAGGCCTTCCCGGTGTCCGAGCTGGGCCTGCCGCGCGGCCGTCAGGGTTCGCCGAAGAGGGTGGTGCTGCCCGACGGCTGGTTGTCGTCGCGCGAGGTCGTCGGCGCACTCGACGCCGACGCCGAGGACGCCGTCAGCGGAGGCTGATCGCGGACCGTCTGCCGGGCAGCGCGGGCCAGGTCGACCTCATGGAACGCCAGGTCGTGGGCCGTCTGCTGCTGCAGGTGCAGGATCGACGCGTGCACCGGGCCGTCGGGGGAGTGCACGTGCACCGACGCGAGGTGCAGGCGGCGTTCGACCGGCCCTTGGCTGAACTCGACCGACTGCACCTTGTGCAACGGCAGGATCGCCCGCCGCCGGGTGAGCCAGCCCGTCGCCGCCGTCACGGTCTCGTTCGTCGAGGCGAACCATCGGTGGCGCCAGCCGATCGGCGCGAACAGCATCGACCTCGCCGGTGGCCGGAAGCGTTCGCCGCTGCCGCGCTGCGCGTCGGGAACCAGCTCGTCGACCAACCGTCGGGCCAGGTCGCGGTTGGCGATCGGCAGCAGCGTCGTGGACGAGACGCCTCCCGACTCGTCGGAGGACTTGCCGTAGCCCGCGATGTCGACGTCCAGTCGGGACCAGCTGAACGCCCTCCAGACCAGCGGCTCGATGATTCCGATCGCCTGCACCCGGTCGTACGGGATGGTCTGAGAGCTGCGGCCGAGCAGGCCGCGGTCGATGCGCAGGCCGCGGTCACCGCGCGAGACCGTGAAGTTCCACTGGGCGATCACGCGGTCGCCGGTCATCTGCACCAGGGCGAACGCCGCCGGCAGCAGGATGCCGAAGACCAGGCCGATCGAGGCCCAGCTCAGGTCGACCGCCAGCACGGCCGCGATCGAGAGGATCGTGCCCAGGAGCGTCGCCATGAAGTCGAGCGAGAGCAGGGTGCCGACGATGATCTGGTCGGGCGGGACGACGTGCAGGATCTCTCGAGGCGGTTCGGAGTACTCGGCCGCAGGGGTCCCGGCCTGCTCGCCGTGGGCGCGCGCCACCAACATCCGCCGCATCCGCCGGGACTCGGTCAGGGTGAGGAAGCGCAGGCGCGTCTTGGACTCCGCGCCGCCGGCCATCTCCAGCGTCAGTTCGGAGAGTCCGACGATCCGCGCGAGCAGCGGTTCGTTGATGTCCACCGACTGGAGGCGCGCGAACGGGATGCGTCGCGAGGACCGGAAGATCACCCCGCGCTCGATGCGGATCTCGGCGTCGTCGATGACGTAGCGGGTGAACAGCCACGACACCCAGCCCGCGAGCAGGCCGATCAGGAACCCGCCGGGGATGATCAGCAGTTCGTGCCACGTGGGGTCGTCGACCAACTGCCAGCCGAGGGCGGCGGCCACGGCGGTGCCCCAGAGCAGCCCTTGCAACACGGCCGTGAGCGGATGGGTCCGCTGTCCGGACTGGTCGGTGCGCAGGCCGGGCCCGAAGTGCGGGCCCTGGTCGCCAGTGGACTCAGACGCCGGATCCATGACCCTCCCCGAGCTCGGTCAGCCGGTCGCGCAGGTGCCTGGCCTCCTCGAGGGGAACGCCCGGGATCGAGGCCGCGGTGCGGGTCGACGCGGTGTGCAGCGTGACGGTGCCGAACCCGAAATGGCGGGCGATCGGACCGGACTGGACGTCGATGAACTGCATCCGGCCGTACGGGACGACGACCAGGCGGCGGAACATGATGCCGCCGCGGACCAGGAAGTCGTCGTCCGCCTCGGCATAGCCCCAGCTGCGCCGGTTCCGCGGCGCCCACCACCACACCCAGACGATCAGCCCCACGCCGCACACGGCCGGGATCCACAGGGTCCAGGCCCAGGAGCCGAGGTCGTCGGCGAAGGCGAACCACAAGGGCACCGAGAGGGCGATCAGCAGCAGTCCACCGCCGGTGCCCAGCAGACCGCGGGACGTGGAGAGGCTCGTCGACACCGGGGTCCAGTCGCCCTCGGGTGTGGTGAACAGATCCACGCGCATGGCACCACCCTAGGCAGGCGGTGACGCGGGTGCTTTGCGCGGTCACATCATAGTGAAGTAACTTCTCTACATGTCCGACCGAGTGACGACCGCCCTCGACCGCGTCCTCCACCTGTCGATCCTGGTGTCCGCCGACATGGCCCGATTCGAGCGGGACTCGGGGCTCACGGCGCCGCGGGTCCACCTCCTCTGGACCCTGGGCGCCACCGGCCCCACGACGCAGCGCGCTCTCGCCACGGCCCTCGACGTCACGCCGCGCAACATCACGGGCCTGGTCGACGGTCTCGCCGCCTCCGGCCACGTGACCCGCGAACGGCATCCGACCGATCGGCGCGCGTTACTCGTGACTCCCACGCCGATCGGCCTGACGGTGATCGACGATCTCCGCGAGAGTCATGCCGACCTCGCGCGCCAGCTCTTCGGCGAGATCCCGGCCGGCCGATTGAGCGCCTTCGTCGACACCCTCGACGAGACCATCGCGACCTTCGCCCGCCTGATGGAGCAGGACGCATGAACGCCCGGGAGGCGCTCTTGGGCGAGCTGGCCCTCTACCGGTGCCTCGGGCGCTGGATCGCTCGCCGCCCCGATGTGCCGGCCGGCACGACACCGATCGGCTACTCCCAGTTGGTCGGTCCGATGCTGTGGCTGTGGATCTTCGGGTCGGCGACCGAGGTCGTCGTCGTGGAGGTGCTGCTCCGTCAGATCAATGCCGGTTGGGTCGAACCGATTCGCATCGGCCTGCTGGTGCTCGGCGTCTGGGGCGTGCTCTGGATGCTCGGCATGCTGGCCGCGTATCGGGTGCGGCCGCACCTGTTGACGGCAGACCACCTGCGCGTGCGCAACGGCGCTCGCACGGACGTCGAACTGCCCCTGGCAGCCGTCGTGGGCATCCGGGACGCCGAGCACGAACTGCCGGGCGTCATCAGGTCCGTGCACACCGAGGACGATCTCCTGCTCGTCGGCGTGAGCAGCCGGACGAACCTCGAATTCGTGCTCGCCGCACCGACGACGCTGGTCACGTCGCAGGGCGAGGTCACGGCCCGCAGGGTCGGACTCTGGGTCGACGAACCCCGCACGGTGGCCGCGCAGATCAGGACCCTGCTGACCGTCTAGGTGTACGGTCCCGTCTCGTGGGTCACCTGATCAGCGCACGTGCCGTCGTGGACGTCGACGTCGACCTCGAGCCGGGATGGGTCGAGATCGAGGGCGGCACGATCGTCGCCTCGGGCACCGGCGCGCCGCCGCGCGCGGCCGACGAGCACCACGACGGGATCCTCGCGCCCGGCCTGATCGACGCGCAGATCAACGGCGCGTACGGCGCCGACTTCGCCGTCGCGCGCGACGACGACTGGGAGCGGATCGTCGACGGGCTGGCCGCGACGGGCGTCACCGCGATCGCCCCGACGTTCATCACCGCGCCCGTGGACGACCTGGTCGAGCAGCTGCGCGCGTACTCCCGGCAACGGGCACGGCTCGCCGACCGTCGCGGCGCCACCCGCCTGCTGCCCGCCCACGTGGAGGGCCCGTTCCTCTCCGCGGCCTGCAAGGGCGCGCACCGCGAGTACTACCTCGTCGATCCGACGCCCGACCGCGTCGACGCGCTGATCGAGGCCGGGGGTGCGGATCTGGGCTACGTCACCATGGCCCCCGAGCGCGCCGGCGGCATCGCGGCGATCGAGCGGTTCGTCGCGGCGGGTGTGCGCGTCAGCATCGGTCACAGTGACGCCGACGACGCCACCGTCACGCGAGCGGTCGACGCCGGCGCGACGCTCGTGACGCACCTCTACAACGCCCAGCGTCCCTTGCGTCACCGTGACGGGGGAGTCGTGGGCGTCGCGCTCACCGACGACCGGCTCGCACCCGGGCTCATCGCCGACCTGCACCACGTCGATCCGATCGCGTTGCGGGTCGCGTTCGCGTGCGCCGCCGATCGGATCATGCTCGTCACCGACAACCTCGCGACGTTCGCGATGGCGCCGGGGCGGTACGAACTCGGCGGCGAACCCGTCGTGATCGTCGAGGGGCAGCCCGCACGCCGCGACGACGGCACGATCGCCGGTGCGGCCGTCCGGCTCGACGCGTGCATCGGCAACGTCGTGCGCGTGGCGGGGGTGGACCCGGCGACCGCGATCCGGGCCGCGAGCACGGTTCCCGCGCGGGCGTTGGGCGCTCCGGAGTCGGGCACCCTCGCCGCCGGCACCCCGGCCGACCTGGTCGTCCTCGACCCCGTGCGGTTCCAGGTCACCGCCACGTGGATCGGCGGCGTCCGGGTCGGTTGACCCTGCACACCCGACGGTGGGATACTGGCAGTATGCAGCCTGTTTTGTGCTGCCCTCCCAGACAAATCCCTGTGCACGTCTGAATGTGAAGAAGGAATTGGCCATGGCCAAAGCGCTGTTCGGTTACGTCGGCGGCCCCACTGCGGATCACGCCCACGAAGTGGCGGTCCTGCGACGCCGCATCACCGACCTCGAGAACGAGGTCCTGCGACTCAAGGCCGAGAACGACGGTCTGCTCGCCCGGCTCGACGGCTCCCACGAGTTCGCCGAGCTGCTCGAAACCGTCTCTCACTGATTCACCCCGCGGGCCGGGCTCTGCCTCTGCGATCTCACCGATGGCAGGCACTAGGCTGACCGCGTGTATCTGAAGACCCTGACTCTGCGGGGATTCAAGTCGTTCGCCTCGTCGACGACCCTGGCCCTCGAACCCGGCATCACCGCCGTGGTCGGGCCCAACGGCTCCGGCAAGTCCAACGTCGTCGACGCCCTCTCGTGGGTGATGGGCGAACAGGGAGCCAAGACGCTGCGCGGCGGCAAGATGGAGGACGTCATCTTCGCCGGCACCGCCGGCCGCGCGCCCCTCGGTCGGGCCGAGGTCGTGCTGACGATCGACAACAGCGACGGCGCCCTGCCGATCGACTACTCCGAGGTCACCATCTCGC
>CAYXFT010000159.1:0-6796 GCA_964464335.1 uncultured Aeromicrobium sp.
CGCCCCGAATCCACCAGAGCTCCGCGTCGCCGGTCGCGTTCGAGCCGCTTGTGGAGTTGTTCCTGCGAACGCGGACAATCGCGTACTCGCCGTCGTTCCAGGAGTCCATGTCGGGACCGTCGGTGAACGTGATGGTGAAGTACCCGTTCTGTTTGGTCGTGCCAGGAACAGTGACCTCCGATGCGGAATTGAAGTCGTACGTTTTCGCCGTGCCGAGACCGTCCGCGTTGTTCTGTCGCCGCCGGATCGCCGCCTCGAACTTCACGACTCCCGACGTCGCGGAGGTCATCGAGAAACTCCCGGTGAGCGTCAGCCCACCGCCCGAGTAGTTCTCAAGCTGGCAAAGGAAGTCCATGTACTCTGTGCTGGAGGCGTCGAAGTCTATCACCTCGACCGACTCGGCCGGGACTTTCGCATCGCGCAGGGACAGCGCCGGAACGACGTCCCCGAGGTCGAGGTTCCAGTTGCCCACACCCGACTCGGCGTACCGGAAGCCCATCGAGCCGTTCGGCACGACGAGTTCGCCCGTGGCCGCGTCGACCAGCACGGTCTTCCACGCGCCCTCCGGCGTCTCGTCGCCCAGGTCCTTCGCCGTGAGGAACTTGCCGGGCACGAGGCCGCCGTGCTCCTCGTTCTCGGTCAGCGTGATGAGGAACGGCAGGTCGGTGTACTGGCGCACGTAGTCGACGAAGAACGGCACGCGCCGGTCGACGAAGAATTCCTTGAGGATCACGTGGGTCATGGCCATCGCCATCGCGCCGTCGGTGCCGGCCTGGGCGGGCAGCCACTCATCGGCGAACTTCGTGTTGTCGGCGTAGTCGGGACTGATCGTGACGACCTTGGTGCCCCGGTACCGGACCTCGGCCATCCAGTGCGCGTCGGGCGTGCGGGTGACGGGGACGTTCGAGCCCCACATCATCAGGTACGTCGCATCCCACCAGTCGCCGGACTCGGGGACGTCGGTCTGGTCGCCGAAGACCTGCGGGCTGGCCACGGGCAGGTCGGCGTACCAGTCGTAGAACGACGTCATCGCCCCGCCGAGCAGGTGGGTGAACCGGGCGCCGACGGCGTGCGACACCATCGACATCGCCGGGATGGGGCTGAACGTCGCGATGCGGTCCGGTCCGTGTTCCTTGATCGTGTGGATCTGCGCGGCGGCGACCATCTCGACGGTCTCGGCCCACGTCGAGCGCACGAATCCGCCCTTGCCGCGGGCCTGTTGATAGCGGCGACGTCGCTCGGGGTCGCCGACGACGTCGGCCCACGCGAGCACCGGGTCACCCAGACGCTGCTTGGCCTCGCGGTACATCTGCAGCAGCACCCCGCGCGCGTACGGGTAGCGGACCCGGGTCGGCGAGTAGGTGTACCAGGAGAAGGCGGCACCGCGCGGGCACCCGCGCGGCTCGTACTCGGGGCTGTTGGGGCCGACGGACGGGTAGTCGGTCTGCTGGGACTCCCACGTGATGATCCCGTCCTTGACGTAGATCTTCCAGGAGCACGAGCCGGTGCAGTTGACCCCGTGGGTCGACCGCACCACCTTGTCGTGGCTCCACCGGTCGCGGTAGAAGACGTCGCCCTGACGGCCTCCCTCGCGGAACACGGCGCGGCCGTCCTCGGTCTCGTCCCACCTCGTGAAGAACCGACCCGCCTTCAGCAGCGCGTCGGTTCCCGGACCATCAAGTCCCGTCGACATGCCTCCACTGAAGCGTGTGACGTGGATCACGCGCAACTGGGCGCGTACCGCGACGGGAGGTCGGTGCGACGATGAGGCCATGCGACTGCACGCGATCGTCCTGGCCGGGGGGCGCGCGCGACGGCTGGGTGGGATCGACAAGGTGATGACCTCCGTCGGCGGGCAAACGCTGCTGTCCCGGGCGATCTCCGCGGTCGCCGAGACCGATCAGGTCGTGGTCGTGGGACCCGAGCGGGACGCCGACCTCCCGCACGTGGTGCGGTGGGCGCGCGAGGATCCGCCGTTCGGTGGGCCGGCGGCCGCCGTGGCCGCCGGGCTCGCCGCACTCGACCCCGACCCGGCCGACGACGTGATCGTGCTGCCGGCCGACCTCGTGCACCCCGACCGGGCCGTCGCCGCCCTCAGCACGACCGGGTCGGTCCTCGTCGACCCCGACGGCCGGCGACAGTGGGCCTGCGTCCGGGTCCGGGCTGCGCTGCTGGCCGACGAACTCTCGGGCGCCGGCGACGTGTCGGGGCTCGCGCTGCGCCGCCTGTTCGGCAGGCTGGACCTCGTCGAGGTCACGGTGCCGCACGAGGTGTGCGCCGATCTCGACACCCCCGACGACCTACAGGAGCACGCCGATGAGCACCGATGACATCCTGGCCCGCTGGTGGCAGGCGCTGACCACCGAGCTCGGCATCGACCCGCAGGCCGACCCCGAGGCGCTGCTCGACCTCGCCGGCACGGCCGCGCACTCGGTGGTCCGTCCCGCCGCCCCGCTGACCACGTTCCTCGTCGGCTACGCGGCCGGTGCCGCGGACGCGGACGCCGCCGGGCTGGCCGACCTGATCGCCCGGGCCGATGCGGCGGCCGAGGGCTTCGCGTGAGCCTGACCTCCTGGGAGGAGGCGCGTGCCCTCGCGCACGCCGCCACCGGGCCCGGACCGGTCGAGCGCCTGACGCTCGACGAGGCCCTCGGGTCGACCACAACCCGTGAGGTCCTGGCGTTGGCGCCGATGCCGCACGCGGCCACGTCGGCGATGGACGGCTGGGCCGTGACCGGGCCCGGACCGTGGCGGGTCGAGGACGGACCGGGTCCGCTGACCGCGGGCCGCGCGCGTCCGATCGTCACCGGGGGCGTTCCGCCCGACGGGACCGAGGCGGTGCTGCCGAGCGAACTCGGCGAGCTCGACGCCGACACCCTGCGTGGGCCCACCCCGGAGCGGGGACGTCACCTCCGGCCGGCCGGTGAGGAGGCCCAGCGCGACGACGTCCTGGTGGCCGCCGGGCGGCGACTGACACCCACCGATCTGGCCCTGATCGCGAACACCGGCCACGACGAGGTCGAGGCCCGCCGCCCGCCGCGGATCCACCTGCTCGTCACGGGCGACGAACTGGACTCCCACGGGGTGCCGGCGCCGGGTCGGGTGCGAGACGTGATGACCCCCATGCTGCCGCCCCTGCTCACGGCGCTGGGCGCCGTCGTCGAGACGGTCGTGCGGGTCTGCGACGACCCGGTCGCGGTCGCCGACGCAACGGTCGCCGACGGTGACCTCGTCATCAGTGCCGGCGGCACGGGACGCTCGGCCGCCGACCCGATCGCCGCAGCGTGGCGACACCTCGGGGCCGACGTGCGATTCCGCGGTGTCGACATGCGGCCGGGCCATCCGGTCTCGCTCGCCGTCCTGCCCGACGGCCGACCATGGCTGGCCCTGCCCGGGAACCCGCTCGCCGCCGTGCTGACCGCGCTGTCCTTCGTGCCGGCCCTGATCGCCGGGCACGGCGGACGCCCCGTCCCGGCTCCCGGTTCCGCCATCGCCGCAGGTCCGTTCACGGGCAAGGCCGGGACGACGCTGGTGCCGGCCGTCCTCACCGCGGACGGCGTCGCCCCCGTGGCGCTGCGCCGGCCTCACCAACTGCGCGGCCTCGCCGCGGCCGACGTGGTCGCCCTCATCCATCGCGAGGTCGCGACCGGCGCGCCGGTCGGCATCCTGCCCCGCGTCTGGTGAACCTCAGTTCGCCTCGGCGACCTTGGCCCGTCCTCGGACGAACAGGACCGCCACGAACCCGAAGATGATGAGCACGATCGTGATGATCCCGCCCAGCGCAGAGGCGCCGCTGTTCTGCTGGATCACCGACTCGTCGATCCCGCCCGTGGTCAAGATGGTGGTCGGGTCGGTCAGTCCGTGCACGAGGATGGCGGCCCAGATCGTCCCGGTCACCCGCATGGTCAGGTACATGCACACCCCGAACGCGAACGTGTAGACGACCGTCGGCAGCACCGTCTCGAGATCCATCCCGGAGATCAGGTTGGACAGGTGCAGCAGGGCGAACAGCAACGACGAGACGGCCGCGACGACGAACTCGCCGTGGCCCGCATCGCGCACCATCTTCACGACGAAGCCGCGGGTGAGCAGTTCCTCGGTGAACCCGACACACACGCCGACCAGCACCAGCGCCAGCAACTGACCGGCGCTCCAGGCGCCCCAGTCCGTCCCGACGACGTGCGCCGCGATGGCCAGCAGGGCCAAGATCGGCCCGATCCACATCCACCGACGGGCCTCGACGCGCTGGCGACCGAAGATCGCCGAGAGCCAGCCCAGCCGTGCCGCGAACAGCGCCAGCGCCAGTCCGCCGACGGCGATCGGCAGCACCACGCCCGCCAGGATGCTCGCGGCGTTCCCGAGCAGGTCGTCCTCGTCGATCACTCCGCCGAACAGTTTCCCGACGACCCAGCCGACGCCGAGGTAGAAGGCGAGGTAGCCGACCACGAGCAGCACGGCCTTCCAGATCGCGGGGCGTGACCAGAAGCCGGTGGAGGGCGTCGCAGTGGCAGACATGGCTGGAACGCTACGGCTCCGCGGAGGACCGCCGCTACGGTGAGTCCGTGGACGCGACGATCTATCACCACCCTCGCTGCACGACCTCGCGCAAGACGCTCGACCGGCTGCGCGACGCCGGCATCGAGCCCACCATCGTGCGGTATCTCGACGTGGGCTGGACCGCCGATCAGCTGCGCGAGCTCTTCGCGACCGCCGGCCTCACCCCGGGCGAGGCCGCCCGCAAGCGCGAACCGCTCTACAAGGAACTGGGCCTGGCCGACGCCTCCGACGACGAGATCATCGCCGCGATGGTCGACCACCCCGTCCTGGTCGAGCGTCCCTTCGTCGTCACCGCGAAGGGTGCCCGGCTGGCCCGCCCGATCGAGAGCGTCGACGAGATCGTCTGAGGCACGCAGGCGCCACCTCCCTCATGCGGTGAGGGGTCGGTAGCGCTGGTTGCGTTGCCATCGTCCGTGGAGCAGGAATTCGGGCATGCGGTCGTGCGCGGCGAACCGGATGGCGATGTCGGCGTTGTGGACGTGTCGGTGGTGGTGGGCGCAGAGCAGAACTCCGGTGTCGATATTGGTGTGGCCGTCGTGACTCCAGGCAATGGCGTGGTGGGCTTCGGTCCAGCCTGGTGGGCGGTCGCAGCCGGGGTAGGCACATCCGTGGTCGCGTTGTGCGAGGGCGATGCGTTGGGCTGCGGTGTGGTGACGTTTGGTCCGCCCTTGGTCGAGGACTTGGGAGGTGCCGTTCATGACGGCCGGCAGGATCCCGGCATCACACGCCAGCCTTCGTAGTTGCTGGGCGGAGACCCGGGTGCCGTACTCGGTCACTCCAGCCCGGTCGGTCTGGCCGCGCAGGGTCGTTTCGTCGACGGTGACCACCAAGGTCGCGGCGACGCCGCCGTGGTTGCCGTAGCAGTCGCGCGGCAGGTGCCGGATGATCTCGGTGAACGCTTCGCCAGCCTTCTGGCTCGGGGTCAACCGTTCGTTCTCGTCGGGCTCGGCGGCGTTCCCGGTGGTTGAGCTTGTCGAAACCACCTCTACCGAGTTGTCGGCCGCCACCAACGCGCGGCGGCGAGGGCTGGTCTTGGAGTCGATCACCGCCCGCAGCATGTCCGCACTGACCGGGTCGGTCTTGCCGCCGAATGCGACCAGTCCGGTGTTCTCATCCGGGGTGGCGGCGATCCAGAACTCCGACTGCACCTGCTGGGCATGCTCGTCGCGTTCGAGGCGGTTGTTCTCCAACCGGTCCGCACGCTCCCGATCGATCACCTCGATCGCGCGGTGGGCCTTGAGCCGCAACTGCTCCGCGGACATGGTCTGCGCTGCCGCGGTCAGATCGGCTTCGACCCTGTCACGATCTGCTCGGCTCAGATCGGCGGGCAGCCCATCGAGCGCACCGGTCACGATCCGGGCCTTCGAGGCCGACATCCCCGGCTGAGCGATCGCCGCCCGCAACACGGGCGCAGTCTCCAAGCGGGTCGCCAACCGGACCTGCTGGGCCGCTTCCTTGCGGGACACGCCCGCCTCCTGCGCCACCAACGCCGTCAACGACGGCGCGCCGGTCGCCTTGTGGGCGTTCTTGCGGTCCGCGGCCGCGAGCAACGCCAGGTTCAACGCCTGCGCCTCACGCAGCACCGCCTGCACCACCGACGTCGCCTCAGCCAGTTCACCGGGAGTCATCGCGTCCAGATCGCAGGCACGCGCACCAGCCAGGACCTGCGGCCCCGGCATGATCTGCGCCAACAACGTGCTCACGATTCCCCCGAATCTCAACCTGCACGACTACGAACTGATGTTCTAACTCTAGCCCTTCTGAACTGCTCCAAGAGGGTTGTCCACAGCCCGGATTTCTTCTTCTTGACGAACCTAGGCGACCCCACTGACAGCCAGTCACGTCCGCACCCTGACGGTGATCTCGATACGCCGGCTCGTTCCTCGCCGAGCTACTCGATCACCGGTGGGCGCCCGATCGTGAGCTGACCGGGACCGCGCGAAGGATGAGGGCTTCGGCCCCGCTGAGGGCCCCGAATGCCTCAACCTTCGACTCCGCGCACGCGTACCCGACTCACTCCGGTGCATTCCGCCGCGCCATACTGACCCCACACCCCGACCTCCCACGGAAGAGAGTTCCCGTGCGCAATCCCCGTGCCTTCCTGCGTCCGCTCGCCGTCGGTGCCCCGACGCCCAGCGCCGACGTGCCGTTCCGCCCGAGCCGGATGATCCACTTCTTCGACCCGAGCAACGAGAAGATGGCGGCCAAGGTGCCGGACATCGCCAAGAAGGTCGACATCA
>CAYXFT010000160.1:0-6758 GCA_964464335.1 uncultured Aeromicrobium sp.
CGGCTCACCAGTGGCGGCCGGCCTCCTGGAGGGCGGCGGTGTGCTTCTGGGCGTCTTCGCCGGGGCCGTAGTTGAAGACCTCTTCGGGATCGACACCCCTGGCCTGCCACTGCGCGCGCAGGGCGGGCACGTCGATGACGATGTCGCGGGCCGGCGGGTGGCCCGGCGGGAGGTACTCGACCTCGATCTGGGTCGCGCAGCCAGGGCAGTAGTACTCCAGGATCCGGCAGTACGCGGGGTCCGGGCTGAACGTGTACTCGTACCGCTCGGGGTCGATGATCGGCTGGTGGATCTCGCGCGGGTCACGGTCGTGGACGAGTGTCCCGGGCTTGTAGTTCTCGTGGGCCGACCCCAGGTCCTGGGTGCACACGCGGCACACCCAGCGCTCGGAGTCGAGGTCGATGAGCAGGTACTCGGTCATGGGGACTCGCATCGGGAGTCCTCCCTTCTGGGCGGTGGTGCTGATCAGGAACGGTCGGTCAGGAACAGGTCGCCGGCGGCGGTGACCCGGAAGTCCCACCCCGGCAGGACGCGTGCGGTGAAGAACGGGCCCTCGACGATCGCCGGGCCGGAGCCGGTGTGACCCGCCTCGAGGTCGTCGAGCACGTGGACGGGTACCGCGTCGACCTGGGTCGGGCCGGACCGCACCGCGCGAGTGCCGATCGAAGGCGCCGGCGACGCCGGCGCGGTCAGGTCGGGCACGAGGGTCGGGTGCGGCAGGGTGGCCGTCACTGACAGTTCGAGCGAGACCTGGCGGCCCGGGAAATCCACCGGATCGCCCGGGGCGTACTCGCGGCGCTCGACGCGGGTGCCGTCGGGCTCCTCGACGTTGACGTGCCAGACCGAGCTGCACTCGACCAGGCGGTAGCCCTCCTGGAACATGTCACGCTCGGCCCGGGCGAGCAGGTCGTCATGGACGGCCCGGGTCGACTCGGTGGTGGGCTCGGGCACGCCGACCTCGTAGGTCTTGCCGATGTCGGAGAAGCTGATCCCGACGGCGGAGAACACCGCGGCCGTCCGCGGGATGAGCACCGACGAGATGCCGGCGGGGCGGGCTGCCCCGGCTGCGCTCATCGGGCCGGCACCGCCGAAGGCGGCCAGCGTCGAGTCGGGTCGCACCAGGTGCGCGAACGAGGCCGACAGCGCCCGGAAGTACGCCTGCTCGGCGAGCACCAGCGCCTCCTCCAGGCTCACGCCCAACGGTGTGGCGATCGTGTCGGTGACCACTTGGCGGGAGCGATCGGCGTCCAGACGGAAGGTGCCGTCGAGGTACGTGTCGGCATCGAGCACGCCCAGCAGCAGGTTGACGTCGGTGATCGTCGCCTGCTTGCCGCCGAAGCCGAAGCAGGCGGGGCCGGGTGCCGCGCCGACCGACTGGGGTCCGACCGTGATCGCGCCGTCGCGGACCGCGATGACCGACGAGCCGCCGACACCCGTGGAGTGCACCGAGCTCATCGGGTACGAGATCGCGACTCCCTTGATGGAGCCCCGCTCGGACTCCGCGACCCGGCCGTCCTCGACGATGCCGACGTCGGTCGTGGTGCCGCCGATGTCCATCATCACGGTGTGCGAGAGCCCGTAACTGGCGGCCAGGGCGGCCGTGCCCTCGAGGCCGCCGCGCGGGCCCGACGAATAGGTCTTCAGGGCCACCGACTTCGCCACGCGCGACGATGCCCCGTCGTTGCGGTAGACCAGCAGCGGGTTGGCAACACGATGCTCCTTGAGCCGGCGCTCGGCACCGTAGAGGAAGCGCTCCATCGTCGGGTGCAGGAACGAGTTGAGGATGCACGACCACACGCGGCGCGGGTCGTCGCGATCGCCGGCCAGGTCCCAGCTGTAGATGATCGGGATCGAGCCGAGCAGTTGGCGCGGGAACTTGCGCAGCAGCACCTGCCGCAGCGCTCGCTCCTGGGCCGCGTCGCGGCCGACGACGACCACGCGGGCGGCGCCCAGGGTCGTCAGCCGGTTGACCTTCTGCACGAGGTCGAACTCGACGTCGCCATCGGGATCGACGACGAGCAGGCGATCGCCGACCAGGTCGGTGTAGAGGGCCCGCTGCTCGTCGGTCTTGAGCAGTGCCACCTCCAACTCGGGCAGCGTCGTCAGCACGCCGATCATCGGCCCGCGGCGCTCGACGAGGGCGTTCGTGCCCTGGGTCGTCGAGTAGCGGATGTGCTGCGTGGCGTGCAGGAGCTTCTCGATGTCGGCCCCGCCGAAGAGGGCGGCCGAGGCCTTCTCGATGCCCGTGAACAGACATTCCGAGAGGTCGTGCGGGGTGGTGAGGGTCTTCGTGAACGTGAATCCTTCGCCGTCCCAGACGCAGATGTCGGTCAGCGTCCCCCCGTTGTCGATGTTGATGAGGGTGTCCATGGCACTCCTTGGGTCGTGGTCCTGCACCTCGTGAACGGTGTTACCCGCATCACATGTCGCGATGTTGTGTGGATCACTCTGGTCGTGTCCCACGGCCCGCCGATGTCCCAAGATGAGACACGCAATCCATGGACTGTGTTGTGGGTCACAGTCACACTGGACGTCATGAGAGCCGCGCAGGAGCACAGCCGTGCCCAACTCTGATCAGCGCATGTTGCGCGTGGCGGCCGCGCGTGCCGACTTCCTGGAGTCGGGGCGATCCGGCGCCGCAGGCGTGCCCGAGGCGCTGGCGGCCTCGTGGGAGCGCAGCCAGTCCGCCGGGGTCGACGCGCACGTCGCGCACAGCCAGGTCCGCCACGACATCGACCCGGGCTCGCTGCTCGTGCGGTGCGCACGGCCGGTGCTCACCCAACTGGGCAACGACACCGCCGACCTACCCCTGGTCATCGCGCTGACCGACCACAACGCCGACGTCGTGCAGCGGATCGACACCTCCCCGGCCGTCGGCCGGCTGCTCGACCGGGTCGACTTCGCTCCGGGCTACAGCTATGCCGAGGGCCAGATGGGCACCAACGGCGTCGGCACCGTGTTCGAGACCGGTCGTTCGGTGAGTGTCGTCGGGCCCGAGCACTTCGCCGAGAGCCTGCAGAGCTTCGCCTGCACGGGAGCGCCGATCGTCGACCCGATCACCGGACGCGTGGAAGGGGTGCTGGACATCTCGGCGCTCGTCCAGACCTGGAGCCCGCTGATGCACACGCTGGCCAAGAGCGCCGCCATGGACATCAGCCGCAACCTCCTGCTCGACCACAGCCAGTCCCAGCAGGCCATCTTCGACACGTACCTGCGCGCCGACACCAAGAGCTCGCGCCACCCGGTATTCGCCTTCGGCGAGACCATCTCGATGGCCAACGCGGCCGCCCAGCGCGAGTTCGCGCCGGCCGAGCAGCAGGCGATCCGCGATCATGCGACGTTCCTCATGCACCGCCGCGAGACGGCGTCGGACAGTTTCGAGCTCGCGACCGGGCGCGTCGTGCAGATCCGGGGCACCCGGATCGTGGTCGGGTCCGAGGTGGCCGGCGTCGTCGTCACGGCCGAGGTGGTGACCGGTCATCTCGTCGGCTCACCGTCGGACTTCACCGAGCACGTGGTGCGCCCCGTGGCGATCTCGACGGCCCAGACGTCCCGGCTGGCCGGCGACCTGAACCGGTCACACGACGACACGATCGCCGTCGGCCGCTCCGCCGCCTGGGTGCGGGCCCGCGCGGAACTGCGCGACGCGATGGCCGAGCGCCGACCGACCATCGTGCTCGGCGAGACCGGCGCCGGCAAGTTCACCCTCGTCGCGGAGGTCTTCCACGAGACCCACGCCAGCGCCCGCAGCATCAGCATCGACGCACGCGAGGTCGACGGGGTCGAGACCGTTCCCGACCTCGACACCGTGCTGACTCCCGCCGCGGACGTCACCGTGTGCATCGTGCGCGACCTCGACGAGGCGTCCACCGAGGCCGTCGAGAAGCTGGACGCGCTGCTCGGCCTCGTCGATGGGAGCGACGGACGCCTGCACTTCGTCGCCACGCTCTCGGACTCGTCGCTCGACTCGGACCTGCCGTTCCACGCCCTGCTCAAGTACTTCGACATCGCCGTGACCGTTCCGCCACTTCGTCTGCGTAGCGAGGACATCGGCGAGGTGACCCGGGCACTGCTGCGCAACCTGGCTCCCCAGCGCCGGGTCCGGCTGAGCCCCGATGCCGAGCGGGTCGTCGCCCAGTACTCGTGGCCGCGCAACATCTCCCAGCTGCGGGATGCGCTGCAGCACGCGCTGCGGCAGCGTCCGGTCGGCGAACTGCAGGCCGTGGACCTGCCCGCGTACTGCCGGACCACGACCCGGCGCACCCTCACGCCGCTGGAGGCGGCCGAGCGCGACGCGATCGTCGCGGCGCTGCAGGAACTCGGCGGCAACCGTGTGGCCGCCGCCGCCCACCTGGGCATGTCCCGCTCGAGCCTCTACCGCAAGATCAAGACCTACGGCATCACCGCCTGACGCGTCCGTGGGTGGGCGGCCGAGGAGCCGCCGAGCGCGGCGGGACCGCGCGAGGATCTGTCCCAATTGCGGACGCGTGACTCGCGTCTCGCGGCCGTAGCGTCGGATCCATGACCCCATCGACGACGTTCGCCGCCACGTGGGACCGGACGGTCCTCGCACACGGCGACCGCCCCTTCCTGCTCTTCCGCGACCTCGACGGCACGGTCACCGAGTGGACGTACGGGCAGTTCGACCAGATCGCGGCGCAGGTGGCCGGTCGGTTGGCCACCCACGGCGTGCGCCCGGGCGATCGGGTCCACCTGGTGCTGCGCAATTGTCCGGCCTTCGTCGCGCTGTGGCTGGCCGCCTCACGGCTCGGCGCGACGATGGTTCCGGTCGACCCCTCCTCCACTGCGCGCGACGTCGCGCGGCAGGTCCGGCACACCGGTCCCGCGCTCGTGGTGTGCTCGGAGGAGAATGCCGAGGTCGTCGCCGAGGCGCTGGCCGGCGATCGACGGCGGGTCGTCGTCGTGACCGGAACCGCCCAGGACCTGGGGCGCCGCAGCGCGTTGTTGGGGACCGCGACGGCGAGCGCCGACCCGGCACCGCAGGACCGGATCGCGATCATGTTCACCTCGGGGACGACCTCCGAGCCCAAGGGCGTCGAACTCACCCAGGCGAACTACGCACACGTCGCCGCCACCATGGCGCGGCTCGCCGGGCTCGGCCCGGAGCACCGCTGGTACGTGTGCCTGCCGCTGTTCCACGCCAACGCGCAGTACTACTGCTTCGCCCCGGCGATCGCGGTGGGGGCGTCCGTGGCCCTCACCGCCAGGTTCACTGCGAGCCGCTGGCCGCACGAGGTCGCCGAACTCGGCGCGACCCATGCGAGCCTGTTCGCCGCACCGATCCGGATGATCCTCGCGCGCCGCCGCGACGACGCGCCACGGCTGAGCCTGGCGCACGTGTGGTTCGCCCAGAACCTCGCGCACGGTCAGTGGCAGGAGATGACCGAGCTGTGTGGGGTGGCCCCGCGCCAGGTCTACGGGATGACCGAGACGATCGCGGTCGTGACGGCCAGCCCCATCGATCGAGCCCACCCGGCACGCATCGGCGAGGTGGTCGCCTCCCGAGAGGTGCGCCTGCTCGACACCCTCACCGGCGAGCCGGTCGCCGACGGCCGGCCCGGCGTACTGACCGTGTGCGGCGAGCGGGGCGTGGACCTGTTCGCCGGCTACCGGAACCGGCCCGAGGCGGAGCAGAGGGCGTTCACGACCGATGCGGCCGGTACGTGGTTCACGACCGGCGACCTGGTCACCCGCTGCGACGACGGTCACCTGGCATTCGTCGGCCGGATCGACGACGTGGTGAAGGTCTCCGGGGAGAACGTCTCCCTGACCCGGATCGAGGCCGCGATAGCCGAGGCGCCGGGGGTCTTGGAGGCCGCGGTCATCGCCGCGCCCGATCCGATCCGCGATCTGGTGCCCGTCGCCTTCGTGGTGGCCCGGGAGCCGGCGCGGGCCCCGAGTGTCGCCGACCTGACCACGTGGGCGACCACCCACCTGACCGGTGCCGAGCGCCCTCACCGCTGGACGATCGTCGAAGCCCTACCGCGAACGTCGGTCGGCAAGATCCGCCGCTTCCAGCTCACCACACGGGAGCACATCGAGACTGGATCTCGCTCCGCCGGTCGCCGCTCAGCGGGCCCGGCGATCGCGTAGCATGCGACCGCAGCGAGCGGCGTATCGAGATCCCGCTCTCCTCAGAGCGTGACGTCCTCGAGCATCTCGGTGACCAGTGCGGCGACGGGCGAACGCTCCGAGCGGGTCAGCGTGACGTGGGCGAACAGCGGGTGCCCCTTGAGCTTCTCGACCACCGCGACGATCCCGTCGTAGCGACCGACCCGCAGGTTGTCGCGCTGGGCGACGTCGTGGGTCAGGACCACTTTCGAGTTCGCCCCGATGCGCGACAGCACGGTCAGCAGGACGTTGCGCTCCAGCGACTGCGCCTCGTCGACGATCACGTAGGCGTCGTGCAGGGAGCGGCCGCGGATGTGCGTCAGCGGCAGGACCTCGAGCATCTGGCGGTCCATGATCTCGTCCACGACGTGCGGTGAGGCCACGGCGCCGAGGGTGTCGAACACGGCCTGCGCCCACGGGCCCATCTTCTCGTCGGAGCTGCCGGGCAGGTAGCCGAGTTCCTGACCACCGACGGCGTACAGGGGACGGAACACGATGACCTTCTTGTGCTGGCGGCGTTCCATCACGGCCTCCAGACCGGCGCAGATCGCCAGCGCGGACTTGCCGGTGCCGGCGCGGCCGCCGAGGGAGACGATGCCGACCTCCGGGTCGAGCAGCAGGTCGAG
>CAYXFT010000161.1:0-6731 GCA_964464335.1 uncultured Aeromicrobium sp.
TCGAGTTCTCGCCTGCCGCGGTGCGGACTCTCGATCAACTTCCGCACAAGATCGCGATTGCTGTGGTGGAGTTCTGCACCGGGACCCTGCCCCAGGACCCGTACCGGATGACGAAGCCGTTGCGCTACGAACTCGAAGGCTGGTCGGTGGCGCGACGCGGTGACTACCGCGTGACCTTGAGGATCCTCGATGACGACCACTGCCTGCTGATCGGCCGAATCGAGCATCGGTCGACCATCTACCGAGGCCACTGAGCGCCGCAGGCACGGCATCGATGGGTAGCTCCGGAGCTCGTCCCCTCGGAGAGGGAGCGAATTGGGATTCGCCCGAAGGGCTTCTGAGCAAGCGATCCGAAGCAGCACAGCGAGAACACGCCGGGGCTACCAGTGCGAAAGGCCCCCTGATCTGCGGAAAAGGGGTCGGAGGCCTTTGTCGTTGGTGATAGCTGCGGGCGCAACTAACGTGGCGGCATGTCGCGCAATTGGGCTGGAACCTACACGTACGCCGCCGGCCGGGTCCTCGAGGTCGAGAGCGAGGACGACGTTCGTCGCGCCGTCGCCACGTTGCCCGGTCGGCTTCACGCCCTCGGCACGAGACATTCGTTCACCGACCTCCCGGACACCCGCGACACGCTGCTTGATCTCTCCGGACTGGTGGGTGAGTTCTCCCTCGACGCGGAGGCCGGAACGGTGACGGTCGCGGCGGGGACCCGCTACGGGGTGCTCGCGCTCTGGCTCGAGGAACGCGGGCTCGCCCTGCACAATCTCGGCTCACTCCCGCACATCTCGGTCGCCGGCGCGACGGCGACCGGCACCCACGGGTCGGGCAACGGGAACGGTGTGCTGACATCGGCCGTCCGCGCGTTGCGCTACGTCGATGCAGGCGGCGACGTCCACACCGTGCGCCGGTGTGAGGCGGACTTCGATGCGCTCGCGGTCGGACTTGGGGCGTTCGGCATCACCCTGGCGGTGACGCTGGCGGTCGAACCGACCTATCGGGTCCGTCAGGACGTGTATCGCGACGTGACGTGGGATGCGGCACTCGCGGCCTTCGACGACCTGACCGGTGCGGGTTACAGCGTGTCGGTGTTCAGTCATTGGGAGCCCCGCGGCATCGGCGACGTCGTGGTCAAGTCCCGGCTCGCCGCTGATGGAGACGCGGTGCCCGACGCGCTGCTCGACGGCGTCCGCGATGTCGCCACGGCGCCGCTGGGGGATCTCGCCGACGTGACGGAGATGGGGGGAGTCCCCGGACCGTGGCTGTTGGGACTCCCGCACTTCCGTCTCGATGGCACGCCGTCGTTCGGCGACGAGATCCAGACCGAGTACTTCGTGTCGCGGTCCGATGCACCAGATGCCCTTCGTGCCGTGCGGCAATGGGCGGAGGTGATCCGGCCTCACCTGTTCGTGACGGAGCTGCGCACCGCGAAGTCCGATTCGCTGTGGCTGAGTCCCGCCTACGAGCGCGACGTCCTCGCGATTCATTTCACCTGGAGGAACGAGCCGGAGGCTGTCGGTGCGGTCCTTCCGCTCATCGAGACCGCGCTCGCGCCGTTTCACGCGCGACCCCACTGGGGGAAACTGCACTGCTTCGACCGTGCCGCCATCGAGCGGGTACACCCTCGGCTCGCCGATGCCCGTGCCGTGTTCGAGCGCCTCGACCCGGACGGGCGGTTCGTCAACGACCACCTCGTGGGGGTCGGCGTGCGAGACCCGCGGTGACCGCCCGGAACCTTTCCTGATCGCGAGGGCTCGCAAACGACGGCCGTCGAAACCTCGGTCGAAGTCGCCCGCTCGGACGCGGTCGGCCAGTGCGACCTTCAGTCCTTCGGGGTCCACGCTCAACGCCAGATCGCCCGTCCCCAGCAGGAGATGTTCTCCTGCTGGGGATCAGTTCGTGCTCGCGACGAGCACGAGACCGAGGTCAGGCCTTCTCGGTGTCGGTGTCGGTGTCGGGCTCCGTGTCGGACTCCGCCGCCTTCGCAGCGGCCTTGATGTCGCGAGCCAGCACGTCGTCGACCGCGGACTCGACGATGGCGTCGGCCAGCGCGAGGGCCTTGCGGATCTCGACCGCACCGGGGTCCGAGACCAGGGCCACGATCCCCGAATGTCCCGCCTCGATCGCGGACTCCAACTCGTCGGCCAGTTCGCTGCGGTGGTGCAACTCGCGGGCCTTGCCGGCCGCCGCCCCGACGGTGCCCAGCACCGCGGCGCTCCCGATGATCGCGGGCGGGAAGATGAGGCCCAGGGCCACCCCGCCGACGAGTCCCCAGGTGAGGCCGCGACGCGTGCTGTGATCGGTGGCCTTCTGGATTTCCAGCTTCCCGTCGGCCTCCCGCTTCAGGACGATGACTCCGTCGATCTCCACCGAACGACCGTCTTCGAGCGCCTTGAGCGACTCGTAGGCCTCCCAGGCCGTGCCGGTGTCGGCGAAGTCCGCGACGAAGAGCGTGTACGCGCCATCGGTGACGGCCGCGGCGACGACCTCGGTCTCGCTCGCGGTCTCGGCTGCGGTGTTCTGGTTCTCTGACATGTGTTCTCCTCGGGTGGACGGGGTACCGAGGCCCGACGCTAGTCCACGCGCCGCATCCCGACCGTGGTGGGGATCCACGCCACCACCGGGTTCGGACCGCCTCACCCGATACGGGTGGTGTCGACGGTTCCCGAGCCCGCTACCTTGGCAGCGCGAGCCCTGCTCGTTGCCACGTCGGAGGCGCCAGGCCACGGCGGGAGATCTCAGGAGGCCGAGATGCCACAGGACGCGCGACGACGGGACGTACGTCACCTCCGGACATCGGTGACCCTCGCTGCGGCCGGGGCAGCGTTGATGCTCACCCTGGCCGGCTGTGGCGAGGGCGACGGTGACGCAGCGGTGAAGGCCGCCCAGGCTCGCGTCTCGGCGAAGGAGAAGGCGCTCGCCGACGCGAAGGCCAACCTCGCGGAGAAGTCCGAGGAGTTCTGCGGCGCGAGCCAGACGTACATCACGTCGCTCGACCGCTACGGCGACGTGCTGACCGAGACCACCACGACCGTCGGCGACGTCCGGGACGCGGGCGCCGACCTGGAACAGCCCCGTGACGAGGCGATGGACGGGGCGGAGGCGGCCGTCGAGGCGCAGCAGGCCGTCACGGACGCCAAGGAGGAACTGGCCGAGGCGAAGACGAAGCTGGCCGCCGTGAAGGACCCGTCCGCGGAGACCTCGGCGCCCGCATCGACCAGCCCGAAGCCGCTGGCCCCCGCAGCGACCGTCGACCGCGTCGAGCAGGCCGAGTCGCAGTTCGCCACCGCACGGGAGGGCATCACGGACGCGACCCCGTTGGCGCAGGCCTCGAAGCAGTTCAACGCGGCTGCCGTGTCGCTGGAGATGGCGTGGTTGCGGCTCTTCGCCGATGCCGGCTGCCTCACCGACGAGCAAGCCGTGAACGCCGAGTCAGCGGTCGGCGCGTACACCACGGCGCTGCAACAGTCGCTGTCCGACGCGGGCTACTACGACGGCGAGGTCGACGGCGTCTACGGCCCGGCGACGGTCGACGCCGTGACGGCGGTCCAGGAGGCGCACGGACTGCCGGCCACCGGTGCCGTCGACAAGGCGACCGCCGCCGCGCTCCAGGCCGATCTCGCCGCGAAGGGCGGGGCGATCGCCCAAGCGGCGACGGCGTCCACGGCCGCGCTCCAGCAGACCCTCAAGCTCGCGGGCTTCTGGGACGGGCCCGTCGACGGGAAATGGACTCCGGAACTGACCACGGCTCTGGAGGACTTCCAGACCGAGTTGGGCGTCGAACCCACCGGCACCGTCGACGCCGCCACGATCGCGGCGCTGGAGAAGGCGATCGCCGAGGCCGGTGATGCGGCAGCGGAGTCCCCGAACCGCACGTCCGCCACCCCCGACGCCAGCGGAACCGCGCCGAGTCCCTCGGCCAGCCCGTCGACCGAATAGCGGTTCCACACGCGCCGGGACACGGCCGGACGAAAGCCACCCCGGAACGGGTGGTGACGAATCCGGTCGCAATACTCCAGAATCGAGGAAAACTCGAATGGAGAACACCATGTCCCAACCCACCCGCAGCGCCGGCCCGTGGGCCGTCGGCGTCGGCAGTTTCGCCGGTGCCGCCCTCGTCACGATCGGCGTGTTCCAGATCATCCAGGCGATCTCGGCGTTGGCGAATGACGAGGTCTTCGTCAACACGCCCAACTACGTGTTCGCACTCGACCTCACCGCGTGGGGCTGGATCCACCTCCTCATCGGCGCCCTGCTGATCGCCGTCGGCTTCGGCGTCTGGATCCAGCAGACGTGGGCGCTGGTCACGGGCATGGCGCTGGCGATCATCTCCGCCGTCGCCAACTTCGCGTGGCTGCCCTACACGCCCTGGTGGTCGATCGCGCTGATCGCCTTCGACATCGCCGCGATCTGGGCCCTCAGCAGGCTCATGGGCGACGGCAGCGAGTACTGAGCAGCGCTACGCCGGCACGGCGATCGTCGTGCCGGCGTAGGTTGGGCGTGTGACTTTCACGGGCTTTCCCGAGGCGGCACTGGACTTCTACGACGACCTCGAGATCACGAACACGAAGGCGTTCTGGGAGGCGAACAAGCACGTCTACCTCGAATCGGTACGCGGCCCGACGGAGGCGCTCGCGGCCGAGTTGGCCGACGAGTTCGGTGCGGCGAAGGTGTTCCGGCCATACCGCGACGTGAGGTTCGCGAAGGACAAGGCGTCGGCCTACAAGACCCACCAGGGCGCGTTCGTGGCGGTCGCGCCCGAGACCGGCTTCTACGTCGAGATCTCGGCGCGCGGCGTGCGCACCGGCGGCGGCTGCTACTGGATGGCGCCCGACCGGTTGGCCGCCTTCCGTGAGGCGATCGACCACGACCGCCACGGCCCGCAGTTGGAGAAACTGCTGGCCACGGCCACCCGGAAGGGGTTCGAGGTCGGCGGAGACCGGCTCAAGACGAAGCCGCGCGGTTACGACGTCGACCATCCACGGATCGACCTGCTGCGACACAAGTCGCTCACACTCGGCAGGGACATCGGCTTCGGCCCGGTGATCGGCACCCACGAACTCGTCGACGAGGTCCGCAACGACTGGCGCGCCGTGCGCCCCGTCACCGAGTGGATCGCCGAACACGCCGCCACCTGAGCGGGCTGTGACGTCACTCGCCGAACGGACCGACCGAGAGCACCTGGATCACGGGTTCGCCGGCCTCGTCGCTGGCCGCGAGGTGGACCCGGGCGGTGAAGCCCCAGTCGCGGTCGCCGTTCGGGTCGTCGAAGGTCTGGCGCACGACCCAGTGGTCGGCCGCCTCGGTGACGTCGAACAGCGACGGTCCACGAGCCGCGGCCCCGGACCCGAGCGGCCGGTCGTCGTCGGGGTACTCGTCACGGTAGTCCTCGATCGCCTCGCGCCAGGCGTCCGCGTCCCAGCCGGCGTCGGCATCGAGATCGCCGAGTGCGGCCCACCGGCCCAGCGCCGCCAACTCGACCCGGCGGAACAGCGCATTGCGCACCAGGACGCGGAACGCGCGGGGGTTGCCCGTGAGCGGCCGCAACGGTTCGCCGCCCTGCGCGATCGGCCGCACCTCCTCGGGGTCGGTCCCCGGGTGGATCAGCGCCTCCCACTCGTCCAACAGGCTCGAATCGGTCTGCCGCACCAGCTCGCCCAACCACTCGATGACGTCGGTCAGCTCGTCGGTGCGAGCCGTCACCGGAACCGTGCGCGAGAGCGTCTTGTAGGCATCGGCGAGGTACCTCAGGACGAGCCCCTCGGACCGGGCCAGCTGATAGTCCGACACCAGCTCGGTGAACGTCATCGCGTGCTCCCACATCTCGCGCACGACCGACTTGGGACGCAGTTCGTGGTCGGCGACCCACGGATGGCCGAGCCGGTAGGCCTCGTACCCGGCCTCCAGCAACTCCCTCAACGGCTGCGGGTGCGTGATGTCCTCGAGCAGTTCCATCCGCTCGTCGTACTCGATGCCCTCGGACTTCATCTCCGCCACGGCCTCGCCGCGTGCACGGTTGCGTTGCGCGCTGATGATGGGCCGCGGGTCGTCCAGGGTCGCCTCGATGACCGAGACGACATCCATCGTGTGCTGCTCGGACTCGGTGTCCAGCAGGTCGAGCGCGGCCACCGCGAACGGCGACAGCGGCTGGTTCAACGCGAAGTTCTGCTGCAGGTCGACGGTGAGCCGCAACGTGCGACCCTCGGCGTCGGGTGGATCGAGAGGCTCGACGACACCGCCGGCGACGAGGGAATCGATCACCGCGTCGACCCGGGCCAGGAGTCGTGTCTTCGACTCGTCGGTCTCGCCGGACTCGTCGATCAGGCGGGCGAGGGCTGCGCGGGCGTCCCCGGGGCGACTCAGCACGTCGAGCACCATCGCGTGACTGATGCGCATCGTCGACACGAGCGACTCGGGGGTCCCCGTCATCAGCCGGTCGAACGTGCCCTGGCCCCACGAGACGAACCCCTCGGGCGGCCGCTTGCGCTGGATGCGCTTGAGCTTCTTGGGGTCGTCCCCGGCCTTGCGGACGAGCCGGGCGTTCTCGATCTCGTGCTCGGGCGCCTCGGCCAGGACGTGGCCGATCGTGTCGAAGCCCGCCCGTCCGGCCCGTCCCGCGATCTGCTGGAACTCGCGCACCTGCAGTTGGCGCTGGCGGGTGCCGTCGAACTTCGTCAGGCCGCTGAACAGGACGGTGCGGATCGGCACGTTGATGCCGACCCCCAGCGTGTCGG
>CAYXFT010000162.1:0-6692 GCA_964464335.1 uncultured Aeromicrobium sp.
TGGTCGGGACCGTGGTCGGGACCGACCACGACGCCCACCACAGTTCCCACCACGGAGCCGACCGCTGAGCCGGTCGACATCGCGTTCAAGCTGAAGGGCTCGACGTACATCAAGGCCGGCAAGGGCACCGCTCCGCTGACCGGTGGCATCAACGCGAAGTTCGATCTGGCCACCGGCTCGTTCGTGGCCGATCTGGCCCTGAACAAGACGACGGCGAACCTCAAGGCGTTCGGGTTCCTGCCCGTCACCGCGGACCTCGTCTTCAGCCAGCAGGGCAAGACGACCGGAACCCTCACCGCGGGCAAGCTGACGTCGACGTCCAAGGTCAACATCAACATCCCGTCCGTCAAGGCGTTCGGCCTCCCGCTGGGTGGCGGCTCGTCCTGCAAGGCGTCCAAGCCGTCCGACATCACCCTGACCTCGACCGGCGCCCGGTTCGATCCGTTCAAGGGTGGCGCCGTCGCCGGCACCTACTCGATCGCGAAGCTGACCGGCTGTGGCCTGCTGAACGATCTGCTGTCGTCGCAGGCTGCCGGCAGCGGCAACACGATCACCGCCACGCTCGCACCCTGAGCCGTGTGATCACCAGTTGAACCCTTGGGAGGGCCCCGCCGCGCACGTGGCGGGGCCCTCCCTCACACTCTCCACAGCAGCACTCCACAGAAGGACGACACATGACCAGCAGCACGACTCGGGCGATGCTCGCGACCGTGGCACTCGCAATGACACTCGGCCTGGCCGCTTGCGGAAGCGACACCCCCCAGCCCACGGCCCAGGAGAAGTGGGCGTCCTCCCTGTGCAAGAACCTCACGGCGACGACCGAGGGCCTCCAGGCGCCGTCGACCGACGGTGTCCCCGAGGACGAGGTCAAGGCAGTCATCGTGGACTTCCTCACGGAGATGCAGACCCGGCTGGACACCCAGCAACAGGTGCTCGCCGACGCCGGCGCTCCGCCCGAGGCGAAGGCCGAGGCCTACGACAAGGCGAAGGCGTCGCTCGACCAGGCCTCGAAGACGCTCGACCGGATCACCATGCGGTTCTCCGACAGCACCGGCAAGAGTGCCGAGCAGCGTCAGGCCGCGATGCTCGAACTGTCCGAGTCGCTGACGGATCCGGCGACCTATCAAGGTCCCCTGGTGGAGTTGATGAACAACGACGAAGGGCTGAGGACGACCATCGAGAAGACGTCGCAGTGCGACGCCATCTTGGCGCCCTGAGAGCACTGAACCACTTCAGTCACACCTGTCACGGCGGAGTCATTGCCTGCAATTCAAGTCAAAACTTCTCGTAACTATGAGTTGCACTCGGAGTTCACGGTCCGCTAATGTCTGTGACGTCTATCACAGCCACCGCTTCGGCCGACCATGAGGGAACGTCGGCGCGAGGGCACCACTCCCATCGAAGGACACCCAGTGAAGAACATGACGATGACCCGGAAGGTCCTCGCATCCGGCGCCGCGGTGGCGCTCGGAGCGGGGGCCTTCAGTGTGTTGACGGCCACCAGCGCGAGCGCGGCCAACGTCGAGCTGACCAAGCAGCTCAACTACACCTGCCAGGTGTATGCCGGAAACCTGAACCTGCGCACCCACACCGTCGGCGTGACCGCGAAGACCTCGGTCCCGGCGTCGGTCGTCCCGGGTGAGGTCATCCCGGCGACGCCGATCTCGATCACCCTGGCGCTGCCCGAGACGCTGCGCTCGGCGACGGTGAACAACCTCTACGGTGTCTCCGCCTCGGGTTCCTCGACCGACTCGTACGTCGACCTCACCACGGCCGGCCAGACGACGAAGATCGCGATTCCCAGCCTGTCGGCTCCGTCCACGCCGATCCCGCAGACCGCGGGCGAGACCTGGCTGATCCCCGCCACGGGCACGACGCCGGCGATCACCACGCCGGCGAACGCCGTCACCAGCGTCGTGCTGGGCATGCCCGCCAGCTTCAACATCACGGCGACGTTGGTGGACGACCTGAACGCCCAGATCCCATCGACGCTGGCCTGCAGCACGACCGGTGACCGCACGCTCGGATCGATCGCGGTCTCGACGCCGACCACGGTTCCCACCACGGTCCCGACCACGGTCCCGACCACGGTCCCGACCACGGTCCCGACCACAGTTCCCACCACAGTTCCCACCACGGAGCCGACCGCTGAGCCGATCGACATCGCGTTCAAGCTGAAGGGCTCGACGTACATCAAGGCCGGCAGTGGCACCGCGCCCCTGACCGGTGGCATCGCGGCCAAGTTCGACTTGGCCACCGGCGCCTTCACGGCTGATCTGACGCTGAACACGACGACCGCCAACCTCAAGGCGCTCGGCTTCCTGCCCGTCACCGCGGACATCGTCTTCACCCCGCAGGGCAAGACGACCGGCACCCTCTCCGCGGGCAAGCTGACCTCGAAGTCGAAGGTCAACATCAACATCCCGTCCGTCAAGGCGTTCGGCCTCCCGCTGGGTGGCGGCTCGTCCTGCAAGGCGTCCGCGCCGTCCGACATCACCCTGACCTCGACCGGTGACCGGTTCGATCCGTTCAAGGGTGGCGCCGTCACGGGCACCTACTCGATCGCGAAGTTGACCGGCTGCGGCCTGCTGAACGAGCTGCTGTCGTCGCAGGCCTCCGGCAGCGGCAACACGATCACCGCCACGCTCGCTCCCTGAGCCGTGTGATCACCAGCTGACACCCCCGAGGGGCCCCGTCGCGACAGCGGCGGGGCCCTTCAGCGGTATCGGGGCACGTCGCGTTCCGACGACTTGGGCCAGGAGTTGAAGGTGCAGCCCGCGCGACCCTTCGACTGCTGCATCATGACCGGGGCCTTCTTGCCCTTCCCGCCACAGGACTTGTGGTGCCAACCGAGCCAGTGACCGACCTCGTGGTTCACGACCATGTGCCGGTAGCCGCGTCGTGTCGTGCCCTTGGCCGCGTTCCACGCCGGCGAGGCATGCTTCCAGCGCTCCTGGTTGATGATGACGTACCGTCCGACGCGGCAGCTCCAGGTCGACGAACAGCCGCTGGAGTAGGACGGCACCCGCGATGCCTCGGCCAGCACGACCGTCATCGAACCGCCCGACGCGACCTCCGTGAACGCGATGCCCGCAGCGCGCCACCCGCGGGGGTCGTTGAGCGTCTCGGCGACCTGCCGGCGGAAGGTCTTGCGGCTCGTCGTGATGTCGCCATTGGTCCTGATCGTGTACTTCACCGTGTGCCGCACCGAACGCACGTGCCCTGCCCGTCGCGACGGCGACGTGACGATCCTCGACACGTACCCGCGGTGCCGGACGCTGACCCGCACCGAGATCCGGTGACCGACGTCGGCGGGCTGCAGACGGTAACGCGCCTTCGTGGCGCCGCGGATCGCCTTCCCGTCGCGCAACCATCGCGTGCGATAGGTGTTGCCGCCCACGGAATAGGTGCCGACGGTGCGGCGCAGCGTCCTGCCGTACCGCGCGACGCCGACGACCTTCGGACGGGTCTTCACGGTGATCTGCTTCGGCGCCTCCGTGGTCGGGGCGGTCGTGGGCGTCGGCGTGGGAGTGGGCGTCGGTTCGTCTGCCGACGCGGGGACGGCGGTCACCAGCGAGAACATCACGGTCGCGGCGAGGAAGCGGGCGAACATGGGTGCCACGTTAGGCGTAGAAGACGCGCTCGACGACCCTGCGGGCCCGACGGGTGATCCTCAGGTAGTCGTTGACCATCTCCTCGGTGTGATCCTGACCGATGCCCAGCAGGTGCGCGAGTCCGGCCCGGTCGGCCGCCGTCTCGACCATCGACTCGGCCGCCTTGCCGCGCCAGAGCACGACGCCGTTGCGGATCCGGGTGACGAGGCGCCAGGCCTCGGTCAGCGCCTCCGCGTCGTCGGGCGAGAGGACCCCGGCCTCGGCCGCGGCCGTCAGCGCATCGAGCGTGCGCGTCGTGCGCAGGGCCGGGAACCGATGGGCGTGGTCCAGCTGCAACAGCTGGATCGTCCACTCGACGTCGGCCAGTCCGCCCCGCCCCAGCTTGAGGTGCGTGTTCGGGTTGGCGCCGCGGGGCAACCGTTCGGAGTCCACGCGTGCCTTGATCCGGCGGATGTCGCGGACCTCGGTGGCGGACAGCCCGCCCTGCGGATACCGCATCGGGTCGATCAGTTCGGTGAAGCGGCGGCACAGGTCCGCGTCGCCGATCCCGGCATGGGCCCGCAGCAGCGCCTGCGCCTCCCACGTGTCGGACCATTTCGCGTAGTAGCCGGCAAACGCCGCGAACGTCCGCACGAGGGGGCCGTTCTTGCCCTCGGGACGCAGGTCGGCGTCGAGGTCGAGGGGCGGGTCGTCGCCCGGCGAACCGAGCATCCGGCGGATCAACTCGGCGAGCCACTGGGCGCACGCCTTCGCGTCGGCCGCGTCGGCCCCGTCGACCGGATCGTGGACGAACATGACATCGGCGTCCGAGCCGTACCCGGTCTCGAAGCCGCCCGTGCGACCCATCAGCACGATCGCGAAACGGGTGGGCACGGGCCTGTCGTTCTGCTGGACCCAGGCGGCCTCGGCCGTGGACAGGGTCGCCGCGATCGTGGCCGTGTTGACCGCCGTCAACGCATCGCCGACCTCGACGACGTCCAACCGGCCGAGCACGTCGGCCATCGCGATCCGCGACAGCTCGCGGCGGCGGATCCGCCGGATCGCGCGGACGGCACCGTCGGGGATCTGGTGGCGGGCGGCCGCGAGCGCCATCTCGGTGTCGAGGCGGTCGAGGCTGTTCGGCACGAGTGCGGCGTCGTCACCGAGCAGGGCCACCGCGTCGGGCGCCCGCCGGATCAGGTCGGTGACGTACTGACTGGAGGACAGCATCTGCGCGAACTGCTGGGCTCCCGTGCCCTCGTCGCGCAGTTTGCGCAGGTACCAGGGCGACTCGCCGAGCTCGTCGGAGATCTGCCGGAACGCCAGCAGCGCCGAGTCGGGCTGGGGCGCCTCGGAGAACCAGCCGAGCATCGCCGGCAGCAGCGAACGCTGGATCGCGGCGCGCCGCGAGACACCCGTCGTGAGGGCCTCGATGTGGGCCATCGCGCCGCGGGGATCGCTGAAGCCGAGCGCGGCCAGCCGGTCGACGGCGGCCTCGGTGCTCAGGCGCAGACCGTCCGCGGGCAGCGCCGCCACGGCCTCCAGCAGTGGGCGGTAGAAGATCTTTTCGTGCAGCCGGCTGACGATCCGCCGGTGCGCCTGCCACTCCTTGACGAGGTTGTCGGCCGGCTTCATCCGAAAGCCCATGCTGCGACCGATGCGGCGCAGGTCCTCCGGGTCCTCGGGCACCAGGTGCGTCCGCTTGAGCCGGAACAACTGGATCCGGTGCTCGAGCGCCCGCAGGAACTCGTACGCCTCCTCCAGTGCCGAGCCGTCACGCCGCCCGACGTACCCGGCGTCGATCAGCGAACGCAGCGCGTCCAGCGTGTTCGGGCTGCGGATCGTGTCGTCGACGCGGCCGTGTACGAGCTGCAGCAGCTGGACCGCGAACTCCACGTCGCGCAGGCCGCCACTGCCGAGCTTGAGCTGGCGATCGCGATGCGCGGCCGGGATGTTCTCCACGACCCGCCGCCGCATCCGGCGCACGTCGGCGACGAAGTCGTCGCGCTCGGACACCTTCCACACCAACGGCTGCAGGGCTGCGAGGTAACGGTCGGCGAGATCACGGTCGCCGGCGGCGTACCGGGCCTTGAGCAGCGCCTGGAACTCCCAGGTGACCGCCCAGCGGTCGTAGTACGCGACGTGGCTGGACAGCGTGCGCGTCAGCGGGCCCTGCTTGCCCTCGGGTCGCAGGTTCGGGTCGACCTCCCAGATCGTGCCCTCCCCCGTGTGCTCGCCACAGATCCTGATGATGTCGGCCGCGATGCGCGTCGCGGCCGCGGCCGCGAGCTGGTCGTCGGCGCCCTCGACGGGCTCGTGGACGAAGATCACGTCGACGTCGCTGACGTAGTTCAGTTCGTGTCCGCCGGTCTTGCCCATCGCCATGACCGTCACCGCGACGAGGTCGGCGTGCTTCTCCCGCGCGACGGCGATCCGGTGGGCCGCGCCGAGCGTCGCCACCGCGAGATCGGACAACTCGGCCGAGGACTGCTCGAAGACGGTGTGGGCGTTGAGGTCGCGTGCGGCGATCACCGCCAACTCGCGCAGGTACGCGATGCGCAGATGGTCGGCGTCCTCGACGTCGGCGAGCCAGCCGCGGTACTCCTGCTCGGTCGCCGGTCGCTTCAGCATGTTCTCCTCGACCAGGTCGAGGACGTACTCGGGGTGGCGGCGCCAGTACTCCCCGATCGCGCGGCTCGTGCCCAGCACGATCATGACGCGCTCGCGCAGGACGGGATCGCCCTCGAGCGCCGCCAACAACGACGCCCGGTCGCCGGAATCGAGGATGTCGACGAGCGAGGCCAGCGCCGTGTCCGGGTCGGCCACGGACTCGATCTGGGTCACCAGGTCGGCGGACACGTCTCCCAGCCGCGCCAGATTGGCGGCCGCGAGGTCGGAGTCGGAGTATCGGGTGCGAGACACGCGGTGTGCTTCCGGTCCTCAGACGACCGGCATCAACCGGTCGATCTCGAACTGGGTGACCTGCGACCGGTAGTCCTGCCACTCCGCCCGCTTGTTGCGCAGGAAGAAGTCGAACACGTGCTCACCGAGGGTCTCGGCGACGAGCTCGCTGGTCTCCATGATGCGGATCGCCTCGTC
>CAYXFT010000163.1:0-6682 GCA_964464335.1 uncultured Aeromicrobium sp.
GCGCAGCCGGCGAGCAGGGCCAGCGCGAATATCGTCGTCCCGGACTTGATCCGGGACCGCTGGCCTCCGAACGCGACGTTCGCCCCAGCCGCCAGCGGTCCGGGACGACGCGCATTCGTCATTCGATCCCGCCGAACACGGCGGGGCGGTCCATCGCCTCCAGGCCCGCGACCAGGGCGCGGGTGCAGGCGGCGAGGGTGTCGGCGTCGGTCGAGCGGATCACGAAGTTCGCGCCGGTCTTGCCGTCGCGCCAGAAGGGGTAGGAGCCGATCTGGCAGCCTTCAAAGTCCTGCTCGGTCCGCCCCAGCAGGTCTGCGACCTCGCTTTCCTGGACCCAGCAGCCGATCGTCTCGCTCAGCAGCGGCGCCCCGCCCTCGAGCTGGCCCGACAGCGCGTCGAGCATGCCCGAGGTGATCGCCGGCACCCCGGCCATGATGAACACGTTGCCGTGGCGGATGCCCGGCGCGCCGGTGTAGCGGTTGGGGATCAGCTCGGAACCATCGGGCACGCGCGCCATCCTCAGCCGCGCGTCGGTCAGGCCGCCGCGCGTCTCGTAATAGCTTTCCAGAATCGCGCGGGCATCGGGGTGGATGATCACGTCGATCGAGGGGGAGTGGGAGAGTTCGCGCAGTTCCATCGGCGAGAACTTCACCTGCGCCGGCCCGCGACGGGCGAAGACGTGCACGTCGGTGGCGCGGTTCGTCGACAACCCGGCGTGGACGTTCGCCGGGATCTCGGTGGTGAGCAGTTCGTCCGCGGTCTTGGCCAGGATCCGGGCGACGTCGAGACCGACGTTGCCGACCCCGAGCACGGCGACGGACGTCGCGTCGGGGTCGAAGTCCCACTCGCGGGGGGCCTCGGGGTGGGCGTCGTACCAGGCGACGAAGTCCGCGCCACCGAAGGAGCCGCGCAGGTCGACGCCGGGGATGTCGAGGTCGCGGTCACGGCGCGCGCCGGTCGCGACGACGACGGCGTCGTAGTAGGCGCGGAGCTGGTCGATCTTGATGTCGCGCCCCACGGCGAGGTTGCCGAAGAAGCGGATGGCGTCGTTCGCCATCACCCGGTGCAAGGCCTTGATGATCTCCTTGATCCGCGGGTGGTCGGGTGCGACGCCGTACCGGATCAGGCCGAACGGGGTCGGGTCGGCATCGAAGATGTCGACGCTGACGGAGCCGAAGGCTCCGCCGGTGGACTCGGCCACCTCGGACTTGGTGAGGATGTCGGCGGCATAGATGCCAGCCGGCCCGGCTCCGACGACGGCGACACGAAGTTCTCTCTTCATGAAGCATATATTATCTATTCTTTTCGAAAAGTGGTGAAGAGTCGCCAGATGAGACGCCGCGAGTGCCGGCGATCCTCCCGAGGGAGGACAATGGGAACCGTGACCCAAGTCGTGATCATCGGTGGCGGACCAGGCGGCTACGAGGCGGCGCTCATCGCGCGCAGACTGGGAGCCGACGTCACCATCGTCGACCGGGACGGGCTGGGCGGTTCGACCGTCCTGACCGACTGCGTCCCCAGCAAGACCCTGATCGCCACGTCCGACCTGCTCACCGAGGTGGGTTCGGCGGCCGAACTGGGCGTCGAGATCGCGCGATCGGTCCAGGCCGACCTCGCCGCGGTGAACGCCCGGGTGCTGCGGCTGGCCGCGGCCCAGTCGGCCGACATCGCCGCACGCATGGAGGCCGCCGGGGTGACGGTCGTGCGCGGCAGTGGTCGCATCGCCGACCCACACACGGTCGTCGCCACCACGGACGAGGGCGAGACGACGCTGTCGGCCGACGGCATCGTGATCGCGACCGGCGCGCACCCGCGCGTCGTGGCCTCCGCGCAGCCGGACGGCGAGCGCATCCTGACCTGGGAGCAGGTCTACGACCTGCGCGAGATCCCCGAGCACATGGTCGTGGTCGGCTCGGGCGTCACGGGAGCGGAGTTCGCCAGCGCCTACAACGGACTCGGCGCCGCGGTCACCCTCGTCTCCAGCCGCTCGCGGGTGCTGCCGGGGGAGGACCCCGACGCCGCCAACCTCATCGAGGACGTGTTCACCCGGCGGGGTATGAACGTCATGGACAACTCGCGGATGGAGTCGGTCCGGCGGCATACCGGCCCCGACGGTGACGAGGTCGTCGTCACGCTGACCGACGGGCGCACCGTCACCGGTTCGCACTGCCTGCTGGCGCTGGGCTCGATCCCGAACACGACCGGCATCGGGCTGGAGGCGGCCGGCGTCGCGACCGACGACGGCGGCTTCGTGCCCGTCGACAAGGTCTCGCGCACGAACGTCCCGGGGATCTACGCCGCCGGCGACTGCACCGGCATCTTCATGCTGGCCTCCGTGGCCGCCCAACAGGGTCGCATCGCGATGGCTCACCTGCTCGGTGACGCGGTGCATCCGCTCGACCTCGCGAAGGTCTCGAGCAACATCTTCACGTCCCCGGAGATCGCGACGGTCGGCATGACCCAGCGACAGATCGAGGAGCAGGGGCTGCTCGTCGACACGGCGATGCTGCCGCTCGCGGCCAATCCCCGGGCCAAGATGCTGGGCGTGCACGACGGCTTCGTGAAGTTGTTCGCGCGACAGGGCGTCGGCACGCTGATCGGCGGCGTGGTCGTCGGCCCGAAGGCCAGCGAGCTCATCCACACGGTGTCGGTCGCCGTCTCGGCGTCGCTCACGGTCGACCACGTCGCGGACGCCTTCACGGTGTATCCGTCGTTGTCCGGCTCGGTCGCGGAGGCGGCCCGAAGGCTGCACCGCCAACTCTGAACCTCCGCTTGAGATATCGCTCTCCACGGATGTAATCACACGTGTGTGGTTTCGCAGGTCAGCCCTGAAACGCTGGAACGACCCCTGGATCTGTGATCTGATGCGTGTGCTCACAAGAGTCACAGCCGTAACAACGCCCAGAATGGACTTCCCCCATGCATTCCTGGCTGACCCGCTGCAGCATTGGTCTGGCCTCCGGCGCCGTCGCCGGTGCGCTCGTGCTGGCGCCGGCCGGCGCGCACGCCGCAGGAACCGACGTCGTCATCACCACGCCGCCCGCCTCGACGACCCCCGAGGCCGAGCCGACCACCACCGCGCCCGTCTCGCCCGAGGTCGAGGTCGAGCAGACCGCCGTGAAGCAGGACCCGCAGGCCCACGGTGATGCGAGCGTCAAGCGCACCGCCGTCGCGGCCTTCCGGATGGCCGGCGTCACGTGGGACGCGTCCTCGTCCGCCACCGACGTCACCGTGCGGGTCCAGGTCCGTACGCACGGCACGTGGGGTGACTGGGAGACGCTCGAACTGGAGGAGAACTTCGAGGACGGTCGTCCGGGCACCACGCCGTTGTGGACCGAGGCACCCGCCGACGGCATCGCCGTGGACGTGCAGGCCGCCTCCGGCGCCCTCGCCGGCGTCAAGGTGACGACGATCGACCCGGGGAAGGCCGAGGTCGTCACGCCCATCACCAGCGCGGTCTACGACCCCGCCGCGGGGAGCGTCACGTCCGCAGCCGCGACCACCGACGGCACCCCGTCGGTCGTCCCGATGCCGACGATCATCACGCGTGCGCAGTGGAAGGCCGGTGCGGGCACCAAGTGCGACACCCCCACGACGCGCCCCAAGGCGCTCGGCGTCGTGATCCACCACACCGCCGGCTCCAACACGTACGCCAAGGCCGACGCCGCCGCGCTCGTGCGCAGCTATCAGACGTACCACGTCAAGGGACACGGCTGGTGCGACATCGGCTACAACTTCCTCGTCGACCGGTTCGGCCAGATCTTCGAAGGTCGCAAGGGCGGCCTCAAGAACCAGGTCCGCGCGGCCCACTCGGGTGTCGACGCGGTGAACCAGTGGGCCACCGGCGTCTCCATGATGGGCAACTTCGAGAAGGTCGCCCCCAGCGAGGCCCTCAAGACCGCCGTCGTCAAGCTCGTCGGCTGGCGCCTGAAGTACTTCGGCGCGAACCCCAAGGGCACCTACACGACGGGCGGACGCAAGTACCAGGTCATCAACGGCCACCGTGACGTCAAGTCCACCGCGTGCCCGGGCAAGTACGCCTACTCCTGGATCAACGCGGTCGGAGGCCTGCGCGATCGCGTCGCCACCTACGTGTCGAAGGCCAAGTCGGCCGCCGGTGCACCGAGTGCGCCGACCGCCGTGAAGTACGCCGCGCCGAAGGGCGTCAAGGTCACGGTGTCCACCACGTCCGCGAAGGTCTCGTGGTCCGCCGTCGCCGGCGCACCCGGCTACCGCGTCCTGGTGTCGCCCACCGGCAGCAGCACGAACGCGAAGTACTACCGCGTGACGGGCACGTCGACGACGATCACGGGACTGAGCGCCAGGAAGACCTACGTCTTTCGGGTGGCGGTGATCGTGCCGACCACGGGGGAGCGGCTCAGCTCCTACACGGCGAAGCCCTACACGAGCGCCACCATGATGGGCTTCACCGCGCCGACCGGCCTCAAGGCGGCGAAGGCGACCTCGTCGACGCTGACCGTGTCCTGGGCCGCGCAGGCCGGGGCTCCCGGCTACCGGCTCATGGTCGTCAAGGCCGGCGAGTCGACGGGCAAGAAGTTCTACTCGGTCCGCACGAACACCGCGACCGCCACCGGCCTGAAGCCCGGCACGAAGTACCTCTTCCGGGTCGCGGTGATCAACCCGTCGACGACCGAGCGGCTCGGCGGCTACAGCGTCGCGCCGTACCCGACCGCGTCCACGCTGGCGGCCTCCGCCGCTCCCGCTCCCGCGCCGACGACCACTCCACCCGCCTCGGCGGCCAAGAACGCCGTCAGCGTCGCCGCCGGTGGCAAGGTCGTCTTCAAGGGTCACGGATACGGTCACGGCATCGGGATGAGCCAGTACGGCGCCGAGGGCGGCGCCCGCGCCGGCCACAAGTACGACGCGATCCTCAAGAAGTACTACCCGGGCACGACGCTCGGCACGAAGTCGGCGACGATCCGCGTGCAGATCACCGCCGACACGACGAACTCGGTCTACGTGAAGCCGGCGTCGGGTCTGAAGTTCCGCGACCTGTCGACCAATGCCGTCGTGACGCTGCCGGGGACCACCAGCGGCCGCAAGGTCAGCGCCTGGTCGATCGACAACGCGAAGGCGAACCGGAAGAAGAACTCGCTGTTCTACAAGTCCGGATCGAAGTGGTACACCTACAAGACCGTCGCCGGCAGCGCCCAGTTCGAGGGCCCCTCCTCGATTGCGCTGGTGATGCCGAACGGCAGCACCCGGGCCTACCGCGGTGCGCTGCGGTCGGCGAAGCCGTCGTCGGGCTCGACCGCACGCGACACCGTCAACGTGCTGAGCCTCGAGGCGTACACGCAGGGCGTCGTCGCGCGGGAGATGCCGTCCAGTTGGAGCCTCGAGGCGCTCAAGGCCCAGTCGGTCGCGGCGCGCACCTACGCCTCGCGGTACCTCGGCTCGTCGAAGCACTACGACATCTGCGACACGACGTCGTGCCAGGTCTACGGCGGGCTGTCGGCCGAGACGACCCGGTCCAACCAGGCCGTCGCCGGCACGAAGGGCCGGATCCTGACGTTCGGTGGCAAGCCGGCGCTGACGCAGTTCTCCAGCTCGTCGGGCGGGTACACGAACCGCGGCTCCTTCTCCTACCTCGCGCCCGTCGCGGACCCGTGGGACAACTGGAGCGGGAACAAGAACCACGCCTGGAGCATCACCGTCACGGCCTCCACGATCCAGAAGAAGTACTCGTCGATCGGAACGCTGAAGTCGATCTCGATCACGAAGCGCAACGGTCTGGGCGACCAGGGTGGCCGCGTCTCGTCGATGACGCTCAAGGGATCGAAGGGCAGCAAGACCATCACGGGCGTCGACGCGCGCTGGGCGTTCGGTCTGCGGTCGGACTGGTTCGGCTTCTGAGAATCCGCGGTGGGATGATCAGGGCATGCTGAGCAGACGCCTCTGGATCACGATCGTCACCGCCGCCCTCGCGAACGCCGTGTCGCTGGGCCTGGCCGCGATCGTCCTGCCCGGTTTCACCCTGACGGTCGGCTGGTGGGTGACGGCCGTCGTGCTCTTCACGGTGCTGAGCGTCGTCCTGCGGACGCTCGCCCTGCGCACCGGATCGCGCTGGTTGCGCGTCTACACGATCACCGGGGGACTGGCGCTCACGCTGGTCGCCCTGGCCCTCACCGACTGGATCGTGCCGCACGAGGGCTTCGACATCGACGGCTGGGTCACGTGGATCGTGGTGACCCTCGTCGTGTGGGCCACCGGCGTCGCCTTCGGCGAGGTCGACCACCACGCTCCGGCCGCCACCCCGGGCGTCTCGCCGGAGGACCGCGCCGGCCTCCGCGGCGAGTAGGCGCCCCCGGGCGGTGACGTGGCCACCACGGTCACCGCCTCGGTGCCTTCCGCGCCCGCCGGGAAGCCGAACGCCCCCGCAGCCGGTGGCTGCGAGGGCGTTCGACGTACGTGCTGCTCAGGCGTCCGCGATGTCGCAGATCACGGCGCCGGCGCCGACGGTCTCGCCGACCACGGCGGCCAGACCCGAGACCGTGCCGGCCTTGTGGGCGTTGATCGGCTGCTCCATCTTCATGGCCTCGATGACGACGACCAGATCGCCCTCGGCGACCTCTTGGCCGTCCTCGACCGCGAGCTTGACGACGGTGCCCTGCATGGGCGACGTCAGCGAGTCACCCGACGCCGCGGCCCCGGCGGCCTTGCC
>CAYXFT010000164.1:0-6666 GCA_964464335.1 uncultured Aeromicrobium sp.
GAGAAGTTCGACCTCGACGGATCGCACACCGGCACCGGCGGCGGCAACCACATCACCCTCGGCGGCTCCACGCCCGCCGATTCGCCGCTGCTGCGTCGGCCGGACCTGCTCGCCTCGATGATCCGCTACTGGCAGCGGCACCCGAGCCTGTCCTACCTGTTCAGCGGTCGGTTCATCGGACCGACCAGTCAGGCTCCGCGTTTCGACGAGGGCCGTCCCGAGGCGACCTACGAGATGCGGATCGCCCTGTCCGAACTGCTCCGGACGGCGGGCCGGGCCGGCGAGCCGCGGCCGTGGGTGACCGACCGGGCCCTGCGCCACCTGCTGACCGACCTGACCGGCAACACGCACCGCGCCGAGTTCTGCATCGACAAGCTCTACAGCCCCGACTCCTCGCGAGGACGGCTCGGCCTGCTGGAGCTGCGCGGCTTCGAGATGCCGCCCCATCCCCACATGGCGCTCGTGCAGGCGCTGTTGGTGCGGTCGCTCGTGGCGATGTTCTGGGAGCAGCCGTACACCGAGGACCTCGTCGACTGGGGGACCCGCCTGCACGACGAGATGCTCAGCCCGTGGGGCGTGCGACGCGACATCCGCGAGGTCATCGACGACCTGAACGACGCGGGCATCGCCTTCGAGCGGGCGTGGCTCGAACCGTTCTTCGAGTTCCGCTTCCCGCACATCGGCACGACGCGGGTCGCCGACGTCGGGATCGAGCTGCGCTCGGCGATCGAGCCCTGGAACGTCCTGGGCGAGGAGGCCACCAGCGGCGGCACGGCGCGCTACGTCGATTCGTCGATCGAGCGGCTGCAGATCACCGTGACGGGCGTCGACCCGATGCGGCACGTGATCGTGTGCTGCGGTGTCGCGGTCCCACTGACCCCCACCGCCGATCCGGGCACGTACGTGGCAGCCGTCAGGTATCGCGCGTGGCAGCCCTGGTCGGCGTTGCACCCGTCGATCGAGGTGCACTCGCCGGTCGTCGTCGAGCTGGTCGACCTGCGTGACGGTCAGTCGCTCGGCGGCTGCACCTATCACGTCGTGCACCCGGGCGGCCGTTCGTACGACACCTTCCCGGTCAACGCCAACGAGGCGGAGTCCCGTCGCTCGAACCGGTTCGAGGCACTCGGGTACACCAGTTCCGGACTCTCGCTCAACCGGATCCGGCGCGACCTCGAGGCGCGCAGCGTCGAGTACCCGTTCACCCTCGACCTGCGTCGGTTCAAGCCGACCCGGGCCACGCGGCGCCGACCGGCGGACAGGGCCGGCCGGTGACCGTTCTGCGCGACTACGCGGCGTCGGTGATCCAGCCGACGCTCGGCCAGACCGGCGCGCCCTACGACGAGGTGGCGAGCCCCGACGGCACGCTGCGTGCGGCGTGGAAGCGGCTCGCGGCCGAGGCCGTCGACCTGACCCTGCCGCAGTTGGCACGCGTCGGCGACGAGATCACCCGCCTGCTGTCGGACGAGGGCGTCACGTACACGCCGCCGGGCAGCGAACAGCAGGAGTGGCGGCTCGACCCCGTGCCCCTCGTGCTGTCCGCCGAGGAATGGTCCGGGCTGGAGAAGGGGCTGGCCCAACGCGCCGAACTGCTCAACGCCATCCTCGTCGACCTCTACGGACCCCAGCGACTGCTGTCGTCGGGCACCCTGCCGCCCAGCATCGTCTTCGGTCACAGCGGCTTCCTGCGCAGCGTCGCGCGCAGCAGTGCCGCCAACCAGCGCCCGTTGATCGTGTCGGCGACCGATCTGGGCCGCACGGCGTCCGGGGACTGGCAGGTCATCGCCGACCGCGCGCAGGCACCGTCGGGCATCGGTTTCGCGATGGAGAACCGTCGCGTCCTGTCGCGCGTCCTGCCGCTGGCCTACCGCGAAGCGGGTCTGCACCGGCTCTCGCCCTTCTTCCAGGCGCTGCGCGTGGCCCTCATGGAGGCGGCTCCCCACGGACTGGACAACCCGCGGGTCGTGGTGCTGTCGCCGGGGCCGATGTCCGAGACGGCCTACGACCAGGCCTTCATCGCCGCCACCCTGGGCTTCCCGCTCGTCGAGGGCAGCGACCTCGTCACCCGTGACGGAGCGGTCTGGATGCGCGTGCTCGGTCGACTCGAGCGCGTCGACGTCATCCTGCGCCGGGTCGACGCGGAGTGGAGCGATCCGCTGGAACTGCGGGGCGAGTCCCGACTCGGGGTGACCGGGCTGGCCGAGGCGGTGCGCCGCGGCAACGTCACGATCGTCAACGGGTTGGGGTCGGGGGTGCTCGAGAACCCCGCGCTGCTGCCGTTCATGTCGGCGATGTGCGAGCAGTTGTTGGACGAGCCGCTGCGGCTCGCCGCCGTGCCGACCTTCTGGGCCGGCACGCCCGACGGGCTGACGCAGGTGCTCGACCGGTTCGACCAGTTGCGCATCCGCCGGATCGACCCGCCGTTCGAGTTCCCTGACCTGTCCCGCGCCGAACTGGAGGCTGCCGTGCGCGCCGCGCCGCACCGCTGGGTCGGCCAGGAGGTCCCGGCGGTCTCGGTCTCGCCCACGCTCGAACAGGGGACGCTCCGGCCCCACGCCGTCACGCTGCGCACGTTCACGCTGAGGTACGGATCCAGCTACCGCCCCATGATCGGCGGTCTGGCCAGCGCGGCGCCGGTCGGCGAGACGCGCGAGGACGTGGGCGTCAGCAAGGACGTGTGGGTCCTCAAGGAGTCGCCCGACGCGCCCGACCAGGGCCTGCTCGACGTCCTTCCGATGACGAACGTCCGCGCCCCGGTCACGCCCGTGCCGCGCGTGCTGGACGACCTGTTCTGGCTCGGCCGCTATGCCGAGCGGATCGAGGACATGCTGCGGCTGGCCATCGTCACGCACGGCCTCGCCGAGGACTTCCAGGGCCGGCCCCACTCCAGCGGCGGCCGCACGCTCGAGGTCGTCGCCGAGGCGATGCGCTCGCTGAGCGCCTCGCCCTTCGACGGCTCCGAGTACGAGTCCGACCTGCGGTCGCTGCTGCTGGATCCGCGTCGCCGCGGCTCGGTCGCCCAGACGCTCGTGCGGCTCAAGGAGATCGCCCAGAGCGTCCGGGACCAGGTTTCTTCCGACCTCTTCCGCGTCTTCGGCGCGATGGACCGCGCCCGCGGATCGCTGGCGGCCAACCCGCACAGCTGGCAGATCGGCGAGAGTGCCGGGCGCATGCTCACCGACATCCTCGCGCTGCACGGCGTCACCGGGAACATGGTCCGCGACGAGGGCTGGCGACTCATGGAGATCGGGCGCGCGATCGAGCGCAGCCTGCAGTTGTGCCACGTCGTCGGCCCGACCCTGACGGTGCGGCGGGGCATCGACGTCGACCGCGACATCAACACGGCGGTCCTGCAGGCGGCCGAGAGCGCCGTCACCCACCGGCGTCGCTACCGTGGCGTCGTGCGGGGGACCACGGTCGTCGATCTGCTCCTGTTGGACGAGGCCAACCCCCGTTCGCTGCTGTTCAACCTGCGCGCGATTGACCAGCACCTGACGGCGATGCCGGGCTCGACGGGTTCGACGCGACCCGAGCGACTCGTCGACGACCTGCTGGAGGAGATGGCGCGCCTCGACGTCCCCGCCCTGATGGCGATCGACGGCGAGCAACGGCCGAACCTGCTGCGTTTCGCCCAGGCCACCGCCCAACAGTTGATGCGGCTGTCGGACGCCGTCGCCGAGGTGCACTTCGCGACCGGTCCGTCGCAGCGGATCCTGGGCTTCACGATCGGCGGCGATGACGTGTGAAGTACCGGGTCTGGCACCGCACCACCTACACGTACGACGACGACGTGTCGAACAGTTACGGCATTGCGTACGTCGTGCCGCGGCAACTGCCGTCGCAGCACGTCGCGACCGTCGACGTGCGCATCGACCCGTCCCCGACGGACTCGACGCACGACGTCGACTTCTACGGAAACGCCACCACCTACTTCCAGGTGACCGATCCGCACCGCCTGCTCGTGGTCGACGCCACCAGCGAGGTCGACGTCGACCTGCCGGTCTACGACCGGGACGCGCTCGCCACCGCGTGGGAGCAGGCGAGGCCGCGCGAACGCACCGACGTCGCGGACGCGTGGCGCGCCGTGGACTTCTCGCTGCCGTCCAAGCTCGTCGACCAGACCGCCGAGGCCCACGCCTACGCCGCGCAGTCGCTCACCCCCGGCCGTCCGGTCGGCGAGGCGGTCACCGACCTGATGCACCGGATCCACGCCGACTTCGAGTACAAGAAGGGCGCGACGACCGTCACGACGAGGATCGACGACGTCTTCGGCAAGCGGGCGGGCGTCTGCCAGGACTTCGCCCACCTCACGCTGGCCTGCCTGCGATCGCACGGACTGGCGGTCCGGTACGTCAGCGGCTATCTCGCGACCACGCCGCCCCCGGGCAAGGAGCGGGTCGTCGGCGCGGACGCCTCGCACGCGTGGGCGGCCGTCTGGCTGCCGGACGGATCGTGGCTCGCGCTCGATCCCACGAACGACCAGTGGGCCAACGACAGGTACGTCACGGTCGCCTGGGGACGCGACTACAAGGACGTCCCCCCGGTCAAGGGCATCATCTACACCGACGCCAAGAAGTCCGTGCTCGACGTCCAGGTCGACGTCGCCCCGATAGGTTGAACGGCATGCGTGCCTTCGTCTGCCGCAACTGCGGCAGTGCCCTGTACTTCGAGAACTCGACGTGTGTCTCGTGCGGGTCGGCCCTCGGGTTCTCCCGCGAGGAACGGGCGATCGTACCGATCGACGAGGCCGGCCGCTACGTCGACGCCGAGGGCTACATCTGGTGGGCGTGCCGCAATCTGGACCTGTCCGGCTGCACGTGGCTCTCGCGGTTCGAGGGCGGCCTGTGCTTCAGCTGCGAACTGACCCGCACGCGTCCCAGCGACGCCGATGTCGCGGGGCTGACGCTCTTCCCGCTGGCCGAGCAGGCGAAGCGCCGCCTCGTCGTCGAACTCGACGCGCTCGACCTGCCGATCGTCACCCGCGCGCAAGACCCGTCGTTCGGCCTGGCGTTCGACCTGCTCTCCAGTTCGGTCCAGCCGGTGACGACGGGCCACGAGGACGGCGTCATCACGATCGACCTCGCCGAGAGCGACAGTGTCCACCGCGAGCAGGTCCGCCGCCAGTTGGCCGAGCCCTACCGCACGATGCTGGGACATTTCCGGCACGAGATCGGCCACTACTTCGAGCAGGCACTGGTCCACGGCGACCTGCGCACCCGCTCGCGCGAGGTGTTCGGCGACGAGCGTCAGGACTACGGCGAGGCGCTCGATCGCCACTACGCGCAGAGTGCGCCCGCGGGCTGGCAGGGCTCATACATCAGCACCTACGCGACGATGCACCCGTTCGAGGACTTCGCCGAGACCTTCGCCCACTTCCTGCACATCACCGACACGATCGACACGGCGCAGGCGTTCGGACTGACCACCGTCAACCCGGAGGCCTTCCGGTCGTTCCGCGATCTCGTCACGGGCATCTGGGTGCCGTTGTCGGTCGCGCTGAACCAGATCAACCGGTCGATGGGCAAGGAACCGCTCTACCCCTTCGTGATCGCCGCTCCCGTGCTGGACAAGCTCGACTTCGTCGCGTCGCTGACGTCGCGGTACGCCGAGCTCTGACGAGCGATTCGGCTCCTGCGGCCGCGTCTGGGAGACTGGGGGCATGGCTAACGAGGTCGACGTCGCGGACGTGAACCCCCGCCCGCTGCCCCTCGTGATGGCACCGCCGCGGGGCCGCGGCAAGCCGCCGCGCCACCTCGCCGACCTGTCGCCCGACGAGCGCACGGCCGCCGCCGACGAACTCGGTCTGAAGGGTTTCCGGGTCAAGCAGGTCGCACACCACTACTTCGCCCGGCTCGAACGCGACCCCGAGGCGATGACCGACCTGCCGGCCAAGGACCGCGACGCGATCGTCAGCGCCCTGCTGCCGCCGCTGTTGTCGACCGTGCGGGTGCTCGAGGCCGACAAGGGCACGACGCGCAAGACGTTGTGGCGGCTGTTCGACGGTTCGCTCGTCGAGTCGGTCCTGATGAGGTACCCGGACCGCGCGACGATCTGCGTCTCCAGCCAGGCCGGCTGTGGCATGGCGTGCCCGTTCTGCGCCACCGGCCAGGGCGGCCTCCAGCGCAACATGAGCACGGCCGAGATCGTCGACCAGGTCGTCGACGCCGCCCACCAGATGGCCTCCGGTGCCGTGCCCGGCGGGCCGGGACGGCTCTCGAACGTCGTGTTCATGGGCATGGGCGAGCCGATGGCCAACTACAAGGCCGTGATCGGGTCCGTGCGCCGTATGGTGTCGACGGCTCCGGACGGGCTCGGCATGAGCGCGCGCAACATCACGGTTTCGACCGTCGGGCTGGTGCCGCGGATGAAGCAGTTGGCCACCGAGGGCATCCCCGTCACGCTGGCGCTGAGCCTGCACGCTCCCGACGACGAACTGCGCAACGAACTGGTCCCGATCAACACCCGATTCAGCGTCGCCGAGACCGTCGAGGCCGCGTGGGAGTACGCGAAGGCCACGAAGCGTCGCGTCTCGATCGAGTACGCGATGATGCGCGACATCAACGACCAGGCGTGGCGTGCCGACCTGCTCGGCGACGTCCTGAACTCCTACGGCGACTGGGGCTGGGTGCACGTGAACCTGATCCCGCTCAACCCGACGCCGGGCTCGAA
>CAYXFT010000165.1:0-365 GCA_964464335.1 uncultured Aeromicrobium sp.
GACACCGGGGGTGTCCCGCGGCACGAGGATCATCGACTGCTGGCGGTGGCGGGCGGCCGCCGGATCGGTCTTGCCCATCACGATCAGGATCTTGGCGTCGGGGTTCATCGCGCCCGAGATGAACCATTTGCGCCCGTTGATGACGTACTCGTCGCCGTCACGCTCGATCCGGGTCTCGATGTTCGTCGCGTCACTGGAAGCCACGGCCGGCTCGGTCATCGCGAAGGCCGAGCGGATCTCGCCGGCCCGCAACGGCGTGAGCCACTGCGCCTTCTGTTCGTCGGTACCGAACAGGTGAATGGTCTCCATGTTGCCCGTGTCGGGGGCGGCGCAGTTCGTGGCGACGGGCGCCAGGTGCAGGCTGC
>CAYXFT010000165.1:375-6622 GCA_964464335.1 uncultured Aeromicrobium sp.
GCTGCGGCCCAGAATCTCGCACAGCGGCGCGTACTGGAGGTTCGTCAGGCCGGCGCCTCCCTCGCCGGTGAGGAAGAGGTTCCACAAGCCGCGCTTCTTGGCCTCGGTCTTGAGCTCCTCGAGGATCGGCGGTGGCCCCCACACGCCGATCCGTTCCTCCATCTGAGCGTCGTAGACGGGTTCGGCCGGGTACACGTGATCGGCCATGAAGTCCTCGAGTTTGCCGATCAGTTCCGTCGTGGTGGCGTCGTACGCGAAGTCCATGGTCCTCTTCCTGCGGTCAAGGGTCGAAGCGCCCACCGTACCTGAATCCGGATTCACGTTCAAGCCGTCTAGGGTGACCCCATGCCTGCCCGCGACCTACCGACCCTCGACCAGGTGAACGACCTCCCGCCGGAGTTCTCGCTCGTCGCCCCGCCGGAGTACGAGGACTTCAACGGTCACGTCAACGTCAGCCATCACTACGCGCTTCACATGCGCGCGTGCGAGGGAGCGCTCGCCACGCTCGGAGTCACGCCCGAGGTCATCGCCGCCGGCTTCACCGTCTTCAGCGCCGAGCACCATCTGACGTACCTCAACGAGATCCGCATCGGGGACACGATCGAGGGCCGCACCCGCCTGCTGAGCCGCACCGCGAAGACGGTGCACGGCGTCAGCATCCTGACCGACACCACGACGGGTCTGATCGCAAGCCTGTGCGAGTGGATCGAGATCGCCATCGACCTGAACGCCCGCCGCTCGATCCCGTTCACCGACGGGATCGTCGCGAAGTTCGACGCGCGGATCGCGCACGACACTGCCCTGCCGTGGACCCTGCCGGCCGCGGGACCGATGGGCGTGAACCGCTGACCCACCGTCAGCGCGAGGTGACCTTCCTGACCTTGCTCGTCGCGGCCGTGAGCTGGGCGTTGCCGGAGTAGACGACCTTGATCCGGTGCGTGCCCTTCTTGAGCTTGGGCAGCGTGATCGTGACCCTGCCCTTCGCGCCGGCGGTCAGCTTCTTCGTCGCGATCTTCCGCTTGCCGTCGTAGACCCTGATCGTGCCGGTGGCGCGGACGTACGGTGCGGAGACCGTCACCTTGAGCTTGGCCTTCTTCGACTTCTTGACCTTCGACGGCATCGAGAACTTCGCCGACGACTTGGCCTTCGCGACCGAGAGGGCCGCGTCGGCGTAGATGCCCTGGTTGCCGCCGACGGCGCGCACCCGGGCCGAGAGCCGCTGACCGAGGTCCGCCGGGGCCACCTTGTAGGTCGCGGAGGTCGAGACCAGGGTGCTGCCGCGGTACCAGGCGTACGAGTACGACCCCGCATTGCGCCAGGAGCCGGTGGAGACCGAGAGCGTGCGACCGGGCACGGCCGAGCCGGTGATCTTCGGGTTCGACAGGGGCAGCGGCACCGACGCGATGTTCTCGAGGTTCAGGATCCCCGCACCGCACAGGCTGGTGCTGCAGTTCAGGTTGGCCGTGGTGAACGTGCTCGTGCCGACCTTGATCTGCTTGGAGTTGTAGCTGGCCGACGGCGTCGGGAACGGCTGGGCCGTGGCCTTGAGCGCCCGTTCGACGAACGCCGGGTTGGTCATCCCCAGCGAGTAGAGCAGCGCCGCGCCAGCCGCGACGGCCGGCGTCGCCATGCTGGTGCCCTGGTAGTAGGCGTAGCTCAACGCGACCGGGCCCTGCGTTCCGGTGTTCAGGGTCGAGTAGATGCCATTGGCCTCGTTGCCCTCGGAACCCGGGCCGTCCGGGACGTTCATGTCGCCGCCCTGGGCCGCGATGTCGACGTTGGCACCCGCCGTGGAGTACCACGCGCGACGGCCCGCGGGGCTCACCGCGGCGACGGCGACGAACCCGGGGCAGGCCGACGGCATGTTGTACCGGTGGTTCGCGATCGTGGTGTCGGAATCGTTGCCGGCGGCGGCCACGACGAGCGCGCCCTTGGCGTTGGCCTTGGCCGCGGCCGCACCGTAATACGCGCAGTACGACGACACGTAGTTCGACGGGACCGCGCCGCCGAGCGAGAGGTTGATGACCTTGGCGGGGGTCGGGTTCACCGGCGAGTACCCGCCGACGGAGTAGCCGGCGGCCCAGAGGATCCCGTCGTAGATGTCCCAGTCCGTGCCGTCGCACCGCCCGAGCACGCGGACCGACTGCACCTTGACGCCGGGGGCGATGCCCGTGCCGCCCACGGTATTGTCGCGCGCGGCGGCGACGATGCCGGCGACGTGCGTGCCGTGCCAGCTGCTGCTGCGCGCGTTGTAGGTCGAGCCCGTCAGGCTGGCGCACTGCGCCGCGATGCCGGTCGTGCGGTAGTCGCCGACATCCTCGGGGTTGGTGTCGCGACCGTTGTTGTCGCCGGCGCTGGTGTACGAGCCGGTGTAGTAGCAGTTGTTGTCCGCGGCCCAGCGGCAGTCCTGGTCGATCAGGTCCGCGCCCTGGCGCACCTGCCCCGCGAGATCGGGGTGGTCGGCCCGGATGCCGGTGTCGAGGACGGCGACGGTCGCGGCGGACGAGCCCGTCACGCCGTCGTGCCACGCCTGCGCGACCCGCGTGGAGTAGCCACCGTCGGGGCGGGCGACCGAGGAGTCCCACACGTGGTGCTGCTTGGCCAGATCCGGGTCGTTCGAGGTGACTGGCGGCGCCGTCGTCGCGTAGCGCAGTCCGTTGGGAATCGCGTACTCGACGTCGGGTCGCGCCTCGATCCGCGCGATCGCGTCGTCGAGGTCCGCGGACTCGACCGCGTTGTCGAGGCTCAGCAGCGAGAGACCGTCCTTGCCCGCGACGGTCGCGGCCACCTCGGCGTCGTCGGGCAGCGCCGGCTCGGCCGTCGCGGCGAGCGACTCACGCTTGGCGGCCGAGGACGACGTGGACTGGACGATGATGCCGACGGCGGCCTGCGCGTTCGTCTGCCGGCGCCCGAACGGTTCGGCCGGAGCCGGATCGGAGTCGACCGCCACGGCCGGGAAGGCCGTGCTGACGACGGCGACGGCGGTCAGGGCGAGTACCGGGACGCTCACGCGACGCCGCATGGCGAACTCCTCAGATCGGGGGACGGTGCCCCCACAGCGTAGGGGGACGTCAGCGCACGCGGACGATCTTGCTCACGCTCTTCGCCGAGGTCAGCTTGGCGTTGCCCGAGTACACAACGCGCATGCGGTGCTTGCCGTGGCGCTTGATCTTGGGCAGCGTGATCCGCACGACACCGCTCGCACTGGTGATCTTCTTGGTCGCGATCCGCTTCTTGCCGTCGTAGACCCGCACGGTGCCCGTGGCACGGACGTAGGGCGCGGTGACCTTGATCTTGATCCTGGCCCGCTGGGAGGCCTTGAACCGCTTGGGCATCGAGAAGCGCACGGCCGACTTCGCCTTGACCACCGTGGACACCGAGGAGTAGATCGCCGCGGTACCGCCGATCGCGGTGGCCCTCACCGAGATGGTGTGGCCGAGGTCGGCGGCGCTGACCGCGTAGGTCGGCCCCGTCCCCCGCACCGTCGATCCGCGGTACCACGTGAGTTGTGCCGTCGTGCCGGCCGGACGCCACGCCCCCGTGGTCGCGGTGAGCGTTCCGCCCGGTCGCGGCGAGCCCGAGAGTCGCGGACTGCTGGTGGGCGCCTTGGCCGTCACCACACCGCGGGCGTTGACGATCCCGGCGCCGCAGTACGCAGCCGTGCAACTGGACGTGGTGGCCGTCGCCTTCAGCACCCGCTCCACCACCGCCGGGTTCGTGATGCCGAGCGAATACGCCAGACCGGCGACCGCCGAGACCGCGGGCGCGGCCATGCTGGTGCCCGACATCCAGCCGTAGCCGTTCGTTCCGGGTCGGGTCGTCGAGGAGTTCCACGTCGAGGCGATGTCGCCGGGATCGGGCTGGAGGCTGTCGCCGCCCGGCGCCGCGATGTCGACGCCTGCTCCGTGGTTGGAGTAGAAGGCGGGTCGGCCGTCCTTGGTCGTCGCCCCGACGGCGATGAATCCCGCGCACGAGGACGGCACGTTGAGCCGGTGGTCGTCGCCCTGATTGCCGGTGGCGGCCACGAGCGTCACGCCACGCGACCGGGCCAGCGACCCGATCGAGGAGTAGAAGCGGCAGGCCTGGCGGGCGGCCTTGAGGCTGGGTTCGTAGGCACCGAGCGACAGGTTGACGACCTTGGACGGGGTCTTGTTCACCGTGACCGACGCGTGGCGCTTGTCGTACTTGCGCACGTTGACGCCCGCGGCCCACAGCACGCCCATCGCGATGTCCCAGTCCGACCCGCCACAGCGGCCCATGACCCGCACCGGCTGGACCTTCAGGCCGGGGGCGATGCCCGCGATGCCCTTGCCGTTGTTGCGCTTCGCGGCGATGATGCCGGCGACGTGGGTGCCGTGCCACGAGCTGGGCTTGGCGGCCTGCGCGTCACAGGTGCTGGAGCCGCGCCAGTCGCCCGGATCGGACGCATTGGTGTCCCAGCTGTTGCCGTCGTTGGCGTTGACGTAGGACTTGCGGTACTTCACCTTGCTGCAGGACCTGTTCAGGCACCGGTACTCGTCGTCGACGAAGTCGCGGCCGGCCACGGTCTGCCCGGCCAGGTCGGGGTGACTGGTCAGCACTCCCGTGTCGACGACGGCGACGCGCACCCCGGCCGAGCCCGTCGTGACGTCCCAGGCGGTGTTCGCCCGCACGCCCCACGTGCCCTTGAGGTTCCACTGCAGGTCCCGCGCGTCGTTGTAGAGGGGGTCGTTCGCCGTCGCCGAGGGGAAGCGCATGCCGTTCGGCACCGCCCAGTCGACGGCCGGATCGGACTGCAGTTCGTCGATCGCGTCGTCGAGGTCGCTCGCGTCGACCTGCTCGTCGAAGGACAGCAGCCCCAGCCCGCCGGGGCCGGTGGCGGTCTCGGCGACGGTGACGTCACCGGGCAGTTCGGCCTCGGCCTGCCGGGCCACGTCGGCCAGGTCGGCGTCGGCATCGTCGAGCCGCACGATCAGGCCCAGCGCGGGGACGGCGGCGGTGTCGTCGTTGAGGGCGGGGCCGGGCACGGGCTGGTCCACGTCCGCCGCCACGGCCGACACCGTGCCCACCGTCAGTGCCAGACAGGTGACCAGCGGGACAGCGAGCGACAGCATCCTGCGGCGCGTTCCGTGCGGCATGTGGGCCCCTCCCCGAGGCAAGATCAGCGTGCTGAGCATAACCCGCGCCCCCGACGGGCCCGGACGACGACGAAGCGCCCGCCCGGTGACGGGCGGGCGCTTCGCACGAAAGGTGTTACTTGGCCTCGTCGGCCTCGACGGTGGTCTCGTCGGCCGGAGCCTCGGTGGTCTCGTCGGCGGTGGTCTCCTCGACCGGAGCCTCCTCGACGACCGGCGCCTCGGCCTTCGGCGCGGTGGCCTTGGCCTCGAACGACTTGGTCTCAACGATCTCGATCACGGCCATGGGGGCGTTGTCGCCCTTGCGCGGACCGATCTTCGTGATGCGCGTGTAGCCGCCGGGACGGGTGGCCATGGCCGGACCGATCTCGGTGAACAGCGTGTGCAGGACACTCTTGTCACGGATGACCTTGACGACGTGGCGGCGGTTGGCCACCGTGTCGGTCTTGGCCTTCGTGATGAGGTGCTCGGCGTACGGACGCAGACGCTTGGCCTTGGCCTCGGTCGTCGTGATCCGTCCGTGCTCGAACAGGCTCTGGGCCAGGTTCGCCAGGATCAGACGCTGGTGGGCCGGGCTGCCGCCGAGGCGAGCTCCCTTGGTGGGGGTGGGCATGTTTCTACTCCTGAATCAAGTGGGCTGAGCAGCTCAGTACTGCTCGTCCTCGGCGTAAGAGGTGTCGTCGTCGAAGCTGTCGATGACCGCGGACGGGTCGAAACCGGACGGGCTGTCCTTGAGCGCCAGACCCAGCTCGGCGAGCTTGGCCTTGACCTCGTCGATCGACTTCGAACCGAAGTTCCGGATGTCCAGCAGGTCCTGCTCGCTGCGCGTGATGAGCTCACCCACGGTGTGGATGCCCTCGCGCTTGAGGCAGTTGTACGACCGGACGGTGAAGTCCAGGTCCTCGATCGCCAGCGCCAGATCGGCAGCCAACTGCTCGTCGACCGGCGACGGACCGATGTCGATGCCCTCGGCCTCGACGTTCAGCTCGCGCGCCAGACCGAACAGCTCGACCAGGGTGGACCCGGCCGACGCGATCGCGTCGCGCGGCAGGATGGACGCCTTGGTCTCGACGTCGATGATCAGCTTGTCGAAGTCGGTGCGCTGCTCGACGCGGGTGGCCTCCACCTTGTAG
>CAYXFT010000166.1:0-6586 GCA_964464335.1 uncultured Aeromicrobium sp.
GATGTGCTCGGTCCCGGCGAGATCGGCGAACTCCTCGATGCGCGCCTTGACGTCGTGCCGGGTGATCCGCTCCCGCGCGGCGATCGACGCGAGGTCGACCCGGTCGACGACCGCCTCGTACGCCTCGATCACGCCGTCGGGCGTCTCGATCCCCAGGTCGCGCTGGGCGCGGAGCACCGCGATCCACAGGTGCCGTTCGAGCACGATCTTGTGCTCGGGTGACCAGATCCGTGCGAGGTCGGCGGAGGCATAGCGGGAGGCCAGAACGTTGGGAGTCGTCACTGGTCCATTGTCGCAGGGCCGTCCGACCCGCTGGTCAGGGCGGCCAGCGCGATGTCGGTGCGGTGGTGGGCGCCGCGGATGCGGATCAGGTCGACCGCCTCGTAGGCGCGGTCGCGGGCCTGCGCGAGGTCGTCGCCGACCGCCGTGACCGTGAGGACCCGTCCCCCGGCGGTGACGAGGTCGCCGTCCTCGTTGATGCCCGTGCCGGCGTGGATGACGTCGACGCCCTCGACCGCGTTCGCGTCGTCGAGGCCTTCGATGACGTCACCGCGGGCCGGTGTGTCGGGGTAGTTCTCCGAGGCGATGACGACGGTGATCGCCGCGCCCGAGCGCCACTGCGGCAGGCCGACCTCACCGAGGGACTCGGTCGCCGCGCCGTACAACAGGGCCGAGAGCGGCGTCTTGAGCAGCGCCAGCAGCGCCTGGGTCTCCGGGTCGCCGAAGCGAGCGTTGAACTCGACGACCCGCAGCCCGCGGCTGGTCAGCGCCAGCCCGGCGTAGAGCAGGCCCTGGAACGGCGTGCCGCGGGCGGCCATCTCCTTGACGGTCGGCACGAGCACGCGACGCGAGACCTCGGTCACGAGGTCCTGCGGCGCCCAGCCCAGCGGCGTGTACGCGCCCATCCCGCCGGTGTTCGGTCCGGCGTCGCCGTCGTAGGCGCGCTTGAAGTCCTGGGCGGGCTGCAGCGGCAGCACCGTCGAGCCGTCGGTGATCGCGAAGAGCGACACCTCGGGGCCGTCGAGGAACTCCTCGATCACGACGCGGTCACACGAGGCGGCGCGATCGGCCGCGACCTGCCGGTCGTCCGTGACGATGACGCCCTTGCCCGCGGCGAGCGCGTCGTCCTTGACGACGTACGGCGGGCCGAAGGTGTCGAGCGCATCGGCGACCTGCTCGGCGTTCTCGCACACGCGTGCCATCGCGGTGGGGACGTCGGCCGCGGCCATGACCTGCTTCGCGAAGGCCTTCGATCCCTCGATCTGCGCGGCGGCGGCCGTCGGTCCGAAGCAGGCGATGCCGACCTCGCGCACCGCGTCGGCCACTCCGGCGACCAGCGGCGCCTCGGGGCCCACGACGACCAGGTCGGCACGCACCCGCGTCGCGAGATCGGCGACGGCCGCGCCGTCGAGCGGATCGACCGGATGCAGGCTCGCACAGGTCGCGATTCCCGGGTTGCCTGGCGCGGCGTGGACCTCGGTGACCTGCGGGTCGCGGGACAGGGCCAGAGCCAGGGCGTGCTCACGGCCGCCGGTGCCGATGACGAGTACCTTCACCCCGCGAGCCTAGCGATCCTGCCGCTCGCCGCAGACGAGGACGGGGCCACACCGAAGGTGTGACCCCGCCGTGACCTGCTCGCGACTACTTGACCTTGACGATCGAGACGTCGCTGCGCTTGTCGTTCACCGAGCTGGTACCGCGGAACTTCGTGACGACCCGGTAGGTGCCCTTCTTGGCCTTGCCGAGCGAAACCTTCGCGGTACCCGAAGCGCCCACCTTCACGGTGCGGACCTTCCTGCCGTTGAGGTAGACGTCGGCCAGACCGGCGCGCACGGCGCCCGTGGAGGTCACCGCGACCTTCAGGGAGACGCGCTTGCCCTTCTTGACCTTCGCAGGAATCGACTGTGAGACCTTGGCGGACGCCTTGGCGACCCACACGCGGACGGTGCCCGACGCGCGGACGCCGTGGACGTCCGTGGCCGTGTAGGTGACGACCTTGGTGCCGACGAAGGTCGGCGCGACCGCGATCTTCAGCGTCGAGCCGACGATGCTGGCACCCGGGGTGGTGGTGCCGTAGGTGAGGGCGTCGCCGTCGGAGTCGCTGGCGGCCAGCGTCACCGTCGCGGCGCGACCCGCCACGGACCGGACACCGACGGCCGGAGCGACGGGGGCGTGGTTCGCGATGAAGCGGTGGGTGGTGGCGCCGACGGTCATGTCGGCGATGCGGACGTCACCCTTGACGCCGGAGCCGAGCGACCAGCCGGCCGAGAGCACCTGCGCGTGCGGGAACGCCGCGCGCCACTGCCACAGCGTGCCGTGGTTCTCCGAGCCGTAACCTCCGGTGTGCGACGGGCTCGCGTCCTTGACGAACTGCTGCGCGCCGTTGCTGACCCACCAGTCGTTGCCGTAGACGCCCGGCTCGCCGACGAGGATGCCGTCGGCCGTGCCATTGCCGTCGAAGTCGGTGACGAGCTGCATGCCCGGGACCGCGGTGCCGTCGAGGACCTTGAGGTTCCACGACGGCTCGCCGGCGTCGGCCAGCGCGGTGTCCACCGCGAAGTAGCCGGCCGCCTTGGACAGCGACGAGGTGTCCTCGGTCCAGACGTTCACGCCACGCGACGAGAACTCGTTGTGCCCCTTGGCGCGGGTGTCGCGCAGGTCGACGCTCGTGCTGGGAACCGTGACCGTGGACCGCGGCGCGGGCGCGAACGTGTACGTCGTGGCGCCGAGCGTGAGGCTCTCGATCGTGCCGGAACCCTGGATGCCCGAACCGAGCGACCAGCCGGTCTTGACGACGCGCGCCTGGGGGAACGCCTCGCGCCACTCGTCGAGCGTGCCGGTCCACTCCGACCCGCTGCCGCCGCCTGTCGGGGCAGCCTCGCGGAACGCCTCGGCGACCGGGACCTCGTCGATCGTCTTGGCGGGCATCCACCAGTCGTCGCCGTACACGGGCTCGCCGACGAGGGTGGCGTCGATCGTGCCGTTCCCGTCAAGGTCGGCGACCAACTGCAGACCCGGCTGGGTCGTGGACGTCGTGGTGTTCCACGCCATCGAGGGCTCGCCGGAGTCGGCGAGCGCGACGTCGACGGCGAAGTAGCCTGCCGCCTTGTTGGCGGACCAGGTACCGCCGCCGGGCTTGGGATCGCTGCCGTCGCTCGCGTCGGTCACGAGCGAGACACCGCCGCCGGGCAGGAACGTGGTGTGTCCCTTGGCGCGCGAGTGGTCGAGGTTGACCTGCAGGTCGGTGATGACGGTCGAGCCGTCAGCCTGGGCAGGAGCAGCGAATGCCAGGACGCCTGCGGACAGCCCCGCGACGGTCGTGGCGGTCACGAGCCGGCGAATTCCGGCGTGACGCGAAGGGGACATGAGGTTGTTCCTCCCGAGAAGCAACACCCGGAGCGGTCACGGGTGGCTCGGCGGCGCCGAGCCAGCACAACCTACGGGATACGTGTGGCTCCTGTGACACGAGTCATGTCGACATGGTTCTCTCGAACTACCGCTCTCATCGTTCGAAGAACCAGCCCGCGAGCCTAGCGATCTTGGTCGGCGGTCTCTCGACGGGCGACGCCGGCCAGCGCGCTCCACGGCTGGGGACCGTCGTCACCCACGAGGAAGCTGGCCCAGGTCAGCGGCCGGTCGGCTGGCAGCGCGATCCGCTCGTACGCGTCGCTCCAGCCGGCCAGCAGGCGCGCGTCGTAGTCGCCTGAGGTCAGCAAGAAGGCCGTCACCGCCGACACCGTCGCCCGGATGCCCTCGTTGCCGTCCTCGAGCAAGGCGGCCAGATCGGCTCCGAACCCGTGGGCGTCGAAGTCGGGCCACCGTGCCGCGCGGTGCAGGCCTCGGCGCACCAGTTCGGGCAGGTCGTCCCATCCGGTGACGTCCTCGCGGCCGGGCCCGAAGGCGACCTCGGCGAGCACCGCGACGACACCCGACGCCCCGACCCCGGAGAAGAAGCCCGCCATCGCCTCGGGGCGGGTGTGCTGACGGCGCAGCACCTGCACGAACCGGGTCAGTCGCTGCGCATCGGGAGGGCCCGGCTCAGCCATCCGCCGCGACCCGGTCGCGTCCCGTCACGACGTCGCCGAGCGCCGAGATCAACTCGACCAGCTCGATCGGCACGAGCGAGACCGCGACGACCTCGTCGCCCTCGCGCGGCGGATGATCGACCCGGTACCACCCGCGCGGGCCGGCATCGACCACGGTGAGCGTCGCGTCGATCGGTCGTTGGGCCCAGTTCGCGTTCGCGCGCCACGCCAGCTGCCAGTGGTCGATGATCTCCTCGAGCGACTCGTCGTCGGTGCCGGGGGCACCCCCGACGGCGAAGGCCTCGTCGATCACCCGCGTGTCGGTGGAGATGGTGGTGCGTTCGCCCTCGACCCGGCGGTCGAACAGCACGAGCCACTGACGCAACTGGTCGCGCAACAGAGACAGCTCGGTGCCCGTGACGACCACGTCGCCGTCGGCGTTGGGGGCGCTGGTGGCGGCGCGTCCGTCCGGCACCCAGCCCACGAACATCGGCGACATCGTGGTGCCGTCGAAACGCTCGACCACGATGCTGCGGGCGGGTGCGACGGCGACCTCCACGAGTTCGGCCGCGGTGGCCTGCACCCCGGTCGGGCCGACCAGGCCGGCCTCACGCAGCCGGGCCGGGACGTCGCCGGGCGCCAGGGTGCCGGCGTGCACGGACGCCAGGCGCAGTAGGTCGTCGTAGCCGACGGTCAACTGCAGGAAGGTCTCGTCGAGGTGGGTCATGGTGCAACTCCTGGTCTGCGGGCGGGGGAACGTCACCACGGGGTGATGTCGTCCCACACCTCGCCCGCCTTGTCCTTGAGGTCGGATGCGGTCTCGGTGATGTCGTCCCAGTGGTCGACGACCTCGGCCCCGGCCCACACCAGTCCGGTGCCGACGGCGAGACCGGCGGTGACCGGGTTGGGGGCGATGAGGAACGCGGTGGTCGAGGCACTGAACGCGGTCTCGGCGACGTCGGCGACATACCCGGCGCCGTCGCGCTTGAACGCCTCGACCGGGTTGCCCTGTTCGTACAGGTTCACCAGGCCGGTGGCGGTGTTGTAGACGCCGCCGGCCACGCCCAGGGCGCGCATGGCGCCGAGACCCGTCAGCTTGCCGCCCAGCGTGGTGGGCGACCAGCCGCCGCTCGGCAGCCGCGAACCGGCGGCCGTGACCCACTTCGGCGTCTTCAGCAGGCCGGCCGGCGGCTGCATGTGGCGCGGGCCCTGGAGCATCCACCGCGCCCACTCCCCGGCCCGGCCGCCCCGGCCGATCATCTTCTCCAGCATCGTGCGCCCGACGATCCCGGTCTGGAAGATCGGCGCGACGCCGTGGCTCATCCGCCACATCTTGCCGAGCGCCGTCGCCAGTGAGATGAGCGGGAAGTCCTCGTCGTTGCCGAAGATGTTGCCGAACTCGGAGCCGATGTACTCGCCCAACAGGTCGTTGAGCTTGTCCTTCATCCCGGCGAGCGACATCGTCACCGTGCCCTCGCCGGAGGCGTCGAGCAGGACGGCGATGTCCGCCAGCCCGTCGAGGACGGCAGCCTGCTCCTCCAGCCAGGTCGCCTTCGTCTCGATGCCCTCCAGACTCGGCAGGTCGACGGGGCTGGCGGCGCGGGCCGACGTGGCGTTCGTGCGGATCGCCTCGGCCAGCGACGTCGCTTCGTTCGAGGCCTTCGTCAACTTCTCGTAGTCCAACGTGACGGACATGAGTTCCCCTCAGAACTGTCCGGCGAGCTTCCACCACGCGGCGAGCCACAGCGCGATGTGTTCGGGTGCGGCCCGGTCCGCGACGTGGGGTGGGCAGGCGAGCAGGGGGATCTCGTGGAGATTGGCCAGGCCCAGCACCGGCGGCGTCCAGACCAGTCGACCGGTCGCGTCCTCCAGGGTCAGCCGCTGCGGCATGACGTGGCCGCGCAGCCGCAGCCCGTCGAGGTCGAACGGCGACTCACCCTCGACCCGCAGCCGACCCGGTCGCACGAATCCGGCCACCTCGTCGCGCCCCGCGACGACGGTCGCGATCCGGACGCCGTCGGCCAGGACCGGCACCCCGACGTTGACGACCGTCTCGGCGGGGGCGGCATCGCGCTCGGACGGCAGGCGAGGATCGCGCGCGTCCAGGGTGATCTCGGCACCCGTGCCGACCTTCACCGAGGTCGAGAACCGTCGGTCGACCAAGGTCGCCGGCCCCCACGGCGCCCGCGCGAAGGCCCGCCGCTGCCTCAACGTCTCGTCACCCATCAGATCCCCCGATCACCGTCACTACTCGGTCACGTCACAGCAGGTCGTGCAGCACGACGGTCTGGTCGCGGTCCGGACCGACGCCGATGGCGCTGATCCGCGAACCGCTGATCGCCTCGACCTCACGCACGTACGACTGCGCGTTCGCCGGCAGGTCCGTGAACTCGCGCGCTCCGCTGAGGTCCTCGTCCCAGCCCGGGAAGTACTCGTAGATCGGCTTCGCGTGGTGGAAGCCGGTCTGGGACATCGGCATCTCGTCGACCCGCTCGCCGTCGACGTCGTAGGCGACGCACACGGGGATGCGGTCCCAGCCGGTGAGCACATCGAGCTTGGTC
>CAYXFT010000167.1:0-1979 GCA_964464335.1 uncultured Aeromicrobium sp.
CATCGGGGCCGAGGTCCGACGTCAGTACAAGTGGTTCGTCGTCGACGAGTTCCAGGACGTCAACCCGCTGCAGTCGACGCTGCTCGACCTGTGGCTCGGCGGTCGTGACGAGGTCTGTGTCGTCGGCGATCCGCGCCAGACGATCTACACGTTCGCCGGTGCCTCGGCCAAGATCCTCGGCGACTTCTCGACGCGCCGCTTCCCACAGGCCCAGCGGATCGAACTCGTGCGCAACTACCGGTCGACGCCCCAGATCGTCGCGGCCGCGAACGAGGTGTTCGCGGGCAAGGGGCCCTCGATCAACCTCGGGGTGCGGCTGCAGTCGCAGAACACCGCCGGTCCGGCCGTCGACTTCCGACCGTTCCCCGACGAGCCCGCCGAGGCCGATGGCGTCGCCGAACGGATCGCGGGCCTGCAACGCCAGGGCGTCCCGTACCGGGAGATGGCGATCCTGTACCGGATCAACGCCCAGTCCGAGGTCTACGAGGAGGCACTCGGCCGGCTGCAGATCCCGTACTCCGTGCGAGGCGGGCAGGGCTTCTTCCAGCGTGCCGAGGTGCGGCAGGCCGTCACGCTTCTGCGTGGCTCGGCGCGCGCGGGCGAGGGCGCCGGCGCGTTGGCCGACGACGTCCGGGCGGTGCTGGCCGCGATGGACTTCAGCGAGAAGACCCCCGAGGGTCGTGGCGCGGTCCGCGACCGCTGGGAGTCGCTCATGGCGATCCTCACGATGGCGATCGACCTCGCCGAGGCCCAGCCCACCGCCGACCTCGCGGCGCTCGTGGCCGACCTCGACCGTCGTGCCGAGCAGGCGCACGCCCCGGCCACGGACGGAGTCACCCTCTCCACGCTGCACGCCGCCAAGGGCCTGGAATGGGATGCCGTCTTCGTCGTCGGCGCCCAGGAGGGCACGCTCCCGTTCGTCCACGCGATCGACGACCCCGAATCGGTCGAGGAGGAGCGGCGGCTCTTCTACGTCGGGGTCACGCGCGCCCGACGTCACCTCACGGTGTCCTGGTCGGCCGCGCGCAAGGCCGGCGGTCAGGCCCGTCGCAAGCCCAGTCGGTTCCTCGACCGGCTGCTGCCGCCCGAGGTCCGCACGACCCGGCCGGCCAAGCGCAAGGTGGGGTTGCCCCCACAGCCGGTCGACTACGACGAAGCGTTGTTCGAGGCGTTGCGGACGTGGCGCAAGGAGATCGCGACCGCCGAGAGCAAGCCCGCCTTCACGGTCTTCAACGACGCCACCCTCAAGGGCATCGCCGCGACCAAACCGCGCAACCAGTCGTCCCTCATCACGGTCCCGGGCGTCGGACAGGCCAAGCTGGAGAAGTACGCCGACGCCGTCCTGGCCATCGTCGCCGACCACTGACCGGTCCTGCGGCCCGCGATATTCGTAGCGGTATCCACCTGAGTTTCGGCCCGCGTGGGTTGGGTTCGGTGGATGGCGCTACACATCTGGCCCGCCGAGGCGGGGGCGGGGGCTACTCGAAGCCGGGCAGGGAGTCCGCGACGATGCCGCGGAAGTGGGCGGTCGCACCCAGTTGGCACAGCACGCCGATGCCGCCGGCCCACACCCGGTGGATCAACAGGTACGACGGCGGGATGTTCAGCTTGAGCGCCGTGGACATGCCCTCCGGGCCCGGCGCCGCGATGCGCTGGCTCTGTTGCCGCAGCCATTCGCGGTCGAACGTGAACGTCTCGTTGACCACTGGCTCCACCAGCGGTGCCAGATACCGCTTGAGCACCTCGGGATCGACCTGGCTGCCCGGCTTGAGGAAGCCTTCATCGCGCAGGCCCGCGACGACCGCGTCGTAGTCGCCGTCGGCGGCGGACCGCAGCAGCGGACCGATCGCCGCGGGCAGACCGTCGGGCAGGCGCGCGACGGCGCCGTAGTCGACCACCCCGAGCCGGCCGTCCGGCAGCACCTTGAAGTTGCCTGGATGCGGGTCGGCATGCAGCAGCCCGACGGTGGCCGGGCCGGC
>CAYXFT010000167.1:1989-6495 GCA_964464335.1 uncultured Aeromicrobium sp.
GTTCGCCGGAAGGCGGCGGAGCAGCTCGGTCCGGTCCGGCAGCACCCGGAAGTTGCCCGGATGCGGGTCTGCGTGCAGCAGTCCGGCCTTCGACGGACCGGCGAACAGGAAGCGCACGTAGGTCTCGCCGAGCCGGTCCTTCTCAGCCTGGTCGTCGCCGGCGATCACGTCGGCCAGCGAGCGGTCGCCGGGCAGCCACGCCGAGACGAGCGCCCGCGAGGTGTGGGCGTACGGGTAGGGCACGACGATGTCGGGGTCGGAGCGGAACGCCGTCGCGAACGTGGCCTGCGCGGACGCCTCGAGGGCGTAGTCCAACTCCTCGGCGACCCGGTCCTGCAGCTCGGTGACGAGCGCCTTGACGTCGATGTTCGGCGTCAGTGACCCGATCAGTCGGGCGAGCCTGCCGATCTGGCGCAGGTCGGACATCAGCGCGTCTCCCGCGCCCGGGTACTGCACCTTGACGGCGACCTCGGTCGGTTCGGTCTCCGGCGTCGGCACCCACCACGCGTGGTGCACCTGACCGATCGAGGCGGCCGCCGCGGGGACGACGTCGAAGTCGGGGAACTGTTCGGTCCAGTTCTCGCCGAACTCGCGGACCATGACCCGGCGGACCGTGGCCGGACCCATCGGCGGGGCCGCGTCCTGCAGCTTGGTGAGTGCCTCGCGGTAAGGGCCGGCGATCTCCTCGGGCAGCGCGGCCTCGAAGACGCTGAGCGCCTGGCCGAACTTCATCGCGCCGCCCTTGAGCTGGCCCAGGACGCTGAACACCTGATCGGCCGTGCGGCGCTGGACGTCGGTCATGACCGCCGCGGCGGGGGCGCCCACGAGACGGCGGCCGATGCCCCACGTCGTGCGCGCCGCGAACCCGGCCGGCAGGCTGGCCAACCGCGCGCCGCGGCGCAGCGCGGACCCACTCAGCGGGGTCTCGAGCGCGTCGTCCCGGTCGTCGTCGGCCACGCCGTCAGGATAGTGGCGCGTCCGCAACGGGGCCGGTCAGGCGACCAGCAGTCCGCACGGGCAACCGGCGGCGAAGGGCACCGTGCGCAGATCGGAGTCGCCGTGACCCGGACCGAGCGAGAGCACGGCACCGGACGTCGAGGGCCGTTCGCCCGCACCGAGCGACTCGAGTTCGTGCAACACCTCGGCCGCGGCCTGCAAGAGGAGTCGGTGGGGCAGCGCCAGTGGCAGCAGCCGCGGACGTTCGAACTGGGGGACCAGTGCCGCCCAGGCCGGGTCCTGATCGGCGAGCAGTTCGTCGAGGCAGGTCAGGCAGGACGTGACGCCGGGCACGACGAACGGACCGATGCGGACACGACGCTCGTCGAGCACGACCGGCAGGTGGGCGACTCCGGCGATGCGCAGGTTCTCGATGCCGGACCGGGCCGGTTCGCCGGCGCTGAGGAGGACTTCGACGTCGGGTGCGAGACCCGGTGGTGCGAGTGCCTCGGTCAGTCGGGCGCCGAGCCAGCCGGTCGACCGGTCGGCGCGGACGGCGACCCGCAGGTCGGGCCGGGCGCTGCGGCGGTCGACGACGGCACCTGCGCTGATCAGGCGGGCGATCGTGTCGGACAGGTCGGCGGTGAACTCGGGCACGTCACGAGCGACGACCTCGGCGAGGCGGTCGAGTGGCAATGAGCCGTCGAGCAGGCGCAGGAGCCGGCCGAGCCCGGGCTGGTCGCGGACCCGTACGCCCGGTGCGGTGCCGATTTGGAGGGTCGTGCGGTCGCGCCGCAGCAGCAGTGCGCCCGGCGCGAGCATCGGACCCGTCGTGGGGAACTCGTGGGGACGTCCAGGGGCCGGCATGGTCCCCATCGTGGCGGAGCCGGCCGGCGCGCGGGCGGCTGGTCCACAGCCGCCCGCGACCGCGTTTCAGGCCTTGCCGAGGATGCGGTTGAGCTTCGTTCCGCAGACGGGGCAGATGCCCTTGGCCATGCGCGTGCCCTTCTCGCTGACCTGGACCTCGCCGGTCGTCTCGCGCTTGTCCTTGCACTTCACGCAGTAGAACTCGCCCGTCCATGTCTCCGCCATTGCGGCCTCCTAGCCCAGAGTGTGCCGCGTTGTTGTGGCACAGATCACGTTCAGCCTAGGGCCAAAACTCGTGCTGGCAAGGAGGAAGCCCTCGTCCGGCGCGCCTTCCCCTAGCGCGGCGAACGAGGGCTTCGTCAGCCATCAAGGTAGGGCGTGGCGTTCGGACAGGTCAATGGGTCGTTGGAGTGAAGTTTCCACGCCTGTGGACAACCTTGGGGGCAAGATGTGGGGAACGTTTCCCGGGGTGTGGGCAGAGCTGTGGATTTCCCGACGCGGCTGTGGACGACTCGGCTGTCGGGGCTGGTTGTCAGGGCGGGGGCCTACCGTTGTCGCATGGCCGAGATCGAGGTGCGCCGCAGCGCCCGCAGGACCCGCACCGTGTCGGCCCGACGCGAAGGTGATCGCACGATCGTGCTGGTGCCCGCGCGCATGTCGCGCGCCGAGGAGGCGCAGGTCGTCGCGGACATGGTGGCCAAACTCGACGCTCGCGAGCGCAAGCGCAGGGTCGGTCGCGGCGACGACGCACTCGAGCAGCGGGCGGCCCGGCTGGCGGCGCTCTACGTGCCCGAGGCGCCCGCGCCCGCGTCGGTCCGGTGGGTCACCAACCAGAACCAGCGCTGGGGCTCGTGCACGCCGGTCGATCGGACGATCCGGATCTCGCACCGGATGCAGGACATGCCCGACCATGTCGTCGACGCGGTGCTCGTGCACGAGTTGACGCATCTGGTCGTCGCGGGTCACGGTCCACGCTTCGACGCGATCGTCAGGCGGTATCCGCGGCTCGATGAGGCGATGGCGTTCCTCGAAGGCGTGACCTGGCAGCGGCGACGAGACTCCTGACCGAGTCGTCCGTCCCGTCGGGCAACGCGTCGACGCCGAACCAGCGCACCTCGTCGGACTCCTCGGAGCACTGCGGCTCGGCGGCCGGGCCCGCGACGGCCACGAACTGCACGTCGAGATGGTGCCCGCCCTCGTGGCAGCGCACCGGGTGCCGCGACAGCAGCACGGGCTCGGGGTCGATCGTCAGGCCGTCGATCGCGGTCTCCTCGGTGGCCTCACGCAGTGCCGCCGCGGCGATCGAGACGTCGCCCGCCTCGCAATGACCGCCGGTCTGCAACCAGCGCCCGAACTTCGGATGCAGCACCAGCGCGACCCGGTCGTGCTCTGCAGAGACCACGAGGGCGCTCGCGGTCACGTGGTCAGGCGCGCAGGCGCGGGCACCGGGCTCGTCGTGCGCGTGGGCATGGGCCGCGAAGAGTTCGCGCAGCGCCGCCTGCTCGGCGTCCGGAGGGGTCCAGCGGGCCAGGACCTCGCGGAGGTCGGCCGTCAGGCGTTTCACGCCGACTCGTCGGTTCCCCCGAGCAACTCGTTCAGGGCGGCGTCGAAGTCCGTGTCGTCGAGCTGGCCGACCTGGGTCTCGGCGAAGCCCAGCGGATCGTCGAGGTCGGTGCTCGTGGGCAGCAGGTCGGGGTGCGTCCAGACCGTGTCCCGCGCCTGCGCCCCGTGACGGTCGCGCAGGGCCGACCACAGGTTGGCCGCGTCACGCAGACGCCGGGGACGCAGTTCGAGCCCGACGAGTGACGCGAACGTCTCCTCGGCGGGACCACCGGTCGCGCGGCGCCGGCGGATCGCCTCGGACAGCGCGGCCGCGGCGGGCATGACGTCCGCGGTGGCCTGTCCGACGACCTCGTCGACCCAGCCCTCGACGAGGGCGAGCAGCAGTTCGAGGCGTTCCTTCGCGCGCTCCTGCTCGGCGGTCGGCTGGGGGTCGAACAAACCGCCGGAGAGCGCCTCCTGCATGGCGGCGGGGTTGCTCGGATCGACCGAGCGCATCTGCTCCTCGATCGCGCCGACGTCGATCCGGATGCCGCGGGCGAAGGCCTCGATCGCGCCCAGCACCGCTTGGCGCAGCCACGGCGCGTGCGCGTAGAGCCGGTGGTGCGCGCACTCGCGCAACATGACGTACAGGACCACATCGGACTCGGCGGCCTCGAGGTCGCGGGCGAACGCGGCGACGTTGAACGGCAACACGGCGGCCGTGTGTTCGGGTCCGAGCGGCAGGCCGACCTCGGTCGACGAGAGCACCTCGGACGCCAGCGTCCCGATCGCCGAGCCGAGTTGCTGGCCGAAGATGGCGCCCCCCGCCTGGTTGAGCATGCCCACGAGCGGGCCGGCCATCGCCTTGGCCTCCTCCGGCAGGGCGTCACCCATCGAAGTGACGACGTGCTGGGCGATCGGCTCGACCATCACCTGCCACGTGTCCATCGTCTTCTCGACCCACTCCGCGCGGCTCCAGGCCGCGGTGGACGAGGCGCCGGACGGCAGGGCGGTGGCCTTGTCCAGCCACATCTCGGCCAGCCGGGCGGCGTCGGTCGCGGCTCCGACCTGGCCGGCGTGCGGGCTGGGATCCTCGCCGACGGCGGCCACGGTGTGGCGCGCGACGTCGGTGGCGAGTGCGTAGTTCACGGTGCCCTCGTG
>CAYXFT010000168.1:0-6478 GCA_964464335.1 uncultured Aeromicrobium sp.
AGCAGGTCCATGAAGAGGTCGTAGGTCTCGTCGACGACCTCGCTGATGCGGGCGTCGGGACGGTCGACCTTGTTGACCACGAGGATGACCGGCATCTTCGCGGACAGCGCCTTGCGCAGCACGAAGCGGGTCTGGGGCAGCGGGCCCTCGGACGCGTCGACCAGCAGGACGACCGCGTCGACCATCGACAGGCCGCGCTCGACCTCGCCACCGAAGTCGGCGTGGCCGGGGGTGTCGATGATGTTGATCGTGACGGTCTTGCCGTCGATGCTCTCGGTGCCGGGTCCGGAGTACTTCACGGCGGTGTTCTTCGCGAGAATGGTGATGCCCTTCTCGCGCTCGAGGTCACCGGAGTCCATGACCCGGTCGGTCACTTCCTGGTGCTCGGCGTAGGCGCCCTGCTGCTGGAGCATGGCGTCGACGAGGGTGGTCTTGCCATGGTCGACGTGGGCGACGATGGCGACATTGCGGAGATCAGCGCGAGTGGGCACCCGATCCATGTTACGGCAGCGGGCACAGGCCCATGACCACGCGCGGTCCACGTCACAGTGAACCGTTCCGGAACATTGTGTAACAATCGACCCGTGCCGGCTCTGATGGTGGTGTGCGCCGCGCTGTTGTTCGCGACGACGGGCACGGCGCTGGCCCTCGCGGACGTCGACGCCTCGCCCGTGGCCGTGGGTGCCGCGCGGCTCGTGATCGGCGGCGGCCTGCTCGCGCTCGCTGCCCTCCCGCTGAGTTTCACGTTGCGGCGCTCCGGAGGGCCCCGATGGAGTCGAAACGTGCAACTCAGCGGGTCCGCGGCCACTGTGGCGGTCGGCGCGCTGGGGGTCTTGGCGTACCAGCCGTTCTTCTTCGCCGGTACGCGCGAGAACGGGGTCGCCATCGGCACGGTGATCGCCCTCGGCACGGCGCCGGTCGCCACCGGGGTGCTCGGCGCACTGCTGGGGCAGGGGCGGCCGTCGCGCACGTGGTGGAGAGCGACCGCGATCGCCCTCGTCGGCATCACCCTGCTGTCGGGGATCGTGGATCCCGGGCAGGAGGCGGCACTGCGCCCGCTCGGGGTGCTCGCCTCCGTGGGCGCCGGCGTTTCGTACGCCGTCTACACCCTCGCGGCGAAGCGACTTCTCGACCGTGGCTGGGAGTCCGGCGCGGCGATGGCCGCGCTCTTCGGGGTCGCTGCCGTGGTCGCCGTGCCGGTGCTGCTGGTCGCCGGCGTCGCCTGGCTCCTGACGCCCCGAGGACTGGCGCTCGCGCTGTGGCTCGGGGTCGCCACCACGTTCGTCGCCTATCGGCTCTTCGGCTGGGGTCTGGCCCGATTGCCGGCCGGCACCGTGGCGACCCTGACGTTGGCCGAGCCGCTCGGCGCCAGCGTGCTCGGGGTCGTCGTCCTCGGGGAGCACCTCGACCCCGTGGCGCGGCTCGGTGTCGGGTTCCTCGTGGGCGCGCTGGTCCTGCTGGCGACGACGGGAGGTCGCCGTGAGCCCGCGACGGCGTGATCGCGAGCCTGGCCCGACCGCCGCGGAGCGACTGGTCGGGAGGCTGCGCGCCCAGGTGCTGGACGGTCGCCTCGCGCCGGGCGCCCCGTTGAGGGAGGCTGCCCTCGCGCAGGAGTGGGGCGTGTCGCGCCACACCGTGCGATCCGTCCTCGCCCGGCTCGCCAGTGAGCGTCTCGTCGTGGTCGAGCCGTACCGCGGTGCCCGGGTGGCCGATCTCGACGCAGCGGCACTGGAGGACCTGCAACGGCTGCGTGCGGCGCTGGAGTGCGAGGCGGTTCGCCTGCTGCGGACGCGGCACGGGCCGGACTGGCCGGCCGAGGTCGTCCGGCCGGTGCGCGCCGCCGTGGCGGACCTGGCGACGGCCGAGGCCGCAGATCCGCAGGACTGGCCCGCGGTCGCCCGGGCGCATTCGCGCGTGCACCAAGGCCTCGTGGACGCGGCGGGATCGGCGCGGATCAGCGCCGCGTACGCTGGTCTCGACGCCGAGATCCTGCTGCTGCTCCTGCACGTGCGGCCGCACTACGGACCCGGCGAGTTGGCTGCCGAACACGAGGCCTACCTCGCCGACGTGATGGCGCGTGGCGAGGACGCGGTGCGCGACCATCTCGCGCACTCCACCGTGGTGATCCGCGATTCGCTTTCGCCGTGACGAAGGTCACCAATGCGCAATAGTTGCGAATGGGTTAGTATTCTTCGGTCATGATCGAACCATCGCGCGAGTGCGCCTTCGTCGCCGTTCGCGGCTTCCTCAACCGGGTCTTCACGACCGCCGAGGGCGACTCACTCGAATCGGTGGCCGGTCTGGACCTGTCATTCACTCAGGTCCGGACGCTGTTCGTCACCTGCCACGGTGACAGCCCGGTGGCCATCAGCGACCTGGCCGACTGCCTCGGCCTGTCGGTGGCGGCAACCGGACGCAACGTCGACCAGCTCGTGCGCAAAGGCCTCGTCGAGCGCACCGAGAACCCCGACGACCGGCGGGTCAAGCTGATCTCGCCGTCCGACTCCGGCCGGGCCATGGCCGCCAGTCACCTCAAGTCCAAGGAGGACGCCGTGCGCACGCTGCTCGACGACCTCGACGTGGCCGAGTGCGATGCACTGACCGCAGCCCTGAGACCCCTCGTGAAGGAAGAAGAAGCTCCCCATGTCAGCTGAAATGCCTGCCGGCATCGACGACGACAAGATCACTCCGGAGATCTTGAAGGTCGCCGGCGTCGTCGTCCTCGGCGCCATCATGTCGATCCTCGACGTGACCGTAGTCAACGTCGCCCTGCCGACGTTCCAGACAGAACTGTCGACCAACGGCGAGCCCCTTGCCTACTCGACCGTCGCCTGGACCGCCACTGCCTACATGCTCGCGCTCGCCGCGGTCATCCCGCTCACCGGTTGGGCCGCCGATCGCTTCGGTACCAAGCGCCTCTACATGACTGCCGTCGCGTTGTTCACCCTCGGTTCGGTCCTGTGCGCGACCGCGTGGAACATCGAGTCGCTCATCGCCTTCCGCGTCCTGCAGGGACTCGGTGGCGGCATGCTCATGCCCCTGGGCATGACGATCATGACCCGCGCCGCGGGCCCGCACCGGATGGGCCGACTCATGGCCATCCTGGGCATTCCGATGCTCCTCGGCCCGATCCTCGGCCCGATCATCGGCGGCGTCCTGATCGACGCTGCGTCGTGGCACTGGGTCTTCCTGATCAACCTGCCGATCGGCATCATCGCCCTCGTCTACGCCTGGCGCGTGCTCGCCAAGGACTCGCCCGAGCCGAGCGAGTCGCTCGACGTCGTCGGCATGCTGCTGATGTCGCCCGGCCTCGCCCTGCTGCTCTACGGCATCTCGTCGATCCCCGGTGAGGGCACCGCGGCCTCGGCCAAGGTCCTCGTGCCGACGGTCATCGGCGCAATCTTGATCGTGTCGTTCGTGTTCTACTCGTTCAAGCCGAAGCACCCGTTGCTCGACCTGCGATTGTTGGCCAATCGCAACCTCGCGGTGTCGCTGATCGTCATGTTCCTGTTTGCGAGCGCCTTCTTCGGCGCATTGCTGCTGGTTCCGACGTACTTCCAGCAGGTGCGCGGCGAGTCCGTCCTCATGGCCGGTCTGCTGGTCGCCCCCCAGGGCATCGGCGCAATGGTGACCATGCCGATCGCGGGCACCCTCGTCGATCGCATCCCGGTCGGTCGCATCGTCCCGGTCGGCTTCATCGGCATCCTGATCGGTTTGGCCGGCGTCGCGGCCAGCACGTCGCCCGACACGCCGTACTGGCAGATCATCATCTTCCTGTTCATCCTGGGTCTGGGCATGGGCGGCACGATGATGCCGATCTTCACCTCGGCTCTGAAGACTCTGAAGGCGCACGAGGTGGCTCGTGGCTCGACGCTGTTGAACGTGGTCCAGCAGGTCGCCAGCGCGACCGGCATCGCCACGATCTCGGTCGTGCTCACCAACAACATGGCCAAGGGCAGCATCATCGCGGGCTCGGACAAGATTCCGCAGCTCGATGGCGGCGTCACCCCGGCGCAGTTGGCCGCGGGTTCGCACACCGAGCAGGGCTCGCAACTCGTCCAGATGCTTCAGGTCCCGGCCAACGTGCTGGCCCAGGGCTTCGACGACCTGGCCCACGCGTTCGAGCGGTCGTACTGGGTGGCGTTCGCCGTCCTGGTCGTCGCGCTGATTCCGGTCAGCTTCCTGCCGCGCAAGCAGGAGGAGTCGCACCTGCTCGACGACGAGGACGCACCGCCGGTCATCATGCACTGATCTCGGTGCACTGACGCCTCACGGCAACGACGCCCGCTCCCGGAACCTCGGGGGCGGGCGTCGTCGTGCTCGGTGGCGTCAGCGGCGGCCGTGCTTGAGCGCCGACCAGACCTTGGCGTCGGCCGTGGGGTAGGCCGGCAGTCCGATCTTCTTCCGGTAGGCCTTGACCGCCGAAGTGGTGCGAGCATCGAAGATCCCGGTCACGGTGACCGTCTGGCCCGAGGCCTTGAGCGAGCGCTGCAGACGGTAGACGCGCTCGCCGGTGTGGCCGCGCTTGAGCACGGTGCCGACGGATCCGCGCGCGAGCAGCGACGTCCACGTCACCCGGGTGACCTTCGCCGAGGCCTTGCGCCCGAGGCTGACGTGCAGCTTGCGGACGGCCTTGGCGGTGGAGCGGTTCCACTTCCCGTTCGCGGTGTTCTTGAACCCCGCCCGCTTCAGCAGGCACTGCAGGAGCTTGACCGAGTCGCCCTTCTTGCCCGGGCCGACTCGCGGGTACGACTTCTGGGTGAGCGCGACGCCGCACAGCTTGCGGTCCTTCGTGGCCTTCGAGCCGCCGGCGACGTCGATGAAGTTCTTGTCGATGAGGTACTTCTGGCCGCCGTAGCGCTGGGTCACGTTGTTGTGGAACTGGTGGATGCGGTTGTTGCGCCAGCCCACGTCGGACAGGTACGGCGCCCCGTTCGTGTTCGCCGCCTTGTTCGTCCACGCGAACCACATCTGGTCCGGGTAGTCCATGCCCGCCCGGCCGTTCATCCGCGCGACGTCGACCGCCTGGATCGCCGCGGAGGCGCTCGAGTACAGCCCGACCTTGTAGCCGCGGGCGTGGGTCCGCTCGGTGAAGGCGTCGATGAACGACAGCACCGCCTCGTTGCACGTCGTGTTCGCCCGGTTGTACCACTCGATGTCGAGGTAGACCGCGTTCGCGCGACCGAAGCCGAAGTACCGCGCGCGGTCGACGGCCTCGTCGGCGTCGGCACGGCCCTGGACCCGGGCCTTCGCCGGGTCCGAGGACATCCGGTGCTTGGCGGTGTTGGAGTAGCAGGGCGCCTGGTAGCCGACGTGGATCGGCAGGAAGGTCCAGCCCTTCGAGGACTGACGCTTCACCCAGGCGGGGCTGAGGTGGGGCTGCTTCGCGTCGTCGCAGTACCGGGAGTTGCCGGACGTGTAGATCCCGACGACGGCGTACGGCGACGCGACGTTCCACGCGTCCATGACCTGGTCCGACGGTGAGACGCACGTGTCGAAGCCGTAGCCGGTGAACTTCTTCGGCGAGGTCGGCTTGGCCTGCGCGGGTGCCGCGAGCAGCGAGACGGCGAGCGCGATGGTCAGTGCCGTGGCGGCAAGGGTGGCGAGGCGGTGCATCGGGCCACCCTAGGCAGACGAGGCCTGCGAATGCACCCTCACCGGGATCCGGCCCATGAAGAAGGGCCCCCGGAGGGGCCCTTGCGTCGGTGGCCAGGGCCGGGGTCGAACCGGCGACCTTCCGCTTTTCAGGCGGACGCTCGTACCAACTGAGCTACCTGGCCGTGCTTCCTGCGAAGCGACGTTCACCCTACCCCACGGCTGTTGGTCGATCGAAATCGGTGAGCGAGGGCCGGCGATCGAGTAGCTCGCGACGAAGGAGCGGTGTATCGAGATCCCCGTGGGTCTGGTCTCGATATGCCGTCTCGCGAGCTCGCCGGCTACTCGACCGCCGGTGGGGTGGTCTCGGTCGTCGGTCGAGGGTCGCTGATCGAGTAGCTCGCGACGAAGGAGCGGTGTATCGAGATCTCCGGGTGGGGGTGGTCTCGATACGCCGTCTCGCGAGCTCGCCGGCTACTCGACCACCGGGTGGGGGTGGTCTCGGTCGTCGGTCGAGGGCCGCTGATCGAGTAGCTCGCGACGAAGGAGCGGTGTATCGAGATCCCCGTGGGTCTGGTCTCGATATGCCGTCTCGCGAGCTCGCCGGCTACTCGACCGCCGGTGGGGTGGTCTCGGTCGTCGGTCGAGGGTCGCTGATCGAGTAGCTCGCGACGAAGGAGCGGTGTATCGAGATCTCCGGGTGGGGGTGGTCTCGATACGCCGTCTCGCGAGCTCGCCGGCTACTCGACCGCCGGTGGGGTGGTCTCGGTCGTCGGTCGAGGGTCGCTGATCGAGTAGCTCGCGACGAAGGAGCGGTGTATCGAGATCTCCGGGTGGGGGTGGTCTCGATACGCCGTCTCGCGAGCTCGCCGGCTACTCGACC
>CAYXFT010000169.1:0-2348 GCA_964464335.1 uncultured Aeromicrobium sp.
CGTCGACGAGCTGACCGGCCTCGGCATCGAGCACGTCGTGTTCAAGCCGGGCACGGTCAAGCAGATTCGCCAGGTGCTGGCGATCGCCAAGGACACGGACCGCACGGTCATCGTCCAGATCGAGGGCGGCCGCGCCGGTGGTCACCACTCGTGGGAGGACCTCGACGACCTCGTCCTGGCCACCTACGGCGAACTGCGCGCCCAGTCCAACGTCGTCATCGCCGTCGGCGGTGGCATCGGCACGCCCGAGGCGTCGTCCGCGTGGCTGACCGGAGCGTGGTCGCTGCGCCACGGTTACCCCGAGATGCCGGTCGACGGCATCCTCGTCGGCACCGCCGCGATGGCCACCCTCGAGGCCACGACGGCCCCCGAGGTCAAGCAACTGCTCGTCGAGACCCGCGGCACGGGTGCGTGGGTCGGTGCGGGCACCGCCAAGAACGGCATGGCCTCCGGCCGCAGCCAGCTCGGCGCCGACATCCACGAGATCGACAACACCGCCTCGCGCACGGGCCGCCTGCTCGACGAGGTCGCCGGTGACGCCGAGGCCGTCGCCGCCCGCCGCGACGAGATCGTCGAGGCGCTCGACAGGACCGCCAAGCCGTACTTCGGCGACGTCACGACCATGAGCTACGCCCAGTGGCTGCGACGCTTCGTCGAGCTCTCCGGCACGGCGGCCGACGGATCTCCCGTGTGGCTCGACGTCTCGCTGCGCGACCGGTTCCACGCGATGCTCCAGCGCGCCGAGGCTCGCCTCGCCGTGCAGGACCGGGGTGAGATCGACTCGCTGTTCGCCGAGGCCGACAGCGTGGAGGACGGCGCCGCCGCCCTCGCGCGACTGCTCGAGCAGTACCCCGACGCCGAGTCCGTGACGCTGCACCCCGCCGACGTCACGTTCTTCGTCGAGGTGTGCCGCCGGGCCGGCAAGCCCGTGAACTTCGTCCCCGTCATCGACGCCGACGTGCGCCGCTGGTGGAGGTCCGACTCGCTGTGGCAGGCCCATGATGCGCGGTACACCGCCGATCAGGTCTGCATCATTCCCGGCACTGCTTCCGTCGCCGGGATCACCCGGGTCGACGAGCCCGTCGCCGCTCTCCTCCAGCGGTTCGAGGACGCGGCCGTCGACTCGCTCCTGGCGGCCGGGCGTGCGCCCCAACGCGTGCCCGGCCGCCGTCGGGAGGGTGACCCGCACCTGTCGGGTCCTCTCGCGCTGGTGCTGGCCTCGCCGGACGTCACGTGGGCCGGCCGGACCATCACGAACCCCGTCCACCGTCTTGGTGAGGAATGGGTGCTCGTCGACGGCGACACGGCCGAGCAGGCCGCGACCGGTGCGCGCCTCGCGTCCGTCGAGGGAGCGGCAGCGGTCGACCTGACCGTGCCGCTCGGCCCGGGCCGTGAACTGACCCTGCGCATCGACGTCCCCGGCGCCACCGCGCGTGGCGCCGCCCCGGTCGTCTCGGTCGACTCCGCCGTCGCCGCGATGCAGACCATCGTCTCCGGCGCGGTCGCCGGCGACCTGCCCGAGGTCGTCGACGGCGTCGCCCGCAGCCAGATCGGCTGGGACCCGGACCTCGCCGCCGACCACGCCGCCGTCAGCGGCGGACCCCTCGTGCTCGGCCGGCACCTCGTCCCGGACGTGCTCGTCGGCCTGGCCTGGCCGACCGTCTTCGCCGCGATCGGTGCCGCGCGCACCGACGACGGCACGCCGGTCGTCGAAGGCATGCTCGACCTCGTCCACCTCGATCACGCGGTCACGGTCGGCGCCCTGCCGACCGAGCCCGCCGACCTCTCCGTCGCCTCCCGTCTGGCCGGTGTCGAGGACACCGAGGTCGGTCGCGTCGTCGCGGTCGACGTCACCGTGTCGACCGGTGGTGCCGAGCTGGCGACGATGCGTGAGCGGTTCGCGATCCGCGGCCGCATCGGCGTCCCGTCGCTCACCGACCCCGCCCGTGCCGGTGGTGTGGAACTCGACGACCTGCACGACACCCCGCGGCGCAAGCGCGCGGACGTGAAGCTCGCGGCGCCGACCGACCTGCGCGCGTTCGCCGCGGTCACCGGCGACCACAACCCGATCCACACGAGCGACTCCGCCGCCCTGCTGGCCGGCCTCGGCGCCCCGATCGTCCACGGCATGTGGACCTCGGCCGCGGCCCAGCACGCCGTCACCGAGGCGACGAACCGTCGCATCGCCGGCTGGACGACCCGCTTCATGGCGCCGGTCCGTCCGGGTGCCGACGTCGAGATCCGCGCCGACCGGGTCGGTCAGACGCACGGCCGCGAGGTCGTCGAGGTGACGGTCCGCGCCGACGGTGATCTCGTCATGGCAGCCTCGGCCGTCCTCGACGCGCCGC
>CAYXFT010000169.1:2358-6413 GCA_964464335.1 uncultured Aeromicrobium sp.
GCTGGATGCCCAGGGCGACACGCGCAAGGCGTCGCGCGGCAACTTCGGCCTGGTGTGGGTGCAGAGCAAGGGCATGGGCATGGCCGGCTACCAGCGTTCGGCAGCCGCCCGCGAGATCTGGGACCGTGCGGACAAGCACACCCGCGCCGCGCTCGGCTTCTCGATCCTGACCGTGGTGCGCGACAACCCGACCGAGCTGACGGCGCAGGGCGCCACCCACAAGCACCCCGACGGCGTGCTGTACCTGACCCAGTTCACGCAGGTCGCGATGGCCGTCCTGGGCGCCGCCCAGATGGCCGAGCTGCGTGAGGGCGGTGCCTTCGTCGACGGCGCCGTACTGGCCGGCCACTCGGTCGGTGAGTACAACGCGCTCGCCGCGGTCTCGGGCGTCATCAGCCTCGAGGCCGTCGTCGAGGTCGTGTTCCAGCGCGGCTCGGTGATGCACACGCTCGTCCCGCGTGACGCGCACGGCCGCAGCGACTACCGCCTCGCGGCGATCCGGCCCTCGCAGGTCGGTCTGGCCGACGACGAGGTCAAGGGCTACGTCGAGGGCCTCGGCGAGACGTGCGGCGAGTTCCTGCAGATCGTGAACTACAACCTGCGCGGTTCGCAGTACGCGATCGCGGGAACGGTGCGCGGTCTGGAGAAGTTGGAGGAGGACATCGCCGAGCGCCGCGAGCGCTTCGGTGGCAAGGCCGCGTTCATCCTCGTGCCCGGCATCGACGTGCCGTTCCACAGCAAGGTCCTGCACGGCGGCGTCCCGGACTTCCGCCACAAGCTGCAGGAACTGTTGCCGCCCACGATCGATCCGTCGATCCTGGAGGGCCGCTACATCCCGAACCTCGTGCCGAAGCCGTTCAGCCTCGACGAGTCGTTCATCCGTGAGGTCGAGGAGTACGTCGGCACGACCGTGACGCGCTCGGAGGATCCCGCCGCCACGTGCCGCGACCTGCTGATCGAGCTGCTGGCCTGGCAGTTCGCCAGCCCGGTGCGCTGGATCGAGACGCAGGACCTCATGTTCCTGCCCGTCGAGCAGGGCGGCCTGGGCGTCGAGCGCTTCGTCGAGATCGGCGTCGGCTCCGCGCCGACCGTGGCCAACCTGGCCTCCGGCACCCTCAAGCTGCCCGGCTACCCCGGCGTCGAGGTGCTCAACATCGAGCGCGACGCCGCGGCCGTCTTCGCGACGGACGAGGAGCCGGCACCGGTCGAGGAGGACGAGGCTCCGGTCGAGGCCTCCGCCGAGTCCGCTCCGGCTGCTGCCGCACCGACGGCTGCCTCCTCGGGTGGACCCGCGACGCAGACCGCGGCCGACCTGCCGTTCGCGGCGGCCGCCGCGACGAAGGTGCTCATCGCGTGGTGGACCAAGCTGCGCCTCGACCAGCTCGGTGCGGCCGACTCGATCGAGTCGCTCACCGACGGTGCGTCGAGCCGCCGCAACCAGTTGCTGATCGACCTCGGCGGCGAACTGTCGCTCGGTGCGATCGACGGCGCTGCGGAGGCCGACCTGAACACACTCGGTGGCCAGGTCGACGGCCTGGCGCGCACGTACAAGCCGTTCGGCCCGGTGCTCACCGAGGCCCTCGGCGACCACCTCAAGAAGGTGCTCGGTCCGACGGGTCGCAAGCAGTCGGCCGTCGCCGAGCGCGTCACCGGCGCGTGGCAGCTCGGTTCCGGCTGGGCCTCGCACGTGCTGGCCGAACTGGCGATGACGACCCGCGAGGGTCAGAGCGTCCGTGGCGGTGCCTTCGGTGACGTCACGGTCGGCTCCGGTGCCGACGTCGACGCCGCGATCGACGCGGCCGTCCAATCCGTCGCCGCCCGCCACGGCGTGACCGTCCAGATGCCGTCCTCGGGCGGTGGCGACGGAGCGACGATCGACGCTGCGGCGCTCGGCGAGTTCACGGACGCGATCACCGGTCGCGACGGCGTGCTCGCCTCGGCCGCGCGCCTCGTGCTGGAGCACCTCGACCTCGTCGACGTGCCGGTCGCGGTGGAGACCGACGAGCAGGCCGAGGCCGTGCTCGCTCGCGTCGAGGCCGAGCTCGGCTCGGACTGGATCAAGGCGACGGCAGGCGTGTTCGACGCCGACAAGGCCTTCGTGCTCGACGACCGCTGGGCCAGCGCCCGCGAGGACCTCGCCCGCCTGGCGAACGGCCAGGAGGTGACCGGCACGTTCGTCGGCACCGGCGAGGCCACCGCAAAGCAGGCCGAGTTCTGGGCCGCCCGCACGGGCGACGAGCGCTTCACGCGGATCGCCGCCGAGGCCCGCGACACGTCGACCGGCGACTTCGCCGGCGAGGTCGCGGTCGTCACCGGCGCGGCCGCCGGCTCCATCGCAGGGTCGGTCGTCGGACGCCTGCTCGGCGGGGGAGCGACGGTCGTCGCGACGACCTCGTCGCTCGGTCCGAAGAAGCTGGCGTTCTTCAAGCAGTTGTTCCGCGAGCACGCCCGCGCCGGGGCGGCCCTGTGGGTCGTCCCCGCGAACATGGCGTCCTTCGCCGACGTCGACGCGCTCGTCGCGTGGATCGGCGCCGAGCAGTCGCGTACCGCCGCCGGCGTCACCACGGTGTCCAAGCCGTCGCTGACCCCGACCCTGCTCGTGCCGTTCGCGGCCGGCCGGGTCATGGGCGACGCGGTGGACGCCGGACCGCGTGCCGAGCTCGAGATGCGCATCCTGCTGTGGTCGGTCGAGCGTCTCGTCGGCGCCCTGTCCGAGACGGTCACGGACCGCAACCTGGCCGCCCGCCTGCACGTGCTGCTGCCGGGCTCGCCCAACCGCGGCATGTTCGGCGGCGACGGTGCCTACGGCGAGGCCAAGGCCGCGCTCGACGCCCTCGTCACGAAGTGGAGCGCCGAGAAGCGCTGGGCCGACAAGGTCACGCTGGCCCACGCCATCATCGGCTGGGTCCGCGGAACCGGCCTCATGGGCGCGAACGACCCGATGGTCGATGCCGTCGAGGCCGCCGGCGTACGCACGTGGGCGCCCGAGGACATGGCCGAGGCGCTGCTCGCCGCCTGCACTCCCGAGGCGCGGACCGAGGCGGCTGACGGTCCGATCACGCTCGACCTGACCGGCGGGCTCGGCCAGGCCGACCTCGACCTCAAGGCTCTGGCCAAGGACGCCGCGGCGGCCGCTGATCGAGTCGCTGACGAGCGCAGCGAGGCGCGTACCGAGATCAAGGCGCTGCCCGCCCCGCCCTCGCGGCTCGACCGCGTCGACACCCCCGAGTGGGGCGAGGTCACGGCCCGTCCCGAGGACCTCGTGGTCATCGTGGGCGCCGGCGAGCTGGGCCCGTACGGCTCGTCGCGCACCCGGTTCGAGGTCGAGGTCGAGGACCGGCTGTCCGCGGCCGGCGTGCTCGAACTGGCTTGGACCACGGGCCTGCTGACGTGGGACGAGGCGAACAAGGGCTGGTACGACACCGAGTCCGGAGAGGCCGTCGCCGAGGAGGACATCGCCGACCGCTACGAGGACGCCGTCCGCGAGCGCGTGGGTGTCCGCCGCTACGCCGACGACCAGGACATGGTCGACAACACGGCGCCGCTGCTCGCGTCGGTGTACCTCGACCACGACCTGACCTTCGCGGTCTCCGGTGAGGCCGAGGCCCGTGCGATGCACGAGGCCGAACCCGACCACACCGTCGTCGGCACGAACGCCGACGGCGAGTGGACGGTGACCCGCAAGTCCGGTTCCCAGGTGCGCGTCCCGCGCCGGATGAAGCTGACCCGCACGGTGGGCGGCCAGATCCCGACCGGCTTCGACCCGACGGTCTGGGGAGTCCCGGCCGAGATGGTCGAGGCCGTCGACCGGGTCGCGCTGTGGAACCTGATCTGCACGGTCGACGCGTTCCTCTCGTCGGGCTTCACCCCGTCGGAACTGATGCGCTGGACCCACCCGACGCTGGTCGCCAACACGCAGGGCACCGGCATGGGCGGCATGACCTCGATGCACTCGCTGTACATCGACACGCTGCTGGGCGAGGCCAAGGCGAACGACATCCTGCAGGAGGCGCTGCCGAACGTCATCGCCGCGCACGTGGTGCAGTCGTACGTCG
>CAYXFT010000170.1:0-6377 GCA_964464335.1 uncultured Aeromicrobium sp.
TCGCTGATCGCCCGGACGTCCTCGGGCACGTGCTCGAGGATCTCCGAGGCCAGCACGACGTCGAACGAACCGTCCTCGTAGGGCATGTCCAGGATCGTGCCGACCTTGACCCGACCGGTGCCGCCCGGCGGGATCTCGTTCTCCAGCGCCATCGCGCCGAACATGTCGTCGACGCCCTTCAGCTCGACCTCGTCGAGGTCGAAGGAGGTCACGTCCGCCCCGCGGCGCAACGCCTCGTACGAGTGGCGTCCGGCGCCGGCGCCCACGTCGATGAAGCGGGTTCCCCGTCCGACGCGGAGGCGGTCGAAGTCAACGGTCAGCATGGCGGTTCTTCCTGTTCTTCCGTGACGCGCCGTGGCCGGCGATCACCCGTTCGTAGGCCTGGGCGGTGCGCCGGGCGACGGCGACCCAGCTGTAGCGGTCCAGCGCACGCGCGCGGGCGGCGGCGCCCAGCCGAGCTCGTTCGGCGGGGTCGTCGAGCAACCGGCCGATCTCGCTGACCAGCGCCTCGACGTCGCCGGGCCGCACGAGCACGGCCGCGTCGCCGACGACCTCGGGCAGGGCGCCCGCAGCGCTGGCGACGAGCGGGGTGCCGCACGCCATCGCCTCGACCGCCGGCAGGCTGAAGCCCTCGTAGAGAGACGGCACGACCATGACCTGCGCGGACGAGATGAGCGCCGCGAGGTCGTCGTCGCTGATGCCGCTGTGTACCGTGACGACGCCGGCGAGGTCGCCGTGGTGGACGCGACGGTGCGTGGCGCCCTCCGGGTCGAGGTTCGACACGAGGTGCACGTCGATCTCGCGATCCGTGCGCAGTTTGGCCGCGGCGTCGAGGAAGTGCGGCAGGCCCTTGAGCGGACTGTCGGCGCTGGCGACGACCACGATGCGGCCGGGGGCGCGCTGCTCGGACGGCCGGAAGAGTTCGGTGTCCACCCCCAGCGGCACGACCGTCATCTGACCCGGGTCGAGCCGGAAGTCGTCGACGGTGTCGCCGGCCGAGGCGGTCGAGACGCCCAGGATGGCGGGAAGCCTGCGCGCAACGCGTCCCTGCATCCTGACGAACGCGTACCAGCGGCGGGTCGTGATGCGCTTGGTCCCGCGTGCGGCGGCGAGGTCGAGCGCACGGTCTCGGCTGATCGGATGGTGGATCGTCGCCAGGAACGGGCGGCGGCGCAGGATCGACAGCAGGCCGTACCCGAGCGACTGGTTGTCGTGGACGACGTCGAATCCGGACAGGTCGAGACGCCGGGCGCGCAGGCTGAAGGTCAAGGGCTCAGGGAAGGCCGCCGTCAGCATCTGGAGGTACTCCAGGACGTCGATCCAGTCCCGGAACTCGCGCAGTTTGGGCGTCCGGAACGGGTCGTCCTCGCGGTAGAGGTCGAGGCTGGGCACCTTCTCGAGGCGCACCGCGGGGTGCAGGTCCTCGGGGTACGGCTGCGCGGACAGGATCGTGACGTCGTGGCCCAACTCGGCCAGTCCCGCGGCGAGATTGCGGACATAGACCCCCTGGCCGCCGCTGTGCTGCTTGCTGCGGTACGACAACAGTGCGATGCGCACGCGACCTCCCTCAGATACCGTCGGTACCCCATTGTGCCGGGTGGCCCCGCCGCCGCCTCCGCCGCGGTACGTCCCGCGGACTCAGTACCCCAGGAAGTGGTCGGTCCTGACCTGCTTGACCCGGCGGCGCAGGTCCGGGGCGAGGGCGTCGACCATGGCGGGGGTTCCCGAGACGAAGGCGGTGCGGTCGGCCAGGTCGGGCACCGCCGCGGAGATCTGGTCGGCCGTCAGCGTCGCGCCGGCGATCACGTGCAGTCGGTCTCCGAGGAAGGCCAGCCGGTCCGCGAACGGCACGGCATCGGCCGATCGGACGCCGTAGACGAGGTGGACGTCGCGGTCGGGCTCGGCCGCCACCTGGCTCAGGAACGGGGTGATGCCGATCCCGCCCGCGACGAGCAGCAACGGTCCCTCGGCGGGCCACACGAAGTCGCCGTGGACCGAGGTGACCCGCACCCGGCCTCCGAGTTCGAGGTCGGCGAGCGCGCGCTTGTAGGACGACCCGGGCTCGGGGTGCCGCGTGGCAAGGACGACCTCCTGACCCGGGGTCGACACGACGCTGAACATCCGGCGCCGGCCTCGGGTGTCGACGCCGCGGTGCGGCACGTCGACCTCGACGTACTGCCCGGGAGCGAACGCCAGCGGCCGATCGGCACGGAACACGTACTCGACCGCGTCGTCGGCGACGGTGCGGCGCTCCCGCAGCACCAGCGTGCGCGAGCCCTGCCGGAACGCGAACGCGATCAGGCCCGTGATCACGAGGGTCACCTCATACGTCGTCTCGAACGGCGCGAAGGTGAGCGACTCACCGGCCACCGCATAGGACGCCAGCGGCCACGTGAACACCAGCGCACCGACGACCGCGACGAACAGCTGCTGCCACCGGCGCGGCGGCAGGGTGAGCGGCTCGCTGAGCATGAACCCGGCGAACCAGACGATGGGGTAGGACTCCGCGGCAGTGGTTAGCGCGGTGCCGAAGTCGGTGCCGAACGCCGTGAGGCCCCAGACGGTGAACGGGTAGGCCACGACCGCGAACGCCAGCCCGACACCGAGCCGCCGCGTCCGGTACAGCACGATCAGGGCGCCGACCAGGACGAACCAGAAGAGCACCCCGCTGGCCACCCACCACGCCGTGAACGGGATCGGCCAGTCGGTGAGGTGCCCGATCAGCAAACTCAGCACCACGCCCGCCGCGGCCGGGTTCACGAGGTGTCGCCGGCGCCAGACGATGAGGTACTTCGAGGCCTGCGCGAGCGCCGCGATGCCGGCCAGCCAGGCCAGCTGGACCACGTCGGTCGTGGGCCAGTACAGGAACCACAGGATCAGCGCCGTGACGAACGACGACTCCAGGTGGGGATGCGCACCCACCAGTCGCCCGAGGACGAGGTTCGCCGCGAGCGACGCCGCGACGATGACACCCAAGGTCAGCACCATCGCACCGACCGGGAAGATCGTCGGGTCCAACCCGCCGGCCGCCGCGACGATGATCGCGACCACGGCGAGGACCGCGAGCACCACCGTCACGAGGCGGTACATCGTGAACCGTCCCAACTGCCGGTCGAGCACCGTCGTCAGCGCGTTCATCCGAACACCTCTCCGGGCAGGCCGGCGCCGTGCAGGCGCAGGTCGTGGTCGACGGCGACCCACCAGGCGCCGAGCCCGGTGAGATCGTCGGTGAAGAATGCCGCGGTGGCCAGTCCGTCGGCCCAGCCGGCGTCAGGCCCGCCCGCCCACGCGGCGACGACCTGACGGGTGGGCCGGCCCGAGCGGGCATCGAGGACGTGATGGAGGTGGGCGCCCCACGTACGGCGGTTGACGGCCGATCCGCAGATCGCCTCGCCGTCGGGGACCTCGGCCACGCCGATCGCGACCTCGGGGTCGCGGGGGTGTTCCAGCGCGACGCGCAGCACGGCGCCGGAGCGGTTCACGATGTCGCCACTGGCGTCGACGACGCACGGCTGGTCGACCATCGCGGCAACCTCACCGGCCAGCCAGCCCTTGCCGACCGCACCGATGTCGAGGACGACGGCGGACGGGACGTGCAGGACGGTGCCCTCCAGCGTGCAGTCGCGCCACGAGGGCACGCGTACGGCCTCACCGGTGGGGGTCAGGGTGTAGCCGGCGTCGTAGCCCAACTGCTCGAGGGCGCCACCGACGAGCGGGCTGACCGCGCCGTCGGTGAGCGCGAACAGCCGGTCGTATATCGCGAGGATCGCGGGCGCGTCGGCGCCCAGGTCGACCGCGCGCTCCTCACGGAGCCGGCCGACGGTGGAGTCCAGGCGGAAACGCGACCACGTCCGGTCGAACAGATCGATCCGGTCCGTGATCGCGTCCCGCACGGCGTGCGCGATCGGGTCGGGGGTCCCGATCGACCACACGGTTCCGATGGCGTCGAACTGCCAATCGGAGGTCATGGGAGAGGCTCGCTCAGGCCTGCGCCTGGCTGATGATCTGGTCGATGGCGTCGTTGAAGCCGCCGCTGGTCAGCGACGAGCCCGAGACCTTGCTGACGTCGAGTTCGGTGATCTTCTTGCCGACCACCAGCGCATCGATGCCGCTCTCGAACTTCTTCTGGTACTGCTCGGAGTTGCCGCCCTCGGCCTGTCCGTCGACGTCGAGGTCGGAGATCGTGCCGTCGGCGGCGAGGGTCACCTCGACCTCGACGCTCTGGGTGCCGGCGGGGCTCTGGTAGCTGCCGGTGGCCTCGTACTCACCGGCCGTGAACTCGCCACCGGACGCGGCGCCGTCGGTGGCCTCCGCGGTGGCGGAGGTCTCGGCGGACGGCGTGGTCGTGGTGGAGGCGTCGGCGGGTTCGTCGGTGCCGCACGCCGCGAGGGACATGAGGGCGGTCGTCGCGGCGGCAGCGGCGAGACTGCGGCGCTTCATCGGGGTCATGGCGGGCTCCTTGTGGGGGTCCGGATGGAGTGGTTGCGGGTTCAACCGGCGTGCCTCCAACGTAGGTGACCCTTCCATCGAATACGAGCCCGAGACCTCCCATGAGACCGGTTCCACAGACACTTCTCAGGCTGCACCTTGCGGGCACCTTGGCCCGGCGCGCGTCTCAGTCCAGGCAGAACTCGTTGCCCTCGGGATCGGCCATGACGATGAAGCCGGACTCCATCGGCGGGGCCGGGTCGAACCGTCGCAGCCGGGAGGCGCCGAGTGCGACGAGACGCTCGGACGCCGCCTCCAGGGCGGCCATCCGCTCGTCGCCCTCCAGCCCGGGCGCGGCCCTGACGTCGAGGTGCACGCGGTTCTTCGCGACCTTGTCCTCGGGCACCTGCTGGAAGAACAGGCGCGGACCCACGCCGCTCGGATCCTCGATCGCGGACCGGGAGTTGCGCTGCTCGGACGGCACCCCGATGCGCTCGAGGAACACCTCCCACGCGGCCCACGGGTCGTCGCCCTCAGCGAGTTCGACCCCCGGCGGCGGCGGGATCGCGTAGTCGAGCACGTCGGCCCAGAAGACGGCGAGGGCACGCGGGTCGTGGGCGTCGAAGGTGACTTGGATGGCGAGGCTCATGTCGGCTCCGTTTCAGGTCTCCACTCGATACTCGCAGCGACAACCGACAAGATCGACCCGTGAGCCTGCAGACCCTGTTCCACCTGATCACCGCCGAGCAGTGGCGTGACGTCCGCGACCTCGACGCCTACGCGCCGCCGACCCTCGCGTCCGAGGGCTTCGTGCACCTGTCGACCGCGGCGCAGGTCGCCGGCACCGCGGCGATGTTCTTCGCCGACGAGGACGACGTCGTGCTGCTCGAGGTCACCGTCGCGGACGACGACCCCCGGCTGCGGTGGGAGGAGAGTGTCGGCCCACGCGGCCTCGAACTGTTCCCGCACTTCCACGCTCCGCTGCCGCGCGACCTCATCACCGCGGCGACGACGTGGACGCCGGCCGAGAACCCGGCCGAACGTCTGCGTCGCGTGACGTGGCAGGAGCGCTCTGACGTGGCGCCTCCGCTGCCGGCGACGGCGCACGAGGCACGGGTCCGACTCGAGGCCGGCAGCCGCCGGTTCGCCCGCCTGGGCGAGCCGGGCGCCCACCACACCCTTCTGGTCAGCACGGAGGCCTTCGGTCTGCCGCTCGCCCGCGACCACGGGCTGCCGCAGGAACCGTACGCGGCGGTGCTCAGCTGCTCCGACGCCCGCGTGCCGGTCGAGTTCGTGCTCGGTGCCGCCGCGAACGACCTGTTCGTGGTGTGCGTCGCGGGCAACGTGCCCGGCCGCGAGTGCCTCGGCAGCCTGCACTACGCCGCGGCGTCCCTGCCGACCCTCAAGGTCGTGACGGTGCTCGGACACTCCGGGTGCGGCGCCGTCACCGCGGCGGTCGACGCGGTCGTGCGCCCCGAGTCCTACCTCGCGATCGTCCACGACGCTCCCCTGCGGTCCGTCGTCGACGCGCTGCTGGCCGGGGTGCGGCTGACGGTGCGCGCCGTCGAACTGGAGGTCGGCACCGATCCGCTGCGACTCGAGGGCGCCCGCGACGCGCTCAGCGACCTCGCCGTGGTCGCCAACGCGGCCATCACGGCCCACGTCCTGCACCGCGACCTCACGGGCCGCGACGACGTCGAGGTCGCGTGGGCGTCGTACGACCTCGGCCGGCGGAGCATCGGCCGACCGGCCGGCGAGGGGTGGCTGCCGGGCCTGCACGACGCCCCGCGCGACGAGGTCGAACTCGACGCCGTGCTGCGGGCGGCCGCCCGGGCCGCGTTCAGGGTGTGACTTCCGTCCCGAATCGCGGTCGCCGTTTCCGGCGCGTGGACGGGCGTCTTAGGCTTGCCTTTATGACTGTGGACAGGAAGGTGCGCGTCGCCGTCGTC
>CAYXFT010000171.1:0-6300 GCA_964464335.1 uncultured Aeromicrobium sp.
GAACATCATCCTCGAGGTCGAGATCGGCGCGGTCGGCGGCGAGGAGGACGGTGTCACGGGCGCGATCGACGACAACCTCTACACCAAGCCCGAGGACGCCATCGCCACCGTCGAGGCGCTCGGCCTGGGCGAGCAGGGCCGCTACCTCACGGCGCTGACGTTCGGCAACGTGCACGGCGTCTACAAGCCCGGCAACGTCAAGCTGCGGCCCGAGGTGCTCGAGACCGCGCAGGCGACGATCAAGGAGAAGTACGGCCGCGACCACTTCTTCGACTTCGTCTTCCACGGCGGTTCGGGCTCGCTGCCCGAGGAGATCTCGGCGGCCGTCGACTACGGCGTGGTCAAGATGAACGTCGACACCGACACGCAGTACGCCTTCACCCGCCCGATCGCGGGCTGGATGCTGTCGAACTACGAGGGTGTCCTCAAGGTTGACGGCGAGGTCGGCAACAAGAAGCAGTACGACCCGCGTGCCTGGGGCAAGGCTGCCGAGGCCGGGATGAGCGCCCGCGTCGTCGAGGCCTGCCAGAACCTGCGCTCGGCCGGCACCAAGGGCTGACGGGCGCTGGCGGGCTGCAGGTTTCCCACGAGACCGCTCGAAGCCTGCGTCCCGCACACGTAACTTCGTGTGCTGGACGCGGGCTTCGTGTCTGAAGTCAGGAGGGTGCGAGGGGGCCGTACAGGCGCTGCGACTGCTTCATCGCGTCGAGCAGGTCGCGAGCCAGGAGTCGCCGCAACCCCGGTGCGAGCTGCGACCAGATGATGCGCGTCATCCCCCATGCCAGCCGCCGGACCTTGTCCTCGCGGACCTTCTCCCCGGCCAGGTCGTTGCTCCGGGCGTACTTCTTCATGCCGTCGAACTCCGCGAGGTGACGGAACTCCGGCCACGCGAAGTCGACCGTCGCGAGGTGGCTCCCGTCCTCGTTGAAGATCGTGAACTGAGGCACGGGCCGCGGCAGGCCGGCCTCGCGGAACAGGTACCGAGACCGGGTCTCGCCAGGTGACTCCGATGAGCCGTCGGCCAGGCTGAGGGTGATCTTGGCACGCCCGGCTCCACGCCAGTGAGCGTGTCGCCGGGTCAGCTCGACGAGCTCGTCATCGTTGGTGAAGCCCAGGTGCAGCGCCGCGTCGGCGATCACGAGGGCGGCCTCGCGCGGGCCCGCGATCGCGACGTCCCACACGCACCGCCCGGGCTTGACCACCAGCAACCCGTCCACCTCCTCGATCTCGTTCTCGTCCAGGGCTGAGACGTGATGGCGGACCTTGGCCTGCGCGCGCCCGCGGCCGTCGTCGAGGCGAGTGACGTGGAGTTGCTCGAGCGGCAGGCCCCACACGTCGATGCGGTGAAGGATCGCCGCGGTGTGGTGGGAGAACGCGACCTTGCCTTCGAACCTGGTCGCGACCGCGTGGCAGCGGAGCCGGTGTCGATCTTCGTCCCCCAACGCGGCGTACCCGGGGCCGGCGTAGAGACCAGGCCCGATCCAGACGAGCTGTCCCCCCTTGCGCATGGTCTGGATCGCGCGATCGTCGTGACCACAGTCGAGGAGCTGAGGGCGCGTGACGAAGCCGCGGGTCGTCAGGGCGCTGTCGATGTCCGAACTCATGGCCCGAGGTTGTCGTGTGCAGTCGTCCGACGGCAACGCTGCTCCCGGTGGCCTGTGGACAACTCGACTGCGGACACGAAACCCGCGTCGAGCGCATGAAGCTACGTGTGCTCGACGCTGGCTTCGAGCGGTCTCGTGGGAAACTTGTGACCCGCGAGGATACCCGCGGCCGCGTTAGGCTGACGGCGTGACGAACCTGCTGGGCGAGCCGCCCGAGACGTTGTTGCCCGAGGACCCGGGCGGCGCCCTGATCGCCGAGGGCGTCGCGCCCGACGAGGTGGCGCGCCGGCACCCGGACTCGACGCTGGCGTGGGCGTTGCTCGCCGACGCCGCCCTCGCCGCCGGGGACGACCTCGAGGGCTACGCGTTCGCCCGCACGGCCTATCACCGCTCGCTGGACTCGCTGCGCCGCAACGGCTGGCGGGGCCACGGTCCGGTGCCGTGGTCGCACGACGGCAACCGGGGCTTCCTGCACGCGCTCGCCGCGCTGGCCACGGCCAGTGAGCGGCTCGGCGACGTCGAGGAGGCCCACCGCTGCCGCGAGTTCCTGCGCGAGTCCAGCCACGAGGGCTACGCGGCGCTCGTCGGCTGACCGTCCCGGGTCAGCGAGGCAGTTGCATGACCAGACCGGCCGGGGTGACGCGCCACGCGTGCTCGGTTTCGGGCTCGGTCAACTCACCGTCGGTCGTGCACCGGGTGCCGTCGCCGACGACGTGGACGGTGCGCGCCTTCGTGTAGTGCACGAAGTCCTGCTCGGGGTGCGTGCCACGGCGCAGGTGCAGGGCGTAGGCGACGCGCTTCGGCACGGTCGACGCGAACGCCACGGTCACGTCGAGCAGCCCGTCGTCCACGACGGCGTGCGGCAGCAGCTCGCCGCCACCGCCGACGAACCGGCCATTGCCGACGGCGACCTGCGCGACCCGTCCGTGCAACGTCTCGTCGTCGATCGTCACGCGGACGTCGGCGCTGCGCGTGAACAGGGTCGACAGGGCGCCCAGCGCGTAGGCGAGGGGCCCGAGGATCGGCTTGACCGGCTCGGCGCGCACGGCGGCCTCCGCGCCGATGCCGATGTGGGCGGCGTTGACGACGACGCGGTCGTCACCGTCCACGATCAGGTCGATCTCGCGCAGCGCCCCGTGCGCGACGGCCATCGCCGCTGCGACCGCGTCCTGCGGTAGGTCGAGCGTGCGGGCGAAGTCGTTGCCCGTCCCGAGCGGGACCAGGGCGACGGCCGTTCCGGGCAGCCGACCCGCGTCGTGCAGGGCCTGCACGACGGCGTGCAGGCTGCCGTCCCCGCCGAGCGCCGCCACCACGTCGACGTCCGGGTGCTGCGCGAGCGTGGAGGCGAGGTCGTCGGGATCCTTCGTGGCGACGTGCGTAACCTCCGCCGTCTCGCGCAGCGCCGCGAGGCAGGCGTCGACGACCTCAGCGGTGGACGAGCCGGCACCGGCGTTGCTGATCGCGAGAAGTCGAGGCATGGGGCCGACCCTAGCGACGGTCTCAGCGCACGAGCGCGTCGCGCAGGATGTTCGCGGCGTACGAGAAGAACGTGTCGACGTTCTCGACGGCGGTGGGGGTCTGCGGGACGCTGCACATCACGTACAGCTCGGTGGGCGTCCGGTTGATCCAGACGTTGACGTTGTCGTCGTAGCCCTGGCCCGTCGTCCCGTGGAACCGGTCGGTGGCCCACTTCTCCTGCCCCGGGATCGCCCGGCCGTCGAGGTACGACACGATCGCCGGCCGGTGCGTGTCCTCCAGCGAGAAGCCGAACAGGTCCTTGATGACCTCCAGGACGCGCAGCGCGGGAACGGGTTCGCACACGCGCGCATCGCGGAACTTCTGGCGGACCCGACGGGCGATCTCGAACAGTTCGTCCTGCGGCTCGACCGGGATGTGGATGGGCAGCACGTTGATCATCCAGCCCATCGTGGGCAGGGTCTCGGCCGTGTTGCGGGTCGCGATCGGGTTGAAGAACCGGTAGGCGCTGTGACCTGCCAGATCGCGGGCCGCCATCGCGAACGAGGCATAGATGACGGCCGGGAACGTGGCCTCCTCCTGCTTGGCGATCGCCTCGAGCCGGTCACACTCCTCGCCGGTGAGGATGTCGTAGTCCATGGGGATGAGCCAGAAGCGTTCGCCCTCGGCGATCCCCAGGTCCATCGGGAAGCCGTCGCCGACGCCGATGCCGTCCATCGCGTAGTCGGCCCAGAACTGCAGGGCGGGGTGGTGCTCGTCGTACTGCTGGGCGTCCTCGCGCTCCCACTGGGCGTACGTCATGTAACCCTCGACGGGAGGCAGCTCGACCGGCGGGTGACCGGTCTCGTTGGCGTACAGGACCGACAGCTCCATGTAGGCCAGCAGGACGCTGAAACCGTCGCCGTAGCAGTGGTCGAATCCGCAGAAGACGGTCGACTTCTCCTCGCCGGACACCCCGGCCAGCGCGTACCCGAAGTTGTCGATCGGGTCGACGGCGTCGCTGAAGTGCTTGAGCAGGACGTTGTTGACCTCCTCTCCCGGATGGGTGCCCAGGGGCGTGACCGACAGGTCGAGCTGGGCGGGATCGATGTCGTGGCGGGTCATCTCGCCGTCCGGATCGGCCGGGTTGTCGCGGAAGGTGCCCCACCAGACCTGGTGACGCCGGACCCACGCGGTCGCGGCGCGCTGCAGGGCGCCGACGTCGAGTGGCCCGGGCACGTCGAAACACAGGCCGAGCCAGTTCGCGTCGGCCGACCCGACCCGCTCCATGGCCCGGCGCAGGCGCACGTGCTGGTCCTGCATGTACGAGGGCCGGAACGCGTTGGCCGGGGCGGCCGCCAGCGCGGCGTAGGAGGACTCGGACGGCCGGAGCAGGAAGACCTCGCCGTCGATCGTGTCGAGTTCCTCGATGCGGGTCATTCTCATGCCAGTACCTCCACGGGATCGTTCGCCTGCCGGGTGACGGCAACCATCTGTTCGCGCATGCGCGCCATGACACGGTCGAGCCATTCGATGCAGGGGGGCGTGTCGGGCGTGCGGTGGCACAACTCCGTGCCGTAGGGCATCGAGTTGATCCACAGGTGCATCTCGTCGCTGGGCTCGACCTCGCCGAGGAAGACGGTGGAGTCCATCTGCTCCCACTCGTCGCGCCCGGGGCAGTGCCGCGAATCCAGGAACGACAGGACCGTGGCGGGCCGCATCGTCGTGCCGAGCAGTTCGTTGGCCAGCGGCAGCGGAATCGTCTCGGCCGTGCGCCCGATCTCCCACGCGTCGGCGGTGCGACGGATCGTCTCGACGAGCGTCGCGGTGGGGTCGGCGTCGACGGTCATCGGCACGATGCCGGAGAACCAGCCGATGGCCTGGTGCCACTCGCGCCGGTTGCGGTTGTGGGTGGACATCAGGACGGTGAGCCGCGATTCCTCCTCCTCGGCGACCATCGCGCGCAGCAGGATCGAGATGAACGCCAGGGCGGACGGGATCGAGTTCTGCTCGCACCACCGGTAGAACGCCTCGCTCAGCCGAGGACCGGCGAAGGTCGGATAGCGCACCCGGTGCTGGATCCGGTCTCCGCGGCGCACTCCGGTGGCCCGAGGCAGGCCCGGCAGGTTCCCGGACGCGTCGGCCGCCGTGCGCCACGGCGCGAGGGCCGGGTCGTCGGGACCCACGGCGTCCTGGATCGCCCGCTGCTCGACGGCGAAGTCGATGTAGCTGCCGACCGGGGCGGGCAGCGGCGCGTGGTTCAGTTCGGCCTGCAGGTGCTGCTGCAGTTCGCCCATCGTGAGGTATGCCGAGTAGCCGTCGAACGTGACGTGGTCGAAGGCCCCGAAGACCGTCATCGTGCCGTCCTCGTCGCTGACGGAGAGGATGGTCGAGGCCGGCCAGGCCAGCGCTCCGGTGCGGTCGTCCAGTTCGGCCATCACCGTGTCGAACGCTTCGCCGCGGTCGGCGAAGTGACCCAGGTGGCGGGGTTGGAATCCGATCAGCTCGGCCTCGACGATGCGCCGCTCGTACGTGCCGTCCTCGCGACGGACGAACATGCAGCGCAGGCTCTCGTGCCGCGCGCAGTAGCGCCGCAGGGTGCCCGCGAACGACACGAAGTCCGCGCCGTGCAGGGTGGCGCGCAGCCCGATCCACGGATTGACCTCGTCCTCGGGCTGGCGCGGGACGCTGGCGATCTCGAGCCGGCTCTGCTGGTCCGGTGTCACGGGCCGCGGGTCGGGCGCGGCCGTCGCGAAGGCGCGCAGGGTCGAGGATCGCGGGACCCACAGGTGGATGTCGCCTGCCGGGACGAGCGTGAGTCGGTGGGGGTGCATGGGGTTCCTCCTTCGGCGTGGTTCCGGGGGCGGCGCACTCTCGAATGCAACTCACCGTTACACGCTCAGTTACAGGGAGGCTACCCCATAACGCCGTGACCTTCATCACCGTGCCGAAACTGGTCCGAATGCCCCATTTCCCGGGCGAGATCCTGACCGCCCGGCGACAGGCGGGAGCGGTGTCCGGGCGCCTCGCTAGGATGAGCGGGCACGAGCCCGGTCCGCGGGCTTTCCGTCTGCGTGAGGGGTGGGCCCATGCCCGCAGTCGTGATCGTCGGAGCCCAGTGGGGCGATGAGGGCAAGGGCAAGGCGACCGATCTGCTCGGCAGCCGCGTCGACTACGTGGTCAAGTTCAACGGCGGCAACAACGCCGGCCACACTGTGGTCATCGGTGACGAGAAGTATGC
>CAYXFT010000172.1:0-2074 GCA_964464335.1 uncultured Aeromicrobium sp.
CGGCCGGACTCGCCCGCACGACCACCGAGGTCGCCGGCTGGGTCTCCAGCCAGCTCGAACTGGCCGAGCTCTCCGCCTCGCGCACTGCGCTGATGGAGGCCGAACTGCGCGCCCTGCGCGCCCAGATCTCGCCGCACTTCATCTACAACTCGCTCGGCGCGATCGCGTCGTTCGTGCGCACCGATCCCGAGCGCGCCCGCGAACTGCTGCTGGAGTTCGCGGACTTCACCCGGTACTCGTTCCGCCAGCACGGTGATTACACGACCCTGGCCGAGGAGCTGCGCTCGATCGAGCGGTACCTCGTGCTGGAGAAGGCGCGCTTCGGCGACCGGCTCAAGGTGACGACGCGGATCGCACCCGAGGTGCTCAGCCTCACGGTGCCGTTCCTGACCGTGCAGCCGCTGGTCGAGAACGCCGTGCGGCACGGACCCGAGCGCAAGGCAGGGCCGGGCACGCTGACCGTGATCGCCGAGGACGCGGGCACCGAGTGTCGCATCACGATCGAGGACGACGGCGTCGGCTCCGACCCCGAGACCGTGCGCGCCGCGCTGGCCGGGCGGAACAGTTCCCTCTCGGTCGGGTTGGCGAACGTCGACGCGCGGCTGCGGACGGTCTATGGCAACGACCACGGGCTGGTGGTGGAGACCGCACCGGGGCTCGGCACCAAGGTGACGCTGCGGATTCCGAAGTTCACGCCGACGACGGGGCCCTCCTGAACTCGACGAACGGTCGATCGACCCCGCGTAGAATCGTGCAGTGAGGTTTCTCAACGATCTGCAGCCCAGCCACGAGCTGACCTACAACGACGTGTTCATGGTGCCGGGACACTCCGACGTCCTGTCGCGCTTCGACGTGGACCTGAGCACCACCGACGGCACCGGCGCGACGCTGCCCCTCGTGGTCGCGAACATGACCGCCGTGGCCGGCCGCCGGATGGCCGAGACCGTCGCGCGGCGTGGCGGCATCGTGATCCTGCCCCAGGACATCCCCGTCGACGTCGTGGCCGACACCGTGCGGCGGGTCAAGTCGGCGCACTCGGTGTACGACACCCCCGTCGTCCTGACCCCGACGATGACGGTCGGCGAGGCGCTGAGCCTGGTCCCGAAGCGCTCCCACGGCGGCGCCGTCGTGGTCGATTCCCTCCACGGTCCGGATCTGAAGGTCGTCGGCATCTTCACCCCGCGCGAGGCCGCCGAGATCGACCGGTTCGCCCAAGTCCGCGAGGTCATGCTGACCGATCCGTTCGTCCTGCAGGCCGGCGGCGACCCGCGAGACCTGTTCAATCAGTTGTCCGAGCAGCACGTGCCGTTCGCGCCGGTCGTCGACGCGGGTGCGCTCGTGGGCGTGCTGACGCGCAAGGGCGCGCTGCGGTCCACGATCTACACCCCCGCCACCGACCCCGACGGCCACCTCGTGGTGGGCGCCGCCGTCGGGATCAACGGCGACGTGCGGGGCAAGACCGAGGCCCTGCTCGCACTGGGCATCGACGTCCTGGTCGTCGACACGGCCCACGGACACCAGGTCAAGATGCTCGATGCGCTGCCGGTCGTGCGCGAGGTCCGCAACGCTCACGAGGCGGCCACCGGTCGCCGGATCCCGATCGCCGCGGGCAACGTCGTGTCGGCCGCGGGCGTCCGCGACCTCGTCGCCGCCGGCGCCGACATCGTCAAGGTGGGCGTCGGTCCCGGCGCCATGTGCACGACGCGCATGATGTCCGGCGTGGGCCGGCCGCAGTTCTCGGCCGTCCTCGAGTGCGCTGACGCCGCCCGTGAGGCCGGGGCTCAGGTCTGGGCCGACGGCGGGGTGCGCTGGCCGCGCGACGTCGCGCTGGCGCTGGCCGCCGGGGCGGGCAGCGTCATGATCGGGTCGTGGTTCGCCGGGACGCATGAGAGTCCGGGCGACCTGATGTCGGCGCCCGACGGACGGTTCTACAAGGAGTCGTTCGGCATGGCCTCCTCGCGCGCCGTGGCCAACCGCACGCGTGACGCGGCCGGGTTCGAAAAGGCCCGGATGGCGTTGTTCGAGGAGGGCATCTCGACCTCGCGCATGTTCCTGGACCCGGACCGTCCCGGCG
>CAYXFT010000172.1:2084-6285 GCA_964464335.1 uncultured Aeromicrobium sp.
TCGTTCACCTACGCCGGCGCCCGGACGCTGGGCGAATTCGCGGACCGCGCCATCGTCGGCCTGCAGTCCAGCGCCGGCTACGACGAGGGCCGCCCCCTGCACGCCTCCTGGTGAGCCGTGGGGCGGCCCACCACCGCCCCACACCAAGCCCGCGGGTCAGCGCAGGATGAGGGCGAGACCGCGCGCGAAGGACGCGTCGAGGTCGGGATCCTCGCTCAGGATGCCGACGGCGGCGGCTTGACGGTGCATCTGGGTGGCCTGGGTGTGGCCGAAGACGTACAGCAGTACCGTGCGGGCCACGTCGGGCGAGGTCAGCGCGGCCAACTCGGTCTCGACCCGCGAGTCGCCGAGCCGGAAGGCCGAGGCGGTGGCCACCACGTCGGCCCCGTCGCGCACCGAGAGCATGGCCTCGCGCAGCGCATGGGCGGCCTTGACCGGGTCGTCACCCACCTCGACGTCGGCGACCAGGCGATCGGCCATCAGCGCCAGCAGGGTCTGCTTGTCCGGGACGTGGTGGTAGAGCGCGCTGGGCTGGACGCCGAGCGCGCCGGCGACCCGGCGCATCGAACAGAACTCGAGGCCGTACTCGTCGAGCACGCGCAGCGCCCCGGTCACGACGTCGTCGAGGGAGTTGGCCACGCCGCCACTGTATCGGCTAGCCTGAACACCGTTCAGGTGAACACCGTTCAGGCCGCACCACCGGGCCCGCGCACCCTTCAGGAGAACCCATGACCGAGTCCTCGACCACCGATGCCCCGCCCGCAGCCGCCGGCGCCGGGCGCACCACCGTCGCGGTGGACCTCGCCCTCATCGCCGCGTTCGCCGCACTCATCGGCGCCTGCGCCTACATCGGCGCCATCCCCGTCGGCGGTCAGGGCGTCCCGATCACGCTGCAGACGTTCGGCGTCATGCTCGCCGGTTGCATCCTCGGCCCGTGGCGTGGCGCCGCGGCCGTCCTGCTCTACCTGGCCCTGGGCCTGTTCCTGCCGATCTACGCCGAGCACTCGTCCGGTCCGGGCGTCTGGACCGGCATCACGTGGGGCTACCTGCTCTCGTTCCCGATCGCGGCCTTCGTCGGCGGCGCCCTCGTGAAGTACGTCGCCGGACCGAAGGGCAAGACCCGCGCGGTGGTCGTCTTCGCCTGCTCGATCACCGCGAGCATCCTGGTGATCCACCCGCTCGGCATCATCGGGATGGCGCTGCACCAGGACGTCAGCTTCATGACCGCGGCCGCGTGGGACGTGCCGTTCTGGCTGGGCGACCTCGTCAAGACCAGCCTCGTGGCGATCATCGCCGCCGAGGTCCACCGCGCCTTCCCGCAACTGCTCCACCCGACTTCGGATCGCTGATGGCGACGATCCGGTTCGAGGCGGCGGGCGTCGGGTCGCGACTGCGACCGACGACGCTCACGCTGACCGAGCACCGGATCGGCGTCATCGGGTCCAACGGATCGGGCAAGTCCACCCTCGCCCGGCTCGTGAACGGGTTGGTGAGTCCCTCGACGGGACGCGTCCTGCTGGACGACCTCGACGTCGCCCGTCAGGGCGCCGCCGTCCGCCGCCGCGTGGGCTTCGTCTTCACCGATCCCGGCGCGCAGGTCGTCATGCCCACGTGCATCGAGGACGTCGAGCTCTCGCTGCGGCGCGACGAGAAGTCGCCGAAGCGGCGCCGTGAGCGGGCGCTGGAGGTGCTCGACCGGTTCGGGCTGGCCGAGCTCGCCGATCGCAGTGTCCATGCGCTCTCGGGTGGTCAGCGCCAGATGCTGGCCCTCGCCGGGGTGCTGGCGACGACACCGGACGTCATCGTCGCCGACGAGCCGACGACCTTGTTGGACCTGGCGAACACGAGACGGGTCGCCGACGAGTTGTTCGCGCTCGAACAGCAGGTGCTGCTGGTCACGCACGACCTCGAGCTGGTGACTCGGTGCGACCGGGTGCTCGTCGTCGCCGACGGAGAGGTGACCTTCGACGGTCTCGGCGACGCGGCCGTCGCCCACTACCGGGCGGCGGTCGACGCATGAGCACGCCCGAGGAGGAGTACCCCGGAGCACTCGTCGGCGACTACCGGCCCGGGAACAGCGTCCTGCACCGCATGGCGGTCGGCCCGAAACTCGCGGTCCTCGCAGTGTTCGGCCTCACCGTCGTGGCCGTCCGCAGCATGCCGATGTCGTGGGTGTTCCTGGCCGTGGCCGTGCTGGTGGCCACGCTCGGCGGGGTGGGCGTCCGGCCCGTCTTCCGCGCCGCGCGGGCGATCCTGCCGATCGCCGTGGCGATCGCCGCGTTCCAGTGGTGGCTGTTCTCGGGTGCGAAGGCGATCGAGACGGTCGTCGACCTGCTTGCCCTCGCGCTCATGGCGGTCGTGTTCACCACGACGACCTCGCCCCAGCGCATGCTCGACCGGATCACCGTGTGGGCCGGACCCCTGCGCCATGTCGGCATCCCGCCCGAGCGCGTCTCGCTGCTGTTCAGCCTGGCGATCCAAGCGATCCCCACGACCTTGCAGCTGGCGCACGAGACCCACGACGCCGCCCGGGCCCGCGGGCTCGACCGCAGCGCACGCGCCCACCTGTCGCCGCTCGTGATCCGCACGGTCGCCCGGGCCTACGAGACCGGCGACGCGCTGCACGCCCGCGGCATCACCGACTGAAAGCCCCGAGGGTGACTAGGCTCACCCCATGGCGCGCGCACTGCGGACGCTGGTGGTCGACGACGAGCAACCGGTCCTGGACGAGTTGGTGTGGTTGCTCGGACGTGACGACCGGATCGGTCCGATCGACACGGCTCGGTCGGGCACCGACGCCTTGCGGCGGCTCGACGCCGGCGACGTCGACCTGCTGTTCCTCGACATCGCGATGCCCGGACTGACCGGCATCGACATCGCCCGCCTGCTCGGCAAGTTCACGTCGCCACCGCAGATCATCTTCGTCACCGCCCACGACGCCCACGCCGTCGAGGCGTTCGACCTCAACGCCGTCGACTACCTGCTCAAGCCGATCCGCGAGGAGCGCCTGCGCGAGAGCGTCCGCCGGGCCGTCGCCGACATCGACGCCGCCGGATCGGAGCCCGACGACACGATCGCGGTCGAGCTCGCGGGCGTCACCCGCTTCGTGTCCCGTTCGCACGTCACCCACGCCGAGGCCCAGGGTGACTACGTGCGCCTGCACACCCTCGGCGGTGGCAGTCACCTGATCCGCATCCCGCTCGGTTCGCTCGCCGAGGAGTGGGCCGGCGCGGGGTTCCTGCGGATCCACCGCAGCATCATGGTCAACCGCGCCCACATCGTCGAGGTCAGGATGGTCGCCGGGCGCGCCAGCATCGTCGTGCCCGCCCCCGGCGGCACCACCACCGAACTGCCCGTCGCGCGGCGGCACACCCGGACCCTGCGCGAGCTCATCGGCGAGCGCACGCCGTGACCGATCCCGGGGAGCCCCACGGCGAGCGGGTCCGGATCACGAGCCCGTTGTCGACGGCACCAGCGCACGTGCGCAGCACGGTCGGGCAGGAGATCGACGAGGCGACCGGCGTCGGCGAGGTCTACATGCAGTCGCTCATCCGGTCCCAATTGCGGGCGGCCCTGACGGTCGCCATCACCCTGCTGCTGACCGTCGTCAGTCTCCCGCTGGTGTTCCTGTGGATCCCTGGCCTGAACGACCTCCGCCTCCGGGGCATCCCGCTGCCCTGGCTCGTCCTCGGCGGCGGCGTGTACGGAGCGCTGATCCTGCTGGGTTGGCTCTACGTCCGTCAGGCCGAGCGCGCCGAACGACTCTTCACCGCGCTGGTCGAGCCGAGCGCGGGCGAGCGAGCACCGTGAGTCCCACGTGGGGCATCGTCGCGGTCGCCCTGGTGTCGATCGCGACCCTCGCGATCGGCGCCTTCGGATTGCGCCTCAGCCGCACGACGAGCGACTTCTACGTCGCCTCCCGCTCGGTGTCCCCGGCACTCAACGGCTCGGCGATCAGCGGCGAGTACCTGTCGGCGGCATCGTTCCTGGGCATTGCCGGCCTGCTGTTGACGAACGGCGCCGTCATGCTCTGGTACCCGATCGGCTGGACTGCCGGCTACCTGCTGTTGCTCGTCTTCGTCGCGGCCCCCCTGCGCCGGTCGGGCGCGTACACGATCCCGGACTTCGCGCAGGTCCGATTGCAGTCGATCGCCGTGCGGCGCGTGTCGTCGACGCTGGTCGTGGCCATCGGCTGGCTCTA
>CAYXFT010000173.1:0-6157 GCA_964464335.1 uncultured Aeromicrobium sp.
GGCCTGTGGACCACCTTGGTCTCGGTCGGCGCGGGCCACGACGCGCACAACTATCGCGAGACGGTCTCGCCGTGGTTCCGCTCGATCTTCCGGCTCCAGCCCGACGTGACCGCCATGGCGGCGGCTCCGTACCAGTTCCACATCCACGTGCTGGTGGGGATGCTGCTGTTCACGATCTGGCCGTTCACGCGGTTGGTCCACGCCTTCACCGCGCCGGTGCACTACCTCTTCCGGCCGTACATCGTCTATCGCAGCCGCGACGCCTCCCGGGGGACCGGAGCGCGCGCGCCGCGCGCCGGCTGGGATCCGGTCGGCACCCGCGATCGTGACACAAGGAGACCGCGATGAGTGACACCGAGCAGGCGCTGGCCGCTGGGCGGGGCCGCAACCTGGCACTCGCGACGCTGGCCTTCACGGTCAGCTTCTGGGCCTGGAACGTGATCGGCCCGCTCGGCGTCCGGTACGCCGAGCAGTTGGACCTGACCTCGGGCCAGAAGTCCCTGCTGGTGGCCACGCCGGTCCTCGTCGGCTCGGTCGGCCGCATCCTCGCCGGAGCGCTCACCGACCGGTTCGGCGGCCGGGTCATGTTCCCGATCCTCATGGTGGCGTCCGCGCCGTTCGTCGTCCTCGTCGCCTTCGCGGGCGACCAGGGCTCGTACCCGTTGCTGCTGCTGTTCGGCTTCTTCCTCGGCATCGCGGGGACCACCTTCGCGGTCGGCATCCCGTTCGTGAACGCCTGGTTCGACAAGCCTCGCCGCGGCTTCGCGACGGGCGTCTTCGGCGCCGGCATGGGCGGGACCGCCCTGTCGTCGTTCTTCACGCCCCGGTTCGTCGAGTGGTTCGGGTACGGCGTCACCCACGTGATCATCGCGGTGGCCGTCGTGGCGGTGGCCGCGCTGTGCTGGGTCGTGATGCGCGACTCGCCGCTGTGGAGCCCCAACACCGACCCGGTCGTGCCGAAACTCGTCGCGGCGGCCAAGCTGCCGGTGACCTGGCAGATGTCCTTCCTGTACGCCGTCGCGTTCGGTGGCTTCGTCGCCTTCTCGACCTACCTGCCGACCTACCTCAAGGACGTGTACGACTTCGACCTCGCCGGCGCCGGATCACGCACCGCGGGCTTCGCGCTGGCGGCGGTCGCGGCCCGGCCGGTCGGCGGCATGCTGTCGGACAAGGTCGGACCGAAACTCGTCACGGCTGTCTCGCTGCTGGGCACGATGGTGATGGCCGGGATCGTCGCGCTCCAGCCTGCGCCCGAGATCCCCGCCGGCGCGGCCTTCGTGCTGCTCGCCCTGTTCCTCGGTCTGGGTACCGGTGCGGTGTTCGCCTGGGTCGCCCAGTTGGCTCCGCCGGAACGCGTCGGCAGCGTCACGGGCATCGTCGGCGCCGCAGGCGGCCTTGGGGGCTTCTTCCCGCCGCTCGTCATGGGGGCGACGTACAACGAGGCGGACCACAGCTACACGGTCGGTCTGGTCCTGCTCGTGATGGTGGCGGGCGTCGCGTTCGTGTTCTCGCAGTGGGGCATCCGCAGCCGCGCCCCGGGCCACCGGGCCAAGCCCTGAAGCCGGCTCAGTACGACAGTTCGCCCTGGTCCGACTCGTCGTCGTTGCTCGAACTGATGTGACGGTGCGCGGCGAGGATCTCGACCTCGGGCCGGTCGGCCATCCACCGCTCCACGGTGTCGAGCACCCGGACGATGTGGGCGCGATCGATCGAGACGAGGCTGCCGCCGATGCCGGCCCGCCGGTAGAGGTCGACGGAGTCCGTCTCGGCCGCGGACACGGCGAACCGTCGCTGCAGCTCGTTGACGATCGGCTTCACGATGGCGCGCTTCTCCTTGAGGGAGTGGACGTCACCGAGCCGGAGGTCGAATTCGATCCATCCCACCCACACGGGATCAGTGTGACAGCACCCCGTCGATCAGGAGGTGCACGTGCACACGCACGTCGTCCAGTGGCGTGGTCGAACGGCGGGCGCGGGCCAGCATGATCGCTCCCTCCATCGCGCTGAGCTGGAATCGCGCGAGCGACGTCGCCGCCTCCGGATCGGCGCCGGCAGCGATCAGCAAGGAGGCGAACCGTTCGGTCCAGTCGTCGAAGACCTCGCTCGCGGCCGCGACGATCGTGGGACTGTCCGGCCCGGCCAGGGCCGCTGCCGCGATGGGACAGCCGAGCGCGTAGTCATGGCGTTCCAGCTGGCCGATCCACCAGTCGATGCGGGCGTCGACGTGGGCGTGCGGGTCGTCGTCGTCGCTGAGGTCGACGATGAATTCGCCCGCGCGCCGGGTCGCCGCGACGACGAGTTCGGCCTTGCCGCCGGGGAAGTGCTGGTAGATCGACTGGCGGGCCGTGCCGCTGCGGGCGAGCACCTCGGCGATGCCCGTGCCGTGGACGCCGTGCCGGCGTAGCAGGGCCGCAGTCATGTCGACCAGTCGGTCGCGAGGAGAACTCACGTTGTCCACTATAGACCGATCGGTCTATGCTGCGGACATGACGAAACTCCCCCTCGCCGAGGACCAGTTGGCCGCCGCTCAGCAGATGACGGGACTGGAGTTCCTGCGGTTCGCCACCGGAATGCCGCGCGACCAGCGGCCGCCGATCATCGGCGACCTGTTCGGGATGGAGATCCTCTCACTGGAGGAGGGTGCGGTCTCGTTCTCGATCCAGTCGCTGCCGACCGCCGCGAACCCGCTGGGCAACCTGCACGGCGGGGCCTGCGCCACATTGCTGGACTCGGTGATGGGCTGCTCCGTGCACACGACCCTGCCGGCGGGCGTCGGCTTCGGCACCCTCGAACTCAAGGTCAACTACATCCGCTCGGTGCCCGTCGACGGTCGTACCCTCGTCGGCACCGGCACGGTGATCCACGTCGGACGCAGCACCGCCACGGCCGAGGGCAAGGTCGTCGACGAGGACGGCAAGCTGATCGCCCACGGCACCACCACGTGCATGATCCTGCGCCCTTGATGCGTTCGGGGCCGTCGGATCAGTCGAACAATTCCGACAGCCAGTTCTCGCGCTTGCGCTTCCGCGGGTAGGAGGACGTCTCGCGGCCCCGGGGCGCCTGGTACTCGCTCACCGGCGCGGCCGGCGCGGCGGCCTGGGTCGAGGCGCGGTCGATGATCTTGTCGAGTTCGCCGCGATCGAGCCACACGCCCCGGCACTGGGGGCAGTGGTCGACCTCGATGCCGCTTCGCTCGCTCATGACCAGGACGGAGTCGTCGGTGGGGCATTTCATGGCTCGACCGTAGATGGCCGGTCCGCCCCCTACGATGGTTCCAGGTGTGCCGGGAAGTCTGGTCGGCGGCATGTCGCCGACCCCGAAGGAGCACCATGAACGCCCCGTCCCTGTTCTCGCGTGGCAGTTGGCTCGAGTCCTCGCGGACCGCGGAGATCCTGCGCAAGGAGACCGTCGGCGGCCTGATCCTGCTGGTCGCCGCCGCGGCTGCGCTGATCTGGGCGAACTCGCCGTGGCAGCAGGCGTACCACGACCTGGCCGACTTCGTGTTCGGCCCGTCGGCCCTGCATCTGAGCCTGAGCGTCGAGACGTGGGCGGCGGACGGTCTGCTCGCGATCTTCTTCTTCGTGGTCGGACTGGAACTCAAGCGTGAGTTCGTCGCCGGCGACCTGCGCGACCCGCGCCGCGCCGCGCTGCCCATCGTGGCCGCCGTGGGCGGCATGGTCGTGCCGGCGCTGATCTTCGTGGCGGTGAACGCCGGCCACGGCACGACGAGCGGCTGGGCGATACCGACGGCCACGGACATCGCGTTCGCGGTGGCGGTCCTGGCGGTCATCTCGACCCATCTGCCGTCGGCGTTGCGGACCTTCCTGCTGACGCTCGCGGTCGTCGACGACCTGCTCGCGATCACGGTGATCGCCGTGTTCTACACCGACGACCTCGACCTGGCGATGCTCGCACTGGCGGCCGTGCCGCTCGCGCTCTTCGCGTTCGTCGTCCAGCGCGGCCCGCGCTCACCCTGGCTGCTGATCCCACTCGCGCTCGTGACCTGGGATCTGGTCCACCTCTCGGGCGTCCATGCGACCGTCGCCGGCGTGCTGCGCGGCTTCACCGTGCCGGCGGTCGAGCGGGCCGGGCGGGCCAGCATCGCCGAGCAGATCGAGCACCTCGTGCGTCCGATCTCGGCCGGCTTCGCGATCCCCGTCTTCGCGTTCTTCGCCGCCGGCGTGACGTTCGGCGGCGGCGTCATGGGCGATGCCCTGCACTCGCCGGTCTTCTGGGGCATCGTGCTGGGGCTCGTCCTGGGCAAGCCGATCGGCATCCTCGTCAGTTCCTGGCTGCTGTCCAGGACCACCCGGGCCGGCCTCGACCCGAGCATCTCGTGGGTCGATGTGGCAGGCGTGGCGATGCTGGCCGGCATCGGGTTCACGGTGTCGCTGCTGATCGGCGACCTGGCCTTCCCGGAGTCCGAACTCGACGACTTCGTCCGTATCGGCGTACTGCTCGGCTCGGTGACCTCGGCACTGTTGGCCGCGGTGGTCCTGCGGTCGCGCAACCGGCACTACCGCCGGATCGAGCAGGAGGAGTCCGCCGACGACGACGGCGACGGCGTCCCGGACGCCTTCCAGCGCTGACCCGTCAGAGCACCCAGACGAAGCCGAGCACGCACGGCACGAGCGTCAGGAGCAACCACGGCAGGGCCCGCCACGACAGCAGTGGCTTGTCGAGGAGCAGCCGCGCGACCCCGTAGACGAGCAGGGCGATCGGGACCGACATCACGAGCAGGATGATCTGGTCCGAGCGACGGTCGGGGCCGAGGGCGTACGCCGCGCCGATCGCGCCGAAGAGGGCGTGGATCGTCGTGACGACCCACGTGATCGCGAGGATCCGCCGCCGGACGAGGTTCAGCGACGGCTCGTCGTCGTCGAAGGCCACGGGCCGCTGGGTCGTCTCGCTCATGCAGGGACTCCTTCGAGGGCGTGGTCCGCCCGGGTGATCACGTGGTGCAGCAGCTGGTTGACCTGTTCGAGTTCGGCGATGCTCATGTCGAACCGTGACAGCATCGTGCCGGGGATGTCGAGGGCCCGCTCGCGCAGTGCCCAGCCGTCCTCGGTCACGGTGAGGGCGAACGCCCGGTCGTCGCCGGGCCGGCGGTCGCGGCGCAGCATCCCGGCGGTCTCGAGTCGTTTGACGAGCGGCGAGACGGTCGCCGGTTCGAGCCGCAGTCGGTTGCTCAGGGCGCGCAGCGTCTGGCCGTCGTCCTCCCACAGCGCGAGCATCACGAGGTACTGCGGGTGCGTGAGTCCGAGCGGTTCGAGCACGTCGCGGTAGCAGGACACGACGACGCGCGAGGCGACCGAGAGGGCGAAGCAGACCTGTTCGTCGAGGGAGAGCGGGTTGCGCGGATCGGGCATGTCGTCAGTGTACTGATGGTGAGGGCACTCACGAAATTCACGCGCCTCGCCGTGCGTGCGACCTCGGCGTACGGTGTCGCCATGGCCTTCCGACACCGGTCCGAGTATGACGAGTCGGTCCCGCGCGCCCTGCACGCCGCCCGCGAGGCCTACGACGCCGCGACGGCCGCGCACGAGCAGGCCATCCACGAGGCTCGCGGCGACTGGGCGGCGGCGCTGGCCGCCGCCGTCGACGCGGGGATGTCCTATCAGGAGATCGCCGAGGAGGCCGGCGTCTCGCACACCAGCATCAGTCGCGCGATCAAGCAGTTCGGGGAGCACTGAGCGGTCGCATGAAGCGGGTGCGAGTGATCGTGACGGGCCGCGTCCAAGGCGTCGGCTTTCGCTGGACGATGCGCATCGCGGCCGAGCGAGCAGGCGTCTCGGGTTGGGTCCGCAACCGTCCCGACGGCAGCGTCGAGGCCGAGGTCGAGGGTTCCGACCGCCAACTCGATGAGTTGCTCGCCTGGATGGCCGACGGCCCGCCCGGATCGCAGGTCGACTCCCGCGACGTCTCCGACCTCGACCCCACAGGGGAGCGCGGCTTCACGGTCCGGGACTGAGTCGCAACTCAGCGCCGCGGGAGGGTCGGTGCCACCGCGTCGGGGTTGGGGCGCAGTTTCCCCGGTTAAGTGGGTTCTCTGGCACTTGCTGAGGGTCGTAAACCCTGTGAAGTGACCGGAAACCCACTTAACCCGGATCCACCGATGAACTGAGCGGGTTGAGCGTGGCGTAGAACGAGAATGCCC
>CAYXFT010000174.1:0-6057 GCA_964464335.1 uncultured Aeromicrobium sp.
AGGACTTCGGCATGACCGACATCATGAGCCGCGTCGTCGACGAGATCCGCAAGGCCAACGACCTTCCGGTCTGAGCTGCGCCCGACGTTCACCGGTCAGGCTCGGCTCGCCTTCGTGGCGAACTCGCCCTCGCGGCCCTAGGCTCGGCGCAGGTCGAATCGCGCGGAAGGGGTGGTCAGGCCGCGAGTGCCTTCTTGGTCTTGTGTGAGGACTTCTTCTTGTCCTTCTTCTTGACCTTGACGAGCTTGCGCTTCTTGACGGTGTAACCGTCGGGAAGGGTGCCGTTGGCCAGCATGCGGATGGGGCAGCGCTTGCAGCGCGGCTTGCTCACGCAACACTTCTTCTTCGGGGACTTCGACACGACCGAAACGGTACCAGCGGTGAGGTGAGGCTGACCTCGCCAGAGGAGGGAAAGACAGATGGCTTCGGACCAGTTCGTCACGGCACTGCAGGACCAGATCGGCCACGAGTTCGGCGCGCACCAGCAGTACGTGGGCATCGCGACGTACTTCGATGCGCTGACGATGCCGCAGATGGCGGCGCTGTTCTATGCGCAGGCGCTCGAGGAGCGCGACCACGCGATGATGATGGTCCAGTACCTGCTCGACCAGGACCAGCGGGTCGTCATCCCGGCCCTCGACGCCCCGAAGATGGACTTCGCCGACATCGTCGAGCCCGTCCAGTTGGCGCTCGACCAGGAGAAGCGGGTCACGGGACAGATCAACGAGCTGACTCGCCTCGCCCGCGCCGACAACGACTTCGCCTCGGACCAGTTCATGCAGTGGTTCATCAAGGAGCAGGTCGAGGAGGTCTCCAAGATGAGCGACCTGCTGGCCGTCGTCACCCGCTCGAAGGGCGACGTCGAGCGCATCGAGGACTGGATCGCCCGCGAGGAGTCCGGCGCGGGCTCCGACCCGACCGCTCCGCCGATCGCCGGCGCCTGACCCGGGCCCGGCCGTGCGCTTCGTCCGAGTCCTGCTGACCGCCGTCGCCGTCGCGCTGCTGCTGCTCGCGGCCACGCCGTGGCTCGACCGGATCTCGCCGACCTGGTGGCCGGCCGTGCAAGCGCTCGGGCGGCTGTGGATCGTGCTCGCGATCGTCGGGCTCGTGGTGGCGGTGCTGGTGCGCGCGTGGTTGGCGTGCGGGGTCAACGTCGTGGCGATCGCGGTGGCGCTGGTGACGATCGTCAACGTCAGCAATCGCCCGGACTGTGACGCCGGTAGCGGCTCGCTGGCGGTGATGGCCGTCAACGCCCATCTCGCCGGAGCCGACGTGGGGCAGATCGTCGACGCGGTCGAACGCCACGACATCGACGTGCTGGTGATCCCCGAGGTCAACGAGGCGATGATCCTGGCGCTGCGTCAGGCCGGACTCGACGAGCGGTTCCCGTACCGCAGCGGCCAGACGTCCGAGGATGCGACGACCGACGGCACCGTGATCCTGTCGCGCTACCGCGCCACGCGCCTCGATGTGGCCAGGGCCGAGAACCCGCCGGCCACCTTCCAGCAACCGGCGCTCTCGGTCGACGTGGAGGGCACCACGGTGATCGTGCGGGGGATCCATCCCAAGCCCCCGACGGCCGTGTGGCTCGAGGACTGGCACGCGGGCCTGCTCGAACTCGGCCAGTGGCAGCGCAGCGAGCGCGGCAAGCCGCTCGTCATGGCCGGTGACTTCAATGCGTCGGCGGCGCACGCGCCCTTCCGCGACGCGAAGCGAGGGATGTTCGACGTCGGGGGATTCTGGCCGTCCGCGACGTGGCCGATGAATCGCTGGTACCCGCCGTTCGCCGACATCGACCACGTGCTCGTGCGCGGGCTCAGCGTGCAGGATGCGGGCACGGAGGACATCGACGGCACCGACCACCGGGCCGTCTGGGCCGACCTGCGGGTGTGCACCCGCTGACCGTGGTCTCGATACGCCGCTCGCTGCGCTCGCGTGCTACTCGACCAGCGAGGGTGAGGCGGCACTCGACCAGCGGGTGGGGGTCTCGATACGCCGCTCGCTGCGCTCGCGAGCTACTCGACCAGCGGGGTGTGCCGTTGATCGAGTAGCGACCGCGAGCGCAGCGAGCGGGTCGCGTATCGAGATCTCAGAACAGGCGCAGGGACGGGTCGTCGAGGCCGCGCAGTTCGTTGTAGTCCACGACGACACACTCGATCCCGCGGTCGTTCGCCAGGACGCGGGCCTGGGGCTTGATCTCCTGGGCCGCGAAGATCCCGCGCACGGGCCGCAACTTCGGATCGCGGTTCATGAGTTCGAGGTAGCGGGTCAGCTGCTCGACACCGTCGATGTCGCCGCGGCGCTTGATCTCGACCGCGACACTGGCACCGGCGGCGTCGCGGCACAGCAGGTCGACGGGGCCGATCGCCGTCATGTACTCACGCCGGACCAAGCTCATGCCCTCGCCGAGCGACGCGGTGTGTTCGGCGAGCAGTTCCTGCAGGTGCTTCTCGACGCCGTCCTTCTGCAGACCGGGGTCGACCCCCAGTTCGTGCTGGGAGTCGTGCAGGACCTCCTCGAGCCGGATCCGCAGCGTGTCGTCGGTCTTCTGGGCCGAGACGGTCCACTCGACCACACCGTCCTCGGCGACGCCCTCGCGCAGGGTGCACGGAGGACTCATCCAGTTCAGCGGCTTGTACGAGCCGCCGTCGGCGTGTACCAGCACGGATCCGTCGGACTTGACCATGATGACCCGCACGGCCGGCGGCAGGTGCGCCGTGAGCCGGCCGGCGTAGTCGACCTGGCAGCGGGCGACGACGAGCCTCACTGGCGTTCGAGGGTGCCGAGCTTGAACGTGATCGAGTCGCCGGACAGCGTGCCCTCGTCGGTCACTCCGTCATCGCCTTCGAGGAACACGGTGTCGCCCTCGACGCGGTAACTGCCCGACAGGAAGTCCTCATTGCCCTCGAAGTCCGAGGTGAAGGTGCCGTCGGCCGCGAAGCGGACGGTCCAGTCGGCCTCCTCGGAGCGCCACGTGCCCGTCAGATCGGTGCTCGCGGCATCGGTGGTCGCCGAGGCGCTGGGCGTCGTCGAAGTGGTCGTCGAGGTCGCAGGGTCGTCCTGCGTCCCGCAGCCGGCGAGGCCGCCCAGCAGGGCGATCGCGGCGGTGGCCACCATCAGGCGTTTGGACATGGGTCTCCCATCACGACATCAAGACTGTCACGCTAGTCTGTCACGAATGCTCGGCGGGTCTGGACCGCCGGGCCAAGCCTCGAAGGAGAATCTCGATGCAGGAGATCGCCGATCGCGTCATCGCTGATGACGAGGGTGGCCGGATCGCTCGGACACTGCTCTTCCCGTACCTCAACCACGCCGCGACCATGTACGCAGACGGGTACGCGACGTCGGCGGACATCGATGCGGGCATGCGCTTCGGCTGTGGCTACCCGATCGGCCCGCTGGCCCTCGTCGACGCGCTCGGCGCCGCGACGGTCGTCAAGGGTCTCGAGGCCCAATTCGCCCTCACCGGCGACCCGCTGCACGAGCCCGCGGCCGTTCTGAAGGACCACGCGGCGAACGGCGGCACCTTCGCCGGCGACGAGGCCGGCATCGCACCGGCCGAGGTGCGCCACACGATCGAGAAGGTCGGCGTCGTCGGCACCGGCACGATGGCCTCGGGCATCGTCCAGGTGTTCGCGCAGGCCGGCTACGACGTCGTCTACGTCGGCCGGTCGCAGGACAAGCTTGACGGCGTCATCGGCTACATCACCAAGAACCTCGACCGGGCGATCTCGCGCGGCAAGCTGGACGAGGACGGCAAGTCCTCGGTTCTGGAACGTCTCAGCGGCTCCACCGAGCGGGCCGCCCTGGCCGACGTCGACCTCGTCGTCGAGGCGATCGCCGAGGACCTCGACATCAAGGTCGAGCTGTTCCGCGACCTCGACCGGATCTGCAAGCCCGGCGCGATCCTCGCCACGACGACCTCGTCGCTGTCGATCAAGTCCTGCGCGGACGCCACGGGCCGCCCGGCGGACGTCATCGGGATGCACTTCTTCAACCCGGCGCCGGTCATGAAGCTCGTCGAGGTCGTGACGACGGACGAGACGTCCAAGGACGTCGACGAGACCGTCCGCGCGCTGTGCTTCTCGACGGGCAAGCACCCCGTGTCGTGCGGCGACCGCGCCGGGTTCATCGTCAACGCGCTGCTCTTCCCGTACCTGAACGACGCGATCGTCCTGCAGGAGTCGGGCGAGGCGTCGATGGAGCAGATCGACACGGTCATGAAGGAGACGAAGCTCCCCATGGGTCCGTTCGAGTTGTTGGACGTCGTCGGCAACGACGTCTCGCTGGCGATCCAGGAGACGCTGGTCGAGACCTTCGGTCACGAGGGCTGGCAGCCCGCCGCGTCCCTCAAGCAGGTCGTCGCCGACGGCCGGCTGGGTCGCAAGACCAAGGCCGGCTTCCACACCTACTGAGCGACCTAGACTGGTGGGCGTGTCCCGCCGCAAGCAATCCGCCGCACGGGCCCGCAACCGCGGGCCCGTGCCGCGTCCGGAACAGCTCGCGCACAAGCGCGACGGCACCTGGTGGGTGCGCGCGATCACGGGGGCGACCTCCGAGAAGCCGTACCGCTGCCCGGGCTGCGACCAGCTCATCGCGCCGGCCACGCCGCACCTGGTGGTGTGGCCGCAGGAGCCCACGAGCTTCCTGATCGCCGATCCGCTCGACGAACGCCGCCACTGGCACTCCGCGTGCTGGAACCGGAAGGGCTGAGTCCCCGGTCATCAGGGCGTCGGCGGGCCCAGGGTCGCGCGGACGATGCGGTGCAGGGCCCATTCGAGCGGGCCGCGGGGCCAGCGCAGGAACCACATGCTGGCGAACGCCAGCGCCAGCAGGAGGGTCCACCCGGCCAGCGGTCCCGATCCGTACTCCAGCGTCGGATCGGCGTTGATCGCCAGCCGGTAGGCCACGATGTGGCCCACGTAGAGCGTCAGCGCCATCCGGCCGGCGGCCTCCAGCGGGTAGAGCAGGTTCCGCGCTCGGGGCGTGACCACCAGCAGGAGGGCGAGTGCGCCGACGGCGATCGCGAGCACCGACGCGGCCTCGATCGGGTGGTGCGACCGGTGCTCGGACATCAGAGCGGTGGCGACCACCCCGTCGGCGAGTGGATCCCGCGAGATCAGCCGCTCGGTCACGGACCGGGCCACGACGTGCAGGGCGATGCCGCCGGCCAGCGCCGCGACGCCCAGCGCGACCAGCGCACGGCCCGTCATCGTCAGCCGACCGAGCCCGAGCCCCACCAGCAGGAAGCCGACCCACTGCACGGACGGGTACGGAAAGCCGACGAACAGCGACCCGACGGGATTGGCGCCGAACTCCGGCCACGAACGATCGATCCCCGCGACCACCAGTGTTCCGAGCACCGCCAGGGTCGTTCCGAGCCCGATCAGCACGGCGGGTCGGACGCGCAGGAACGGCAGGGCCAGCACGAAGTAGACGGCGTAGTACGCCAGGATCACGGCCACCGGCGTGCCGAGGGCGCTGAGGAACGCACCGAGCGCGGCCAGGACGGCCGACCGGACGAAGATCGCGAGACGATCGTCGGCCAGGCGTCGGCCGGTGTGAGGCGTCGTGCCCCCGGTGGCCAGCGCCAGCGAGAAGCCGGCCACGACGACGAAGAGCACGGCTGCCCGCCCGTCGCCCACGTGCCGCCAGGAGACGACGACACCCGGATCGAAGTCGATCCGGGTGTCGAGGTGGGCGACCACCATGCCGACGAGCCCGAGACCGCGAGCTGCATCCAGCCCGCGGACCCGCGTCATCGTCGTGGCGATCAGATGCCGCGGAAGCGGTTGATCGCGTCGAGGTGCTTGGCGCGCTTCTCCGGGTCGGAGACGCCCAACCCCTCCTCGGGGGCCAGCGTCAGGACGCCGACCTTGCCCTGGTGGCGGTTGTGGTGCACGTCCAACGCGGCCTGACCGGTCTCGGCGAGCGGGTAGACCTTCGAGACGGTCGGGTGGATGAGGCCCTTGTCGATCAGGCGGTTGGCCTCGTAGGCCTCGCGGTAGTTCGCGAAGTGCGAGCTCTTGATGTTCTTGAGGTTCATCCACAGGTAGC
>CAYXFT010000175.1:0-1077 GCA_964464335.1 uncultured Aeromicrobium sp.
TCCCGGCGCATCGAACATGTCGCCGCCGGAATCGATCATCACCCGGTCGACGGCTACGGCGTGGGCACGTCACTGGTCACCGGGTCGGGGGTGCCCACGAGCGGCTTCGTCTACAAACTGGTCTCGCGCGAGGGCGACGACGACGTCATGGTCGGCGTCGCCAAGAAGAGCAAGGACAAGGCGTCGGTCGGCGGCCGCAAGACCGCCCTGCGCCGGCTCAACGCCCGCGGCATCGCCGAGGCGGAGATCGTCGGGATCGACCTCCAGCCGCGTGACGACGGCGACGACCGGCTGCTCATGGTGCCGTTCGTCGAGGCCGGCGAGCGGGTCCACCACGGGACACTCGACGAGGCCCGGGCACGACTGCAGGCCTCGCTGCGCGAACTGCCGGCCACGGCGCGGCGCCTGTCCAAGGGCGATCCCGCGATCCCGACGGTCTATGAGGAGCACTGATGGCCGCCCCCAGGACCCTCATCGTCGTCGACGTGCAGAACGACTTCTGCGAGGGCGGGTCGTTGGCCGTCACCGGCGGGGCGGCGGTCGCGGCGGCCGTGTCGGACCTGATCGCCACGGGTGGGTACGACCTCGTCGTCGCGACCCGCGACCATCACATCGATCCGGGCTCGCACTTCAGCGACACCCCCGACTTCGTCGACTCCTGGCCCCGGCACTGCGTCGTGGGCACCCCTGGGGCGGACCTGCACGCACCGCTGACGGAGGACCACTTCGCCGCGATCTTCGACAAGGGCGAGTACGAGGCCGCCTATTCCGGCTTCGAGGGCGCCGATGCCGACGGGGTGGGGCTGGCGGTCTTCCTGCGCCGACACGGCGTCGAGGCGGTCGACGTGTGTGGCATCGCCACGGACCACTGCGTGCGGGCGACGGCACTCGACGCCGCGATCGAGGGCTTCGCCGTGACGGTGCTGCTGGAACTGACTGCCGCCGTCAGCCCCGAGAACCTCGACCGCGTCGAGAACGAGTGGGCCGGCGCGGGGATCCGCGTCAGGTGATACGCCCGCTCGTCCCGTGAGGTGATCTCGATACGCGGGCTCGTCCCTCGCCCAGCTACTCGATCAC
>CAYXFT010000175.1:1177-6051 GCA_964464335.1 uncultured Aeromicrobium sp.
CCGCTCCGGCGATCGAGTAGCACGCGAGCGCAGCGAGCGGCGTACCGAGATCACTACCCGCCGAGCAACTCCAACGTCCGCACCCGACCCGGCGCGGGGATCCGCGTCAGCTGATCGCGATACGCGGGCTCGTCCCTCGCCCAGCTACTCGATCACCCGCTCCGGCGATCGAGTAGCACGCGAGCGCAGCGAGCGGCGTACCGAGATCACTGCCCGCCGAGCAACTCCAACGTCCGCACCCGGCCCGGCGAGGTGCGCGGATCGGTGCCGCGGCGGGCCGAGGCGACCGGATGCACCATCACCTCGTCCACCTCGAACTGCTCGGCCAGCGCGATGAGCTCCTTGCGCGCGGTGTCGGGGTCGCCGACGACCATGCGGGCCAGGCCCGACTCGACGAGCGAGTCCATCACCTGGTCCAACTCGAGCGCCTCGGCGTCCTCGACGAGGTCGATCGGAGTGAGCGGCTTCCCCGTGCGCAGTCGCGCCATGTTCTGCAGGTTCGGCAGCGCCAGCGCGACCGCCTCGTCGGCGGTGTCGGCCACGACGACGTTGGCGGTGAGGAACGTCGTGGGCTTCTCGCACACGTCGCTGGGGCGGAACTCGCTGCGGTAGACCGCCAGGGCCTCGGCGGTGCCCTGTCCGCTGAAGTGGTGGGCGAACACGTATGGCAGGCCCTTCGCGGCGGCCAGATGGGCCGAGTACATCGACGATCCGAGCAGCCACAGCTGGGGAGCACCGACGGAGGCCGGGGTCGCCTTGAGGACGTACTGCTGGTTGGGGATCGGCACCCGCACGCCGCGGCCGTCCATGAGGGCGACGACGTCGTCGAGGTAGCGCGGGAAGTTCTCGATGTCGGTGTCGTCGCGGCCTGCGGCCCCCCGCAGCGCCCACGAGGTGACCGGGTCCGAACCGGGCGCGCGACCGATCCCGAGGTCGATGCGACCCGGGTGCGCGGCCTCGAGCAGGGCAAACTGCTCGGCGACGGCCAACGGCGCGTGGTTGGGCAGCATCACCCCACCGGATCCCAGCCGGATACGCGCGGTGTGCGCGGCGAGGTGGGCGATCAGGACCGGCGGGCTGGTGGCCGCGACGGCGGCCATGTTGTGGTGCTCGGCGACCCAGAACCGTGCGAACCCGAGCCGGTCGGCGGCCTGCGCCAACTCGGTCGTGGCCGCGAGCGCGTCGCCCGTGGTCTGGTCGGTACGGACGGGCACGAGGTCGAGAACCGAGAACTTCACATCTGTGCCAACCGCCGAGGGCCCCCGGGGATTCCGTGAGTTGCACGTTGCGACCCGAAATCGCGGCTTTTGCGAGTCGAAACGTGCAACTCAGCGGGGCCGGGACGTCACGTGCCGAGTTGCTCGATGAGGAAGCCGCCGGGGTAGGACTTGATGCGGCGGGAGTCACGCACGCGCTTGGGATTCTTCCGCTCGGGGAAGAACCGCACGAGCCTGCCGCGCAGCCTCAACGCGCCATGGCTCACGCGCTCGAACCAGACCGGCGGCGCGTCGTACGCGAAGGCCTCGCGCAGGTGCGGATCCATGATCGCGACGCTGAACCGGCGGACGACCGGCGCGAGCGGGCGGGGATAGAACGTGGTCAGCAACTCCAGCGTCGAATCGGCGACCGCCCGGGACTTCGCGTCGAACGCGAAGTGCTTGGCCTCGTACTCGTCGAGCAGCGTCTCGAACCCGGCGAGGTCGTCCGGTAGGTCGTGGATGCCCATCAGCCGGCCGAGCCGCAGGTAGTAGTTGACGCCGGCGACGTCCTCGTCGGGGGTCGTGCGGCGCCAGCCGTAACGGTTCACCCACCGGTTCGGCATCACGACGAACGTCGACAGGACGTACCGCATGTCGTCGTTGCTGATGCCGTAGCGGCCGTGCATCTGGTTCATGCGACGGATCGCGGCGCGACCGGGGTCGCTCTCGAGACCCTCGTCGACGATCTCGCCCAACAGCAGCGCCGTGTCGTCGTGACGCTTCTGCACCCGTTCGGTGAACTCGCCGGTGTCGTGGAGCAGACGCCCGATCGAGGGGACGGCGTAGGTGCGGAACAGGGCGAAGCTGAGTGCCTGCTCGAGGTCCCACGGGAAGTCGTACTGGCCGAAGGACCGGGCGATCTGCTCGTAGTCGACCTGCGGATCGAGCCCGGCGGTACGGACCCGGCGACTCATCGAGGCACCACGACGTGCCCGGCGACGAAGTCGATGATGTCGTCGGCAGCCTCGCGGGCGACCGGGACGACGCCGGGCAGGCTCATGAAGCCGTGCACCGCGCCGGGGTACTCGCGGTACCGGACCGGCACTCCGGCGTGCTGCAGGACCTCGCGGTACCGCACCCCGTTGTCGAGCAGCGGGTCGTGGTCGGCGGTCAGGATGAAGGCCGACGGCAGCCCGTCGAACGACTCGGCTCGCAGCGGCGATGCGAGCGGATCGGTCGTTCCGTACGCCTCGCCCATGTAGAGGTGCGCGAACGCGCTCATGTTCGCCGAGCTGAGCACGGCCTCGTCGGGCATCCGCAGTTCCGACGCGAACTTGTCGTACATCTCGACGGCGGGGTAGATCAGCACCTGGGCCCGCAGCGTCGGGCCGCCCTCGTTCACGGAGCGCTGCGCGGCGACGGCCGCGAGGTTGCCGCCCGCACTGTCACCCATGACGGCCAACCGGTCGAGGTCGATGCCCAGCCGGTCGGCATGGTGGACGATCCACGCGAGGGCCTCCCACGTGTCGTCGACGGCGGCGGGGAACGGATACTCGGGAGCGAGCCGGTACGACGGCGAGATCACGACGGCTCCGGTGCCCGCGGCGACCCGCGAGGCCAGCCACTCGGACTGTTCGGGCGAGCCCTGCACCCAGCCTCCGCCGTGGAAGTTCACGACGGCAGGTCGCGCACCGCCGACGCCGGTGGGCCGGTGCACGAGGGCACGCAACGTGCGGCCCTTCAGGCCGATCTCGATCTCCTCGACGCGAGCACGGCGGTCGGGTCGGCCGAACACGACCTTGCCCGCCGGTGAGTTCATCAGCTTGAGCCGCTCGGCCCGCAGGGCGGCGAGATCGGTGGCCTCCTCGACGGGGGTCGCCAGTCGCTTGAGCAGTGCGGCGAAGGCGCGGGTCCGGGGGGCGAGCGTGACAGTCACGGTGTCAGCGTAGGGGGCAGCCGCTCCCGTTTTGAAGACTTTTCGACGCACAGACCCCGGCGGACACGTGGAAAGACCTTCAGAACGGGAACCGGGCCGAGGCTCAACCGGACGCTCGCAGCGCCCAGTCGCGGAGCTTGTCGATGCGCTGCTGCAACTGGTCGACGGTGGCGGCCGTGGCGGCCGGTCCCCCGCATTCCTGGCGCAGGCGGTTGTGGGTGACGCCGTGCGGGCTGCCGGTGCGGTGGTGCCACGCGGCCACGAGCGAGTTCAGGTCACGACGCAGCTCGGCCCGGCGCTCGAACTCGACGTCGGCGTCCGCGCGGGCGGGCTCGCGTCGTCGGGACCGGGCGCTGCGCAGCAACTCGGCGACCTGATCGCGCTCGAGCAGTCCGGGGATGCCGAGGAAGTCGAGTTCGTCGCTGTCGCCGGCCACCATCTCGTAGTCGATCGGCGCGAACTCGTCACCGTCGTAGACGACCCGGTCGAACGCGGCGTCGCTGCCCAGCGCCGCGAACTGGTTGCCCAGTTCGTCGCTGGCGCCCTCGGCGGCGTTGGCCCGCGCGAGCAGGCCCTCCTCGGCGGCGAAGAGGTCGGCCTCGTCGTGGACGGGTCGGCCGATGACGTGATCGCGCTCGGCCTCCAGGTCGGACGCCAGTTTGAGCAGGCCGGGCACGCTGGGCAGGAACACCGAGGCGGTCTCGCCACGCTTGCGGGCACGCACGAACCGGCCGACGGCCTGCGCGAAGTACAGCGGCGTCGCCACCGTGGTGGCGTAGACACCGACGGCCAACCTCGGGACGTCGACGCCCTCGCTGACCATGCGGACCGCCACCATCCACGGGTCGGTGCCGGCCGCGAACTCGGCGATCTTGGCGCTGGAGCCGGCTTCGTCGGACAACACGAGCACGGGGGCCGTGCCGGTGAGGTCCTTGATCAACGTGGCGTAGGCGCGCGCCGACGTCTGGTCGCTGGCGATCACGAGTCCGCCGGCGTCGGCGATGTCGCGGCGGACCTCGACGAGCCGCTTGTGCGCGGCCTCGAGCACCGCCGGCACCCAGGAGCCGGCCGGGTCGAGCGCGGTGCGCAGGGCCTGTGCCGTCTGGTCCTTCGTCAGCGGTTCGCCCAGCCGCGCGGCGATCTCATCACCCGCGCGCGTGCGCCACTGCATCTCGCCCGAGTAGGCCATGAACAGGACCGGCCGCACGACCCCGTCCTTGAGCGCCGATCCGTACCCGTATGCATAGTCGGCCACGCTGGAGATCGAGCCGTCACCGACCGGCGCGTAGGTGACGAACGGGATCGGATTGTCGTCGGAGCGGAACGGCGTGCCGGTCAGCGAGAGCCGCCGGGTCGCCGGCTCGCACGCCTCCAGCACCGCGTCGCCCCAGCTGAGGGCGTCACCGGCGTGATGCACCTCGTCCAGGATCACGAAGGTGCGGCTGCGTTCGATCCGGACGCGGTGGCCCACCGGATTCGTGGCCAGCCCGGCGTACGTGACGCAGTAGCCGTCGAACCGTGCCCCGAGCGCTCCGCTGAGCGTGGGCTCGAGCGCGATGCCCGACCGGGCCGCCGCATGAGCCCACTGGGTCTTGAGGTGCTCGGTGGGCGTGACGACCACGACGCGTTCGATGATGCGCCGGTGCAGCAGGTCGGCGGCGATCGTCAGCGCGAACGTCGTCTTGCCCGCACGCAGCCGGCCGACTTCCTCACGGTCGCGACCCCCGGCGCCGGCAAGA
>CAYXFT010000176.1:0-6048 GCA_964464335.1 uncultured Aeromicrobium sp.
GCCGCGCGGCGTCTGCTGGACCTTGCCCGCGCGGCACGGTCTTCAGCATCAGTCAACGCGCCGAGCACATCTGGGAGGGCGTCTCCAGCGCCACCACCCGCTCGCGGCCGATCATCAACACCCGTGACGAGCCGCACGCGGACGCCGAGCGCTTCCGCCGCCTCCACGTCATCGTGGGCGACTCGAACATGAGCGAGACGACCACGATGCTCAAGGTCGCCACGACCGACCTCGTGCTGCGCATGATCGAGGCCGGCGTCACGATGCGCGACATGACCCTCGAGAACCCGATCCGCGCGATCCGCGAGATCGCCCACGACATGACGGGACGACGCAAGGTCCAGTTGGCGAACGGCCGTGAGCTGTCCGCGTTGGAGATCCAGGCCGAGTACTTCGGCAAGGCGGCCGAGTTCGTCGACCGTCACGGCCTTCACACGCCGACGATCGATCGGGCGATGGACCTGTGGGAGCGCACGCTCAAGGCCGTCGAGAGCGAGGACCTGAGTCTCATCGAGCGCGAGATCGACTGGGTCATCAAGTACCGCCTGCTCGACCGGTACCGGTCGCAGCGCGACCTGACGTGGTCCGACCCGCGCATCGCCCAGCTCGACCTGGCGTATCATGACATCCGCCGCGACCGCGGCCTGTTCTATCTGCTGGAGCGCAAGGGCGCGGTCGCGCGCGTCACGCGCGACCTCGACGTCTTCGCGGCGAAGTCCGTCCCCCCGCAGACGACCCGGGCGCGGCTGCGCGGTGACTTCATCGCCCGCGCGCAGGAGCGACGTCGCGATTTCACCGTCGACTGGGTGCACCTCAAGCTCAACGACCAGGCGCAGCGGACCGTCCTGTGCAAGGACCCGTTCCGGTCCCACGACGACCGTGTTCAGCGCCTGATCGACTCCATGTGACCTCTCAGACATTCCTTGGGATCGGCGGTTATGGTGGGCACCGCATCGGACCCCAGGAGGAAACCCATCGTGCGTCGTACCGCTCTCGTGGCTGCCATGGCCAGCGTGTCCCTCGTTCTCGCCGGCTGTGGCGGAGGGACCGATCTCGACGGGTTCACCGTGTCGAAGGGCGAGTCCCCGTCCGTGAAGGTCGAGAAGGACTACACCACCGAGAAGACGCAGACGCGCGTCGTCGCCGAGGGTGATGGCGGCGAGGTCGCCTCGGGCGACACGGTCAAGATCAACTACATCGCGATCAACGGCCGCACGGGCAAGGAGTTCGACAACTCCTTCAAGAACGAGACGCCGATGACGCTGACCCTCAACGAGGACACGACGCTCCCCGGTTTCCAGAAGGGCCTCGTCGGCCAGGATGTCGGTTCTCGGGTCCTCGTCGCCGTCCCGGCGAAGGAAGGCGCGTCGCTGCTGCAGAGCGCCGAGAGCCTCGGGCTGAAGAAGGACGACACGATGGTCTTCCTGTTCGACCTGATCTCCAAGGTGCCGACCGAGGCCAGCGGCACCGCCGAGAAGGCCCCGGCGTCGTTGCCCAAGCTGACGTACGACGACAAGAAGCAGCCGGCGAAGTTCACCAAGACCGCCAAGACCAAGAGCGACGTCGACAAGTCCGGCGCCGCCGTGATCATCAAGGGCGAGGGTGACAAGGTCGCCGAGGGCGCGACGGTCACGGTCCAGTACGTCGGCCAGAAGTACCCCGCGGGCGACGTGTTCGACGAGTCCTGGTCCTCCGGTCCGCGCACGATCTCGCTGGCCGAGGGTTCGGCGATCGGTTGCTGGACCAAGCAGCTCGTCGGCCAGACCGTCGGCAGCCGCGTCATCCTCACGTGCACCGCGGACGACGCCTACGGCGACAAGCCGACCGAGGGCCAGCCCGAGGGCGCGCTGATCTTCGCGGTGGACATTCTCGACGCCAGCTGAGTCGGCTCCGGGCCGCTCGGCGGCCTTGGCTAACCTGTCCGCATGGCGCAGCGGAAGACGGAACGGTTGATGAACCTCGTCTTCACGTTGCTGGCCACCGAGCAGTACCTGACGAAGGACCAGATCCGGTCGTCCATCGCCGAGTACCGCGAGGACTCCGACGTCGCGTTCGAGCGCAAGTTCGAGCGTGACAAGCAGGAGTTGCGCGATCTCGGTCTGGAGATCGAGACGGGCTCGCACGACGTCTTGGGCAACACCACCGGATACCGCCTGTTGCGCGCCGAGGTCGAGCTGCCGCAGATCGATCTCACGGTCGAGGAGGCCGCGGTGATCGGTCTGGCGGCCCAACTGTGGGACCACGCCGGGATCGCGGCCGAGACCACCACGGCCCTGGCCAAGCTCAAGGCGATCGGCAACGACATCGACCCGTCGGTGCTGCGCATGACCGAGCCGCGCCTCACGGCCGACGAACCGGCCTTCGACACCGTCTTCGACGCGACGGGTCGGCGGGTGCCGATCACGTTCACCTACGAGAAGCGCGACGGCCAGACGACGGTGCGCCATCTCGAGCCGTGGAGCATGACGTCCTACCGCGACCGCTGGTACGTCGGCGGATTCGACCGTGATCGTCAGGCGCCGCGACTGTTCCGGCTCTCACGCATCGTCGGCGAGGTCGGCGCCGACGGCATCGCGGGGGAGTACGAGGTGCCGGCGGACGTCGATCTCAAGGACGTGGCGCGCGCGTTGCACCCGCCCGAGCCCAGCCAGACGGCAGTGCTGCGGGTCGCGACCGGACGGGCGCAGTCCCTGCGACGCCACGCGGTGCACGTCGAGCCGGTCTCCGACGACCTCGACCAGATCGAGGTCGGCTACGCCGTGTTGCGTGACCTCGCCGACGAGATCACGTCCTACGGGCCCGACGTCCTCGTGGTGTCGCCCCCGCAGTTGCGCGATGCCGTGGTCGCTCGTCTGCGCGCGCTCGTGGGGCAGGGCGCATGAACCCGTCCTTGAAGCAGGTCGTGCGGATGCTCGCGATGGTGCCGTACCTGCAGAGCAACCAGGGCATCCCCCTGGCCGACCTCGCCCGTGAGTTCCACATCAAGCCGGCCCAGGCCCAGCGCGAGCTCGACATCCTGATGCTCACCGGTTGGGGCGAACTGCACGGCGAGATCATCGACTTCGACCTTTCCGCGCTGGAACAGGACGGGGTCGTGCACATCCGCGATGCCGAGTTCATGCCGCGCCCCCTGCGGATCTCGCGCAGCGAGGCTGCGGCGTTGATGGTCGCCTTGCGCACCCTGCGTCAGGCCGCGACCGAGGACCAGGCGGCCTTCATCGACTCGGCCCAGGCGAAGCTGGCCGAGGCGGCCGGGACCGACGTCGACGCCGCGATCGACGTCCGGCTGCCCGACCTCGACGCCGGTGTCCAGTCGGCCGTCGCGGCCGCACTCGCCGCCGGACGCCAACTCGAGATGGTCTACGCGAACGAGACCCGCGACGAGCAGGCCCGGCGCGTCGTCGACCCGCACCGCGTGTTCACGCAGGACGGAAACCGCTACCTGTCGGCGTGGTGCCACAAGGCGGAGGCCGATCGGCTGTTTCGGCTCGACCGCGTCGTGGCTGCCACGGTGCTCGACGTGCCGGCCACGACCGACACGGTGGCACGACGTCTGCCCGAGGGCCTGTTCGCGCCCGGCCCGGACACCCCGTCGGTCGTCGTCGACCTCGCACCGGAGGCTCGCTGGCTCGTCGGCCAGTACCGCATGACGGTGCTCTCGGAACAACCGGACGGCTCGATCCGGGCCCGCCTGGACGGCAGCGACGTCGGCTGGCTGCGTCGCGTGGTGCTGCGTGCGGGTGGCCGGATGAGCGTCGTCGAGCCGCTGGAGGTCGCCGAAGAGGTGCGTCGGGCCGCCGCGGCTGCGCTGGCCGCGTACGATGGACACACCACCTCCTGAGGAGATTCCATGTTCCGTCAGATCGGGCCGACCGAGGTCCTCATCATCTTGGGCATCGTGCTGCTGCTCTTCGGTGGCCGCAAGCTCCCCGAACTGGCCCGCGGCTCCGGTCGCGCCCTGCGCATCTTCAAGTCCGAGGTCAAGGCCTCGCAGGACGACGACCAGGCTCTCGAGTCCTCTGCCGCTGCCGACGACGTCGAACCCAAGCGCGACGCCTCCTGATCACACGTGGCGTCCTCCGGCGGCGAGATGCCGCTCATGGAGCACCTGCGTGAGCTGAGGACCCGACTGGTCCGCTCGCTGCTGGGTGTGGCACTGGGTGTCATCGTCGCCTGGTATTTCTATCCGCAGATCTTCGACTGGCTCCTGGAGCCCTACCAATCGGTGCGACCGGCGCTCGAGGAAGCCGGTGTCGAGACCGACTTCGTCATCACCGGGATCGGCGGCGCCTTTCAGTTCCAGCTGAAGGTCAGCCTGATCGTCGGTCTCATCCTGTCCAGCCCGATCTGGATCTGGCAGGCCTGGGCCTTCGTGCTCCCCGCGCTCTACCGCAAGGAGAAGCGCGTCGCGATACTGCTCACGTTGGTGTGCGTCCCGCTGTTCGTCGGGGGTGCGTGGGTCGGCTACTGGACGCTGCCCAAGGCGATCGAGCTGCTGATCGGCTTCGTGCCCGACGACACCAAGAGCTTGTTGACCGCCGCCGAGTACCTGACCTTCGCGACCCGCATGATGCTGCTGTTCGGCGTCGGCGCCTTGATGCCCGTCGTCGTGGTGCTGCTCAACCGCATCGGCGTGGTGAGCGGTGCCCAGCTCGCCCGGGCGCGGCCGTGGATCATCGTCGGGATCTTCATGTTCGCCGCGATCGCCACCCCGACGGTGGACCCCGTCACCTTCCTCTTCCTGGCCATCCCGATGAGCGTGATGCACCTGTTCGCCGAGCTGCTGGCCCGGGTGACGGACCGCAAGCGCGCCCGGCGGGTGGACGCCTGGGACGACGAGCACGCATCCGAGATCGACGGCCCCGAGCCGATGGAGACCTGACATGAGCAGCCCCGCCGAGAAGTTCGCCCAGTCGCGCCGCGACCGCGAGCATCCGCACGTCGCGGCCTTCCGCGACCTCTACTCCTTCGGTCTCGACGACTTCCAGGTGCGCGCGTGCACGGCGCTCGAGGACGGCCACGGGGTGCTCGTCGCCGCGCCGACCGGTTCGGGCAAGACGCTGGTTGGCGAGTTCGCGGTCCACCTGTCGCTCGAGACGGGCCGCAAGTGCTTCTACACGACCCCGATCAAGGCCCTGTCGAACCAGAAGTACGCCGATCTCGCCGCACGGTACGGGGCCGAGAACGTCGGCCTGCTGACCGGCGACAACACGATCAATGGCGAGGCTCCCGTCGTCGTGATGACGACCGAGGTCCTGCGCAACATGATCTACGCCGGCTCCCAGGCGCTGAACGGCCTCGGCTACGTGGTGATGGACGAGGTGCACTACCTCGCCGACCGGTTCCGCGGCGCCGTCTGGGAGGAGGTCATCATCGGCCTGCCCCCGTCGGTCTCGATCGTGTCGCTGTCGGCCACGGTCTCCAACGTCGAGGAGTTCGGCGCCTGGCTCTCCGAGGTGCGTGGCAACACGGTCACGATCGTCGAGGAACGTCGCCCCGTGCCCCTGCACCAGCACGTGCTGGTGGGCCGCAAACTGTTCCCCCTGTTCGAGCCCGGGGAACCCGACCAGCAGGTCAACCACACCCTCGACCAGATGGCCCGGGACGACACCCAGTGGAACCGGGCGTTCGCGAAGAATCGGTCCCGTCGGCCCGAGAAGGGCGGCCGACGCCCCCGCAGCCGGCACCGCACGCCCGACCGCGTCGAGGTCGTCACGAAACTCGAGTCCGAGGCGCTGCTGCCGGCGATCGTCTTCGTCTTCAGCCGCGCCGGCTGTGCCGCCGCGGTCGAGCAGTGCCTGCACGCCCGGCTCGTGCTCACCACACCTGAGGAGCGCGACGCGATCCACGCCCACGTCGATCGCACCTGCGCGCACCTGCCACCGGACGACCTCGAGGTGCTCGGTTACCACGAGTTCCGCGAGGGCATCGGCCGCGGCATCGCCGCGCACCACGCCGGGATGCTGCCGACGTTCAAGCAGTGCGTCGAGGACCTCTTCAGCGAAGGACTGGCCAAGGTCGTCTTCGCGACCGAGACGCTCGCGCTCG
>CAYXFT010000177.1:0-1823 GCA_964464335.1 uncultured Aeromicrobium sp.
CGCTCGTCGTCGACGAGGTCCCACTTGTTGAAGGCCAGCACGACAGCGCGGCCGGTCTCCTCGATCGAGTTCAGGATCCGCAGGTCCTGCTCGGAGATGGACTCGCTGGAGTCGATCACCATGACGGCGACCTCGGCACGCTCGATCGCGCTGGAGGTGCGCAGGCTGGCGTAGTACTCGTGGCCGGAGGCGGTCTTGACGCGCTTGCGGATGCCCGCGGTGTCGATGAAGACCCACTCGCGTCCGCCCAATTGCACGATCTCGTCGACCGGGTCGACGGTGGTGCCGGAGGCATTGTCGACGACGACGCGCTCCTCACCGGCGAACTTGTTCAGCAGGCTGGACTTGCGGACGTTGGGCTTGCCGACGATCGCGACCCGGCGCGGGCCACGGATCTGCTCGAAGTCCTCCTCGGGAGCCTCCGGGAGCGCAGCGAGGATCGCGTCGAGCAGGTCGCCACTGCCGCGGCCGTGCAGCGCCGACACGGGGAACGGCTCACCGAGGCCGAGATTCCACAGGGCGCCGGCCTCGAGCTCGGACTTCTGGTCGTCGACCTTGTTCGCCGCCACGACCACGGGTTTGCCCGAGGAGCGCAGCAACTTGACGACCTTGTCGTCGATGTCGGTCGCGCCGACGCGTGCATCGACCACGAACAGCACTGCGTCGGCGACCTGGATCGCGATCTCGGCCTGCGCAGCGATCCGCTCGGCCATGCCCTTGGCGTCGGGGTCCCAGCCGCCGGTGTCGACGACGGTGAAGGCACGCCCGTTCCAGACCGCGTCGTACGGGACACGGTCGCGGGTCACCCCAGGGATGTCCTCGACGACGGCCTCGCGGCGTCCGATGATGCGGTTGACCAAAGTCGACTTGCCGACATTGGGTCGCCCGATGACGGCGAGGACAGGCTGATTGGACACCCCCCAAGCCTATCGGTCGACCAGAATGCCGGTCTCAGCCCACCGGTTCTGAGAACTGGGCGGCATAGAGCCGCTCGTACGCGCCGCCCGCGGCGATCAATTCGTCGTGGCTGCCCTGCTCGACGATGTGGCCGGCCTCCATCACGACGATGAGGTTCGCGTCGCGGATCGTGGAGAGTCGGTGGGCGACGACGAAGCTGGTCCGACCCGCGCGCAGACCCTCCATCGCTCCCTGTACGAGCGCCTCGGTACGGGTGTCGACCGAACTGGTCGCCTCGTCGAGCACGAGAATCGCCGGGTTGGCCAGGAAGGCCCGCGCGATCGTCAGCAACTGGCGCTGACCGGCGCTCACTCCCCCGCCGTCGTCGCCGATGACCGTGTCGTACCCGTCGGGCAGCGTGCGCACGAAGTGGTCGACCGACGCCGCCCTGGCAGCCGCGAGAATCTCATCCTCGGTCGGGTCGTCGGCCCCGTACGCGATGTTCTCGCGGATCGTGCCCGTGAACAGCCACGTGTCCTGCAGGACGACGCCGAAGTCGTCGCGCAACTCGCGCCGGCTCATGTCCGCGATGTCGACGCCGTCGAGCGTGATGGTGCCGCCGTCCAGTTCGTAGAAGCGCAGCAGCAGGTTCGTCAGCGTCGTCTTGCCGGCACCGGTGGGTCCGACGATGGCGACGGTCTGGCCCGGCTCGGCCACCAGGGACAGTCCTTCGATCAGCGGTTCGTCGGTGTACGAGAAGTCGACCTCGTCGAACACGACCCGACCGCGCAGCGGGTCAGGGTGCGGGGCACCCGCGACGTCGGGCGACTCGCGATCCTGGTCCAGCAGATCGAACACCCGCTCGGCCGAGGCCATCCCGGACTGCAGCAGGTTCACCATCGACGCGACCTGCGTCAGCGGCTGGG
>CAYXFT010000177.1:1833-6040 GCA_964464335.1 uncultured Aeromicrobium sp.
GAACTGGCGCGAGTACTGGATGAACGCCTGCACCGACCCGATGGAGAGGTCTCCCGACGCGACCCGCAGGCCGCCGACCACGGCGACGAGCACGTAGTTCAGGTTCGACACGAACATCATCACCGGCTGGATGACGCCCGAGATGAACTGCGCCTTGAACGCCGCCCCGAACAGGGCGTCGTTCGTGTCGGCGAACTTCTCCTGGGCTGCCTCCTGGCGTCCGAAGACCTTGACGACCTCGTGGCCCGTGAACGACTCCTCGACGTGCGCGTTCAGGCGTCCGGTCTGACTCCACTGCGCGATGAATTGCGGCTGCGAGCGTTTCATCACCCAGCCGGTGATGACCGCAGCAACCGGAATCGTGACGAGGGCGATGACGGTCAGCAACGGGGAGATCCACACCATCATCGCCACCGTGCCCACCACCGTGAGGATGCTCGTGATCAGTTGGCTGAGCGTCTGCTGCAGCGACTGGGCGAGGTTGTCGAGGTCGTTCGTGGTGCGTGACATGATCTCGCCGCGTTCCTGGCGGTCCAGGTACGACAGCGGCAGGTGGTTCAACTGCTCCTCGACGTCGTTGCGCAGGTCGGCGACCATTCGCTGCACGACCGTCGTGGCCAGCACGCCCTGCAACCACATGAACAGCGACGCCACCAGGTAGATCACGCTGACGATCACGAGGATCGTCCCGAGCGCGGCCATGTCGATGCCCTGGCCCGGGTTCAGGTTCAGCGAGGCGACGAGGTCGGCCATCTGGTCCTGACCATCGGCGCGCAGGCCGGCGACGACCTCGTCCTTGGTCGAGCCCGCGGGGAACTGGCTGGAGACGAACCCGTCGAAGATCAGGTCGGTCGCGTGACCGAGCACCTTGGGGCCGGTGACCGACAACGCCACCCCGGCGATGCCGAAGGCCGACAACGCGAACACCTTCGTGCGATCGAGCAGCAGCCGTCGGACGACCCGGCCGAAGGTGGCCTTGAAGTTCGTCGCCTTCGCGGGCTGCTGCGGGGCACCTCGCCAACTCATGACGCCTCCTCCTCGGACAGCTGGGACAGGACGATCTCGCGGTAGACCGCGCAGTCACCCATGAGTTCGTCGTGCGTGCCCGTACCGACGACACTGCCCTCGTCGAGGACGACGATGCGTTCGGCGTGCCGGATCGTGCTGATCCGCTGGGCGACAATGACGACCGCGGCCTCCTGCGTGACCGGCCGGAGCGCCGCGCGCAACGCCGCGTCGGTCGCGTAGTCCAGCGCCGAGAACGAGTCGTCGAACAGGTAGACGTGAGGGCGTTTCACGATCGCCCGGGCGATGGCCAGTCGCTGACGCTGACCGCCGGAGAAGTTGGCACCGCCCTGCGACACCGGGGCGTCGAGACCTTCGGGCAGGGCCCGGACGAAGTCCTCGGCCTGCGCGATCCGCAGCGCCTCCCACAGTTCGTCGTCGGTGGCGTCGACCTTGCCGAACCGCAGGTTGCCGGAGATCGTGCCGGTGAACAGCAGCGCCTTCTGGGGAACGAGGCCCAGCGCGGCCCATACGTCCGCCGGACGGACGTCGCGCACGTCGTGGCCGTCGATGCTCACGGTGCCGGACGTCACGTCGAACAGGCGGGCGATCAGACCCAGCACCGTCGACTTGCCGCTTCCGGTCGATCCGACGATCGCGGTCGTCTCGCCGGGCCGGGCCACGAGGGAGACCCCGTGGACCACGGGCTGTTCCGCGCCGGGGTAGGAGAAGCTCACGGCGTCGACGTCGACGTGACCCCGCGCGAGATCGACAGGACCGACGTCGGGGGTCATGTCGATGGCCGGCTCGGTGTCGAGCACCTCCATGATCCGCTCGGCCGACACCTCGGACCGCGGCCACAGCATGAACATGAAGGTCGCCATCATGACGGCCATCAGGGTCTGGATCAGGTACTGCTGGAACGCCGTCAGCTGGCCGATCTGCAGGTCGCCGGATCCCACTCGTGCCGCGCCCCACCACAGGACCAGGACGACCGAGAGATTCATGATCCCCATCAGGAGGGGGAAGAACGTGCTCATGAGTCGGCCGACGGCGACCGCGACCTCACGGTTGGCCTCGTTGGCGTCGCCGAACCGCTCGGCCTCGCGGTCCTCGCGGACGAAGGTCCGCACGACACGCACGCCGGTGATCTGCTCACGCATGATCTGGTTGAGCGAATCGATCCGCCCCTGCATGACCCGGAACAGCGGCCGCATCCGACTGATGATGAGCGCGAGGCTGATCAGCAGGACGGGCAGCACGATCAGGAACACCGCCGAGAGCGGCACGTCCTCGCGCAGCGCCATCACGAGGCCGCCGATGCCGGTGATGGGCGCCGCGACCAGCATCGTCAGGCCCATGAACAGCAGCAACTGGACCTGCTGGACGTCATTGGTGTTCCGCGTGATGAGCGTCGGCGCGCCGAACGTCGCCATCTCCTGACTGCCGAACGACTCGACCCGGGCGAACACGCCTGCCCGCAGGTCCCGGCCGACCGCCATCGCGACCCGCGAGCCGACGTAGACGGCGATCACGTTGCACACGACCTGGACGATCGTGACGGCGATCATGAGACCGCCGACGCGCCAGATGTAGTCGGTGTCGCCCTTCGTGACACCCTCGTCGATGATGTCGGCGTTGAGGCCGGGCAGGTACAACGTGGCGAGGGTTTGGACCAGTTGGAAGAAGCAGACAACCAGCACCGGCCACAAATAGGGCTTCAGGTACCGGCGCAGCAGCGCGATCAGCACCAGATCACACTACGAGGCCGAGCAAGAGCACCACGACCAGACCCGCCACCGACAGCACGGTTTCCATGATCGACCACGTCTTGATCGTCTGACCCACCGTCATGCCGAAGTACTCCTTGACCAGCCAGAAGCCCGCACCCGGAGTCGGCCAGCAACTTGCCGAACATCGCGCCGAGGGCGATCAGCATGCCCACGCCGGCGACCGCGAACCGATCGTGAGACTCAGGAACGGGTGCAATTTCGTGACCGCGATCAGCACGACGATCACGGCGATGCCGATCAGGGCGGCGGCGATCAACTGGGTCGTGCCGGCGACGGCCTCGGGCTGGTCGGCGAACGCATACGTCGCGATCATGCGAGTTCCTCCTCCGTGCGCCACCAGACCAGGAAGGCCGCGGCGATCGTCTCCGGCGTGTCGGTGACGTCGAAGACGACACCGTTCTCGTCGGAATCCAGTGGTTCGAGGGTCGCCTCCTGCGACTCCAGCAGCGAGGTCGGCATGAAATGCTCGCGACCCTCCATGCGCGACAGGATCAGGGCGTGGTCTCCGGTCAGGTGCAGGAAGACCGTGCGCGGTGCATGCGTGGTGAGCACGTCACGGTAGACCCGGCGCAGGGCCGAGCAGCTGCTGACGCCGCCCGCCGCGTCGTGCGCGGCGAGCCACTCGCCGACCAGGTCGAGCCACGGCCAGCGGTCGTCGTCGGTCAGCGGTGTCCCCGCCGACATCTTGTCGATGTTCGCCTGCGGGTGGTAGTCGTCGCCGTCGGCGTACTCGACGCCCGACCGGGCGGCCACCGCGTGACCCACCGCGGACTTGCCGACCCCGGAGATCCCCATGACCACGACCAACGGTGGCTTCATGAGTCGGATGTTACGCAGATCACACGGACAAGGCCCGTCGAGTCGGGTGATCTCGATATGCGTCTCGCTGCGCTCGCCAGCCACTCGATCACCGGGGCGGGCCACCCCTCGAGCGGGGCGTGATCTCGATATGCGTCTCGCTGCGCTCGCCAGCCACTCGATCACCGGGGCGGGCCACCCCTTGGTGGTCGAGTAGCACCGCGAGGAACGAGCGGGCGTATCGAGACCACACTCAGAGCAAGTCGCGCAGTTCCTTCGGCAACTCGAAGTCGTCGGCCTTGGCGGCCTGGTCGAAGCCGAAGGCGCCGGCACCGGCGGGTGCGGCCGGCTCGGACTTCGCGGCCGCGGCACGCTTGGCGGGGTTGCCCGAGACGCGCTTGCCCTTCTTGCCCTTGACCTGCTTCGGCTGGCGCGCACCGGCGCGCTTGCCGCCGCCCATCCCCGGCATACCGGGCATTCCCGGCATCCCGGGCATGCCGCCGCCCTGGGCCATCCGCTGCATCATCTTGGCGGCCTCGAAGAAGCGCGAGACGAGTTGGTTGACGTCGCTGACCTGCGTGCCCGAACCGCGGGCGATCCGGGCGCGGCGG
>CAYXFT010000178.1:0-5950 GCA_964464335.1 uncultured Aeromicrobium sp.
CCAGCGGGTCAACAACGTCGACGACGTCGTCAAGGTCGGTGACAAGATCCAGGTCGAGATCGCCGAGGTCGGCGACCGCGGCAAGCTGTCGCTGATCCCCGTGACGGAGAAGAAGGACGAGGCCCCCGCCGAGGAGCCGGCCGACGCCTGATCCGCACCCGCACCACGACGAGGCCCCGCACCGACCGGTGCGGGGCTTCGTCGTTCCCGCCGGCCTCGTCCGCACGCCACGACACGACTTTTGGGAGCGCTCCCAAAATTCTCTTGACTTCCGAGTGTGATGCAGGCCACACTCGTGGGAGCGCTCCCATGGACGGGTGGGAGACCGACGAAAGGCACGACGTTGAATCGCACACGACGCATCGCCGCCTCGCTCGCCACAGTCGTCGCCTTGGGCGGTCTGGCTGCCTGCGGCTCGGGCGACTCCGGCGACGAGGGAGACGACATCACGCTGCACGTGAACTTGTTCGGCAAGTTCGGGTACGCGGAGGCATACAAGAAGTTCGAGGCGGCCAACCCGGGCGTCAAGATCGTGGAGAGCGCCGAGGGTGACCTCGGCAAGTACAACACCAAGCTCACCCAGCAGATCGCCGCCGGCGGCGACGCGGGCGACGTCGTCGCGATCGAGGAGGGCCAGACCGTGGCCTTCCTGCAGGCTGCCGACAAGTTCGTGAACCTGCAGGACGAGGGCGGCAACGACCTCAAGGATCGCTGGCTGCCGTGGGTGTGGGACAAGGCCACCACCGCCGACGGCAAGACCACCATCGGCTACGGCACGGACGTCGGCGGTCTCGCCATGTGCTACCGCCGTGACCTGTTCGAGAAGGCCGGCCTGCCGACCGATCGTGACGAGGTCGGCAAACTCTGGCCCACGTGGGACGACTTCATCTCCACCGGCAAGAAGTTCGAGAGCGGCATCGGCGACGACAAGGTCGGCTTCATCGACTCCTCGACGAACACGTACAACTCGATCCTCATGCAGCAGGGCGACCACACGTACTTCGATCGCGAGGACAACCTCGTGATGGAGACGAACCCGGCGATCAAGTCGGCGTGGGACTACGCGGTCGAGATCACCGACGCCGGACTGTCGGCCCAGCTCAAGGCATTCAGCGACGAGTGGAACGCGGGCTTCAAGAACGGCTCGTTCGCCACGGTGGCCTGCCCGGCCTGGATGACCGGCTACATCAAGGATCAGTCGGGTGAGCCGAATGCCGGCAACTGGGACATCGCGACGGTGCCCGGTGGTGGTGGCAACTGGGGCGGCTCCTGGCTGGCCGTGCCGACATCCAGCAAGCACCAGGACATGGCGACGAAGCTGGTCGAGTACCTCAGTGACGAAGAGGGCCAGATGCTCGCCTTCGACGCCGAGGGTCGACTGCCGTCCCTGCCGGCGCTGTACGACAAGCCCGAGTTGAAGGACGCGACGAACGAGTACTTCAACAACGCCCCGGTCGGCCAGCTGTTCGTGGCCGGTGCCGAGCAACTCGAGCCGGTCTACCTCGGCGCGAAGAACGTCCCCGTCCGCGATGCGGTCGAGAACGCGCTCCGCAGCGTGGAGAACGGCGAGGTCCCCGCCTCCGAGGGCTGGGACGACGCGGTGGCGGCGGCCGAGAAGGCCGCCCGCTGACGCACCCCTGACGCGGCCGGTGTCCGCGCCCGATTCCTCCTGGCGCGGGCACCGGCTGCACTACGTCCAAGAACACCCGATTTCGGAGAGGATCACGTCATGGCACGCAAGCGAATCGCCACGCAGCAGCGCGCGGGACTGACGTTCGTGGCTCCGTACTTCCTGGTCTTCGCGGTCTTCGGACTCTTCCCGCTCGTGTACACCGCCTGGGTGTCGATGCACGAGTGGACGCTGCTGGCCGGCAAGGAGGAGTTCATCGGCTTCGCGAACTATCGCGAGCTGGTCGGCGACTACGCGTTCTGGCGGGCCCTGATCAACACCTTCGGCATCTTCATCCTGGCCACCGTGCCGCAGTTGGTCCTGGCGACCGTGCTGGCCCAGATGCTCAACTCCCGACTGCGGGCCCGGACCTTCTGGCGCATGGGCGTGCTGATCCCCAACGTCGTGTCCGTGGCGGCGGTCGGCATCATCTTCGGCCTGATCTTCGCCCGTGACTACGGCATCGCGAACTGGTTCCTGAGCCTCTTCGGCGTCGACACGATCGACTGGCGAGCCCATCGCTGGTCCTCGTGGATCGCGATCGCCACGATGGTCGACTGGCGCTGGACCGGCTACAACGCGCTGATCCTGCTGGCCGCCCTGCAGGCGGTGCCCAAGGAGCTCTACGAGGCGGCCCGCATCGACGGTGCCTCGGCATGGCGCCAGTTCTGGTCGATCACCGTCCCGATGCTGCGCCCCACCCTGATCTTCGTCACGATCATCGCCACGATCGGCGGCATCCAGCTGTTCACCGAGCCATTGCTGTTCAACCCGGGCGCGAACGCGATCTCCGGCGGCAACCGAGGCCAGTTCCAGACGGTGGCCATGTACCTGGTCCAACAGGCGTTCACCGGCCAGCGGTTCGGCTACGCCTCCACGATCGCCTGGGTCCTGTTCCTCATCATCGCGGCGGTGTCCGCGGTCAACCTGCTGCTGTTGCGGCGCATCCGATCGGCGGACTGAGATGAGTCTTCGCACCCGCGCCGCCGGCGCCTCGCCGATGATGTACATCGCGCTGATCCTCGTGGTCCTCGCGTCGGCCGGCCCGCTGTACTTCATGCTCGTGATGGCCTCACGGGCCAACAGCGAGATCTTCAACATCCCGCCGCCGTTGATTCCGGGCGACCAGCTCGCGGAGAACATCGACCGGGTGCTGTCCAACGACGACGTCCAGTTCACGAAGGCCGTGTTCAACACGATCCTCGTCGCGACGACGGCCACGATCGCGGTGGTCCTCACCTCGGCCCTGGCCGGTTTCGCCTTCGCGAAGCTTCGTTTCCGCGGTCGCAACGTGCTGCTCGTGATCGTCGTCGCCACGATGATGGTGCCGGTCCAGCTGGGGCTGATCCCGCTCTACATGCTGATGACGAAACTGGGTCTGGCCGGCGGTCTGGCCTCGGTGACGCTGCCGTTCCTGGTCAGCGGGTTCGGCGTCTTCTTCATGCGCCAGTACGCCTCGCAGGCCATTCCCGACGAGCTGATCGAGGCGGCCCGCGTCGACGGTGCGTCCACGCTGCGGATCTTCTGGTCCATCGTCTTCCCGGCGCTGCGGCCCGCCGCGGCCGTCCTGGGCCTGCTGACGTTCATGGAGCGGTGGAACGACTTCCTGTGGCCGTACATCTCGCTGGACTTCAGCCACCCGACGGTGCAGGTCGCCCTGTCGCGCCTGTCCGGCGGCTACTACACCGACCAGGCGCTGGTCATGGCGGGAACCCTCCTGGGGACGCTGCCGCTCGTCCTGGTCTTCATCATCTTCGGCCGTCAGATCGTCGGCGGCATCATGGAAGGCGGCGTCAAGTCATGAACGGCCTGAGCGAACGATTCGACCCCGGCTTCGTGTGGGGGGTGGCGACGTCGGCGTACCAGATCGAGGGCGCCACCGGCGAGGACGGCCGTGGGCCGTCGATCTGGGACACCTTCAGCGCCCAGCCGGGACGCACCTTCGAGGGACATCACGGGGACGTCGCAGTCGACCACTACCACCGTTGGCCCGAGGATGTCGCGCTCGTGCGCGACCTCGGCCTGGGTGCCTACCGCTTCTCCATCTCCTGGCCGCGCATCCAGCCAGACGGGCGCGGACGCGTCGAGCCGCGCGGGCTGGCCTTCTACGACCGGCTCGTCGACGGACTGCTGGAGGTGGGGATCGAGCCGTGGCCCACCCTGTTCCACTGGGACCTGCCGCAGGCGCTCGAGGACGCCGGCGGCTGGCCGGTGCGTGAGACCGCCGAACGGTTCGCCGACTACGCCGAGATCGTGGCCGACGCCCTGGGGGACCGGGTGCGGAACTGGACGACGCTCAACGAGCCGTGGTGTGCGGCGTTCCTCGGATACGGCGCGGGCATCCACGCCCCGGGGCGGACCGACGCGGCCGCTGCCCTCGCGGCGTCGCACCATCTGCACCTGGCCCACGGCCTCGCGGTGCCGCGACTGCGCCGTCGCCGTCCTGACGCCCGCGTCGGAGTGACGCTCAACCTGTATGCCGTGTCGCCGGCCGACGAGACGGGTCGCCACGACGATGCCGCCCGGCGGATCGACGGCCTCATGAACCGCTGGTTCCTCGACCCGATCCTGCTCGGTCGTTACCCCGAGGACGTGCTGCATGACGTCGCGGGAGTCGGCGGCACCGACGTCATCGCCGAGGACGACCTCGCGGTGATCTCGGCCCCGTTGGACTTCCTGGGCGTCAACTACTACTCGCGGCACGTCGTGGCGGCCGGACCCTGGCCCGGCAGTTCCCAGGTCGAGTTCGTGAACCGTGACTGGCCGAAGACGGCCTCGGGGTGGGACGTCGATCCCCTGGGACTGGCCGAGGTCCTGACGCAGGTGCACCGCGACTACCCGCCGATCCCGATCTACGTGACCGAGAACGGTGCGGCCTTCGACGACGTGATGAGCGCCGACGGCACGGTCGACGACGGCGACCGGATCGACTTCCTGGCAGGACACCTCGGCGCGCTGGCCGATGCGATGGATGCCGGCGTCGATGTACGGGGATACTTCGCTTGGTCGTTGTTGGACAACTTCGAGTGGGCCGAGGGCTACGCGAAGCGGTTCGGGATCGTCCACGTCGATTTCGACACCCTGGTCCGAACACCCAAGGCCAGCGCCCGGTGGCTCGGTGAACTCGCGCGGCGCAGCAGCACGAAGGAGAGGGCATGAACGAGAACCGCCAGCCCACGCTGGAGGAGGTGGCCCGGCTCGCCGGCGTCGGGCGCGGCACGGCCTCACGGGTCGTCAACGGCTCCGACCACGTCTCGGCCCGCACCCGCGAGGCGGTCGAGATGGCGGTGCGCGAGTTGGGCTACGTGCCGAACCAGGCCGCCCGCGCCCTGAAGACCAAGCGGACGGACACCGTCGCACTCGTCATCGCCGAGGACGAGGAGCGCGTGTTCGCCGAGCCCTTCTTCGCCGCGTTGGTGCGCGGCATCTCCCGGGCCGTCGACGACGGCGCGCGCCGGATGGTGCTGTCGATGGTTCCCGACGAGGCCCAACTCGCTCGTCTCGGCCAGTTCCTCACCCCCCAGCACGTCGACGGCGTCATGGTGGTCTCCCTGCACGACGGACTGAGCCTGCCCGACCATCCGGACCTGCCCGTCGTCTACGTCGGACGCCCCTCGGTCGACGGCGCGTCCTTCGTCGACGTCGACAACCGCGGAGGAGCCAGACAGGCCGTCGAGTACCTCGTGGGATCGGGCCGGCGACGGATCGCCTGCATCACCGGCCCCCAGGACATGTCGTCGGGTCGCGACCGACTCGACGGCTATCGCGACGCCCTGGCCGACGCGGGCCTGCCGTTCGACCGAGACCTCATCGAGGCGGGGGAGTTCAGCGACGCCAGCGGCGTGCACGGAGCCGCCGCGCTGCTCGACCGGCACGTCGAGATCGACGCCCTCTTCGCGGCGAACGACGTCATGGCGCTCGGGGCGATGCGCGAACTCGCGCGCCGGGGCGTGCGGATTCCCGAGGACATCGCGATCGTCGGATTCGACGGATCGCGCGCCGCCGCCGCCTCGTCCCCGGTGCTGACGACCGTGAACCAGCCTCTCGCGGCCATGGGGGCCGCCCTCGTCGACCTGCTCGGTCGACGCATCGACGAACCGACCGCCGCGCCAGAATCCGTGATCCTGCAGGCCGAACTCCAGAAGGGGGAGTCCGCATGAGCACGGTGACCTTCGACAAGGCGTCCCGACTGTTCGAGGGACAGGACCGGCCTGCCGTCGACCAGCTCGACCTGCAGATCGAGGACGGTGAGTTCTTGGTGTTGGTGGGTCCGTCGGGGTG
>CAYXFT010000179.1:0-5944 GCA_964464335.1 uncultured Aeromicrobium sp.
CCCAGTCACGGCTGGACATCGAGCCGGCGCGCATGTGGTGGATCGCCACCTTGGCCTCGGCCGAGAGCAGACGCATCGCGATCTCGGCGCCGGTCATCTCCAAGCTGAAGATCGCGGACGTGAGTCCCTGACGGATCGACGCCTGGCGCACGAAGTCCAGACCGAGCGTGGACTTGCCGACGCCGGGACGCGCCGCGACGACGATCATCTGACCGGCCCGGAAGCCCGTCGTGAGTCGGTCGAGGTCGGGGAAGCCGGACATCACGCCGCTGACCTCGCCGGAGCGTGTCTCCAACTGCTCCAGCTCGTCGATCGTGGACGACATCAGGTCGGACAGGACGTTGTAGTCCTCTCCCGACTTGGAGCCGTCGACGTCGAGCACGGCCTTCTGCGCGCGGTCGACGATGTCCTCGATCTCACCGGTGCCGGACTGGCCCAACTGGGCGACGTGCTGGCCGACCTCGACGAGGCGGCGCAGCACGGCCTTCTCGTGGACGATCTGTGCGTAGTAGTCGACGTTCGCCGCGATGGGCACACCCTGGACGAGGTCGTGCAGGTAGGCGGCGCCGCCGATCCGGCCGATCTCGCCACGACGGCTCAGTTCGGCCGCGACCGTGATCGCGTCGGCGGGTTCGCCCCGACCGGCCAGGTCGGTGATGACGTCGAAGATGATCTCGTGCGCGGGCCGGTAGAAGTCACGGCCCTCGAGCAAGTCGGCGGCCGGATCGATCGCGTTCTTCGACAGCAGCATCGCGCCGAGGACGCTCTGCTCGGCCGGCATGTCCTGCGGCGGAACGTAGCCCGATCCGGAGGGTCCGGACGCGCCCGATTCGCTCTGGTCGGGCTCGTACAGATCGGTAACGCTCACGAAGCTCCTCGGACGAGAATTGCAGCTGCTTGGACACTAGGTCCGAGCACTGACAGAACCGTCTCCCCCGGCTCCGAAGCACTGACCCTCCGTGACCCTACGACCCTGTCCGGGAGGAGTCGAGACGAACGTGCACAGGGGGTGTGGACAAACCCGGGAAGTCTGTGGAAAACGCCGCATGACGATGTGCACAGTCGGTGGACGAGTCTGTGGACATCCAAACGTGACGGGCGTCACACACCCCTCTGACCTGCGTAAACGTCTGTCACCAGATGTGGAACGAGATTTCCCAAGCCCCATCTCGCTGCAGAGCGTTGTCCACGGGCTGTGTCCCGCGTGACGTGGACTTGTCGACAAAGCAACCTCAACTTCCACAGGAGTATCGTCACAGCGTGCGGCCCCGCTCACTCGACCGTCAGATCTTGGCGATCACGCTCCCGGCGTTCGCCGCACTCATCTGCGAACCGCTCATGCTGCTGGCCGACACGGCCATTGTCGGACACCTCGGACGCGAGCCACTGGCCGCCCTGGCCGCCGCCTCGACCATCCTCACGACCGTCGTCGGCCTCTGCGTCTTCCTGGCCTACGGGAGCACCGCGACCGTCGCCCGGCACCAGGGCGCGGGGGAACCCCGGCAGGCCCTGGAAGCCGCCCTGGGCGGGGTCTGGCTGGCACTGCTGATCGGTCTGGTGCTCGGCGGCCTCACCGCCGTTCTCGCGCGCCCGCTCGGCGAGGCGCTCGCCAGTTCGCCGGACGTCGCCGACCTGACCACCGAGTACCTGCGGATCGCGGCCGCGAGCATCCCGGCGGTGTTGCTCGTGCTGGCCGCCACCGGCGCCCTGCGCGGCGTCCTGGACCTGCGCACCCCGCTCAAGGTCATGGTCGTGGCCAACGTGCTCAACGTCGTCCTCACCGTCGCCCTGGTCTACGGGGCGGACCTGGGCATCACGGGTGCCGCGCTCGGCCTCGTCCTCGCCCAGTGGGTCGCGGCCGGCTGGCTCGTCGCCGTGGTCGTGCACCGCAGCCGGACCGCCCACGCCTCCGCCCGCCTGCAGTGGGACGACGTGTCCCGGGCCGGCCGCGACGGCGTCCCGCTGCTGCTGCGCACCGTCAGCCTGCGCGCCGTGCTGCTGCTCGCGACCCTCGTCGCCGCCGGGTTCGGCGACGCCTCGCTCGCCGCCCACCAGATCGCCACCGCCATCGTGACGTTGCTCGCCTTCGCCCTCGATGCCTTCGCGATCGCCGCCCAGACCCTGACCGGCCACTCCCTCGGCGCGGGCGACGCCGCGGGCACCCGGGCGATCACCCGACGCGTCATCGGCTGGGGGCTGGGATTCGGCGTCGTCTCCGGGGTCCTGCTCGCCGTGGCCTCGCCGTGGGTCGCCCGGCTGTTCACCTCCGACGCCGAGGTGCGCGCTGCTGCAGTGCCGGCGCTCGTGCTCGTCGCGCTCATCCAGCCCGTCTCGGGCATCGTCTTCGTCCTCGACGGCGTCCTGATCGGGGCGGGCGACGGGGTCTTCCTCGCGTGGGCCGGACTGGCCGCGTTCTGCGTCTACACCCCGTTGGCGTTGATCGTACGCGCCACCGACGCCGGGTTCACCTGGCTGTGGGCGGCGTACTGCGTCTTCCAGCTGACCCGCTGGGCGACCCTGTGGATCCGCCAGCGCGGCGACCACTGGCTCGTGCTGGGCACTCGCTGACTCCTCACCGAACGTTCACCCGGTCCTCAGCCGCAAGACAGTCTGCGCGACCACGCTCGAGGCATGAGCACGACACAGGTCACCTACGCGCTGGCGCGCCTCGGCACGGAGTCCGACGTCGCCACCCCCCATTCAGGACGCGTTGGACGCGTCTACGTCCTGCGCACCGACGACATTGCCGCCGCCCTGCACGAACTGGGCACCCAGGCCGTCGTGATCTCCCGCGAGGGCCTGCGCAGCCACATCGTGCGCGGAACCACGCGACCGTCCGGCGGTCTGCGACGGCTGATCCGCCGGCCCCGTCACATCGGTTGCGGCGATGTCGAACGCACGGAGCTGAGCCTCGACAACGGCTCCGCGCAGATCGACCACGAACTGGGCACCGACCGGGTCGTCGTGCGCACGTGGTCGCCGCGGGACGGTTCGGAGTTGGACCAGGCGCTGTGGTGGCACGGTCATCCCGTCGCCGCCCACGACCGCGCCTGAGGTCGGCTCAGGCCCGCCAGTAGCCCGTCGCGTCGAGGCAGTCACGCGGGACGGCACGCTCGTCCGCCAGAAAGCGGCGCAGTCCGCGGACCGCCGAGGACTCGCCGGCGACCCAGCAGAACGTGGCCACGTCCGGCCACGGAAGGTCGCGCACGGCCGCGTCCCACGCCGCGGTGCCGTGCACCCAGCACACGCGGACCCCGTCGAGTGCGGGCAGGTCCTGCACGCCGTCCGGCGTGGCCACCTCGATCACGACGTCGGCCGTCATCGCGCCCGGCCACTGCTCGAGCAGGCGTGCGATCGCCGGGAGCGCGGTCTCGTCGCCGGCCAGGACGAGCCGGTCGACCCCCGTCGGCACCAGCAGCGAACGCGTCGGGCCCACGATCCAGGCCGCTTCGCCGGGCTGGACGCGTCGGGCCCAGCCGGCCGCGAAGCCGCCGTCGTGCAGGACGAAGTCCAGATCGAGTTCGGTGCCGGTGAAACGGCGCGGGGTGTAGTCCTTGGCAACCGGGCGACCACCGGCGCCGCCCCACTCCAGCCGATCAGGGCCCTGCACGGGCAGGGGCGGGCGCTGGGTGCCCTCCAGCGGCACCAACAACTTCACGTGGTCGTCGAACCCGTCGCTGCGAAACGCCGGCGCGGTCCCGCCGGTCACCGCGAACTCGCCCAACTGATCGCCCGCAAGGGTGACACGCCGGGTCGACGGCGTCACGTCGGCCACCCGGAGCACCTCGAGCTCACGCAGGATCGTGGGCCAGGCCACGGCTTCGCGCCGCGTGCGCGCCATCAGTCCTTCTTCTCCTGGGCGAAGCCCACGAGGGTCCAGTCCAGTGCCGCGAGCGAGGTGGGGCCGTAGTTCACCACCGTCGGGTCGACGGCCATCACCCGGGGCAGGACTGACAACGGCATGATCGACGCCTGGGCACGAGCCACCTCGTCGACCTCGGCGATCCGGTCGGCGCGCTGGTCGTCGTCGAGCGTCCCGATCGCGTCGTCGAAGGCTTTGGTGATCGCCTTCGAGGCCTTGCCGGTGAAGTTCAACGGGCTGTCGATCGGGGTGAAGAGTCGCTCGGTGCTGGTCAGTGGGAACGCCGAACCCTCCCACGTGAACGTCGTCAGGTCGAAGGCGAGCGGGATGACGACCTGCTCGAAGAAGCGGGCGCCGGACACCTGGGTGACCTTGACCTCGATGCCGACCTCGGCGAGGTCCTCCGCGATCATCTGGGCGCGTTCGACCGCACCGGACATCGTGTCCGCGACGGGCAGGTCCAGGCTCAGTGCCTTGCCGTTCTTCATCACCCACCCGGTGTCGCCCTCGCGCTTCCAGCCCGCATCGGCCAGCAGGGTGCGCGCAGCGTCGAGGTCGCGGCCGGTCCCCTTCGCGGCTCGGTGACCCACCTGGTCGGGCAGCAGCACGACCGAGTCCATCGCCGTGGCCGGCACTCCGTATCGCTTCGACGTGGCGGCGACGATCGCATCGGTGTCGACCGCCAGCATCACCGCCCGCCGGACGTCGGCGTCCTCGAGTGGACCGGCCCCGCCGTTCATCGTGAGGTGAGACCAGTCCGAACCGCTGGAGGCCCGCACGTCGGCGTCGGCCAGGGCGGCACGGTTGACCCCCGTGAGCGGCACGGAGTCCAGTTCACCGGCGGTGAAGGCCTCGGCCAGCACGTCGGGTTCGCCGAAGCGCCAGACGATCGATTCCAGCTTGGGTGTCCGGCCCCACCAGCGCGGATTGCGTTCGAGGGTGATCGTGCCGGTCCGGCGCTCGATGTCGGCCACCCGGAACGGCCCGTTCGACGAGGGAGCCATCGCCCGGAGGGAGGTGTTGAAGGTGTCCGCCGACTTCGTGAACGCGGCCGGGAGCGTCGGATAGACCGCGGCGGGCCAGTCGGCGTTCGGGTCGTCGAACACGACGTCGTAGGCGAACTTGCCGTCAGGTTCGACGGTGTCGACGTCGTCGTAGACCGGGGAGGCCGCGGCGGCGTAGTCGTCGTCCTGCATCGCCGCGACGAACGCCACCATGTCGGCCGACGTGATGGACGTACCGCCCTGCCAGACGGCCTTCTCGTTCAGTTCGACCCGCACGGTCAGGGGGTCCTTGTCGGTGACCTCGACCGATCGGGCGTAGTCGGGATCGACCTGCCACGCACCGGTCGCGTCGACCTTGATCGCCGACCCGAGGGTGGGCGCGAGGATCTGCGGCGCGCTGCTCTCGGCGCCGTCGACGTGGACGGGGTTGAACGAGGCGGGGAACGACTCGACGCCGATCGTCAGCGTCCCGCCCTCGGCGACCTCCTCGGCGGGGACGGGGTGCAGATCGGTCGTGGCCGGCGTGGTCGGGCCGGTCGACTCCTTGGTGTCCTGGGTGGAGTCATCGCCGAAGCAGCCCGCCAGGAGCAGGCATGCCACACCCCAGAAAGCAACGCGCCGGGCCCCGCGCAAGGCGGGACCCGGCGACAGTGGAATCACTTCGAGGCGACGACGTTCAGCTTGACCGTCGCGACGACCTCGGGGTGCACGCGGACGGTGACCGTGTGCGAACCGAGGGTCTTGATCGGGTTGCCGACCTCGATACGACGCTTGTCGACCTGGGCACCGGCGGACGCGAACGCGTCGGCGATGTCCGAGACGGTGACCGCACCGAAGAGTCGACCGGTGTCGCCCGCCTGCGCGGGGACGTTGACGACGGACGACTCGAGGTTGCCCTTGATCGAAGTGGCCGTCTCCAGGTCGTGGACAGCCCGCGCGTCGCGAGCGGCCTTGATGGACTCGACCTGCTTGGCGCCGCCCTTGGTCCAACGGACCGCGAAGTTGCGGGGCAGCAGGAAGTTGCGGCCGTAGCCGTCCTTGACCTCGACGATGTCGCCGGGCTGGCCGAGGTTCGAGA
>CAYXFT010000180.1:0-5905 GCA_964464335.1 uncultured Aeromicrobium sp.
CGACTACTTCCAGTACCACGGCGGCATGGTCGCCACGGTGCGTGCGCTGACCGGCAAGGACCCGCAGGCCTACGTGGGCGACTCCACGAGCCCGGACCAGGTCCGCACCCGGACGTTGCGCGAGGAGACCCAGCGCGTCTTCCGTTCCCGCGTGGTCAACCCGCGGTGGATCGGGGCCATGCAGCGGCACGGCTACAAGGGGGCGTTCGAACTGGCCGCGACCGTCGACTACCTCTACGGGCTCGACGCGACGACGGGCGTCGTGCACGACTGGATGTACGACACCCTCGCGAGGGAGTACGTCCTCGACGAGGAGAACCAGGCCTTCATGCGCGAGGCGAACCCCTGGGCCCTGCGCGGGATCGTCGAGCGACTCCACGAGGCCGCCGACCGCGGACTCTGGCAGGAGCCGGACGCCGAGACGCTCGCGGCGATGCAGGAGGTCTACCTGTCGGTCGAGGGCGATCTGGAGGACCGGTGAGCCGCCTGTTGTTGATCGGCGTCGGTCCCGGCGATCCGCAACAGGTCACGCTGCAGGCCGTCGCGGCATTGCGGTCGGTGGCAGCGGTCGTCGTGACCGAGAAGGGCTCGGGCGACCCGCTCGCCGAGGCCCGCCGGGTGCTGCTGGCCCGGCACGCACCGGGCGTCACGATGATCACGGTCGAGGACGCCGAGCGTGACCGCTCCCCCGGTGGCACCGAGACGCTCGCCGACTATCGCGGCGCCGTCGGCGACTGGCACGCTGCGCGCGCCGCGAAGTATGCCGAGGCCGTCGCGCACGTCGACGGCGACGTCGGCTTCCTCGTGTGGGGCGACCCCGCCCTGTACGACTCGACGATCCGGGTGCTCGACCGCGTGGCCGCGGACACGGGTGCCGACCTGGTCGTGATTCCCGGGATCAGCAGCCTCCAGGCTCTCGCGGCCGCCCACCGGATCGTGCTGCACGAGATCGGCCAGCCGATCCACGTCACGACCGGACGCCGGCTCGCCGAGGCGATCGCGCAGAAGCAGGAGAACATCGCGGTCATGCTCAACCGCGACCTCGCCCCGCTGGCAGAGCTCGACGGGGACTGGCTGATCTGGTGGGGTGCGAACCTCGGTACACCGTCACAGGAACTGGTGGCCGGCACGGTGGCGCAGGAGATCGACTCGATCCGTGAGGCTCGCACTCGCGCGAAGGAATCGGCCGGTTGGGTGATGGACGCCTACCTCGTGCGACGCCCCTCCCTTTCCAAGGTATAGCCCACCGGGGGGCTTGCCACAAGCCCCCGGGCATGACCCAGAATCTCCACTCGTGACACTGCGATTCGATGTTCCCGAGCCCAAGTCCGACCCCGCCCTCGTGGCGGCGGACGTCGCCCACCTGACCCATGTCGGCGCCCGGCTGGCGGGGCAGATCGAGGAACTGGACGGCCGGCTGCGGGTCGTCCTCGCCCTGCCGGCGGGCCACGGCCAGAAGGCGCTCGACCGCGATCAGGAGATCCATCGGATCGAGGAACGTCTCCGCTTCCTGCGCCGGTTCGACCGCGACCTGTGCCTCGGCAGGTTTGTACCGGCCGACGGCGAGCCGGTCTACGTCGGCCGGTTCGGACTCGCCGACGCCGACGGCTCGCGACTGCTGGTGGACTGGCGCTCCCCCGCCGCCGCACCATTCTTCGCCGCCACGCTGGCCGATCCGCGCGGTCTCGTGAGCCGACGCCGATACCGGTGGACGGACGGCCGGGTCACGGACTTCTGGGACGAGGCCTTCACGACCGACACCGCCGGACTCGTGCTCGACGACGACTCCGCGCTGCTCGCCTCGCTCGAGGCCGGACGCTCGGACCGCATGCGCGACGTGCTCGGGACCATCGCCGCCGATCAGGACGCGATCATCCGTGCCGATTCGCGCGGGACCCTCGTCGTCGACGGCGGGCCGGGGACCGGCAAGACCGTCGTGGCGTTGCACCGGGCGGCGTACCTGCTGCACACCGACCCGCGGCTCGGCGAGGGCCGGGGCGGCATCCTCGTCGTGGGCCCGCACCGCCCCTACCTCTCCTACGTCGAGGACGTGCTGCCGAGCCTCGGTGAGGAGGGCGTGCTCACGTGCACGCTGGCCGATCTGGTCCCCGAGGGCGCGTCGGCCCGCCGGGAGGCCGATCCGGAGGTCGTGCGCCTGAAGGCGGCCGCGGCGTTGGTCGCGGCGATCGAGCCCGCCGTGGCGCTCTACGAGGAACCGCCCAGCACGCGGACGCTCGTCGCGACGCCGTGGGGCGAGGTCCGTCTCGATCCCGACGACTGGCAGGAGGCCTTCTCCGCACCGGGTCACCTCGAACCCCACAACGAGGCCCGCGGTGCGATCTGGGACGTGCTCGTCGAGATCGCCACCGACCAACTGGGCGGCCCGACCGTGGAGGCCGTCGAGGCGGCGCTGCGCGGCAACCCGGACCTGACCGAGCAGGTGGACCGGGCGTGGACGATCGTCGAACCGACGGACCTCGTCGCCGACCTGTGGTCGGTCCCGGCCTATCTGCGCCGCTGCGCGCCGTGGCTCACGTCCGACGAGGTCGCCGCCCTGCAACGCAGCGCCCCCTACGCATGGACCGACGCGGACCTGCCGTTGCTCGACGCGGCCCGACGACGGCTGGGCGACCCCGGTCACGAGCGACGCCTGCGACGGCGGCAGGCCGAGTTGGCGGCACGTCGGGTCGAGATGGACCGGGTGGTCGAGTCGCTGATCGAGTCGGCCGTGCACGACGACGGCGAGGGACTCGCGACCTCGCTGCGTCAGGAGGGCATGCGGGCGGCGCTGGTCGACGAATCGGGAGTCGACCGAGCCGAGCCCGACGCCCTCGCCGGACCGTTCGCCCACGTCGTGGTGGACGAGGCCCAGGAGCTGTCCGCCGCGCAGTGGCAGGTGCTGCTGGCCCGGTGCCCGTCACGCAGTTTCACGGTCGTCGGCGACCGGGCGCAGTCGCGGCGCGGTTTCCCCGAGTCGTGGTCCGCACGGCTCGCCGCAGCGGGAATGACCGAGTCTCGGATCGGCACGCTGAGCGTCAACTACCGCACCCCAGCCGAGATCATGACCGAGGCCGAACCCGTGATCCGTGCGGCGTTGCCGGACGCGAACGTGCCGACCTCCATCCGTGAGTCGGGTCTGCCGGTCCGCCACGGGGTGCTGGCCGACCTCGAGACCGTCCTGGACGACTGGCTGGCCGGGCACGCCGAGGGCCTGGCCTGCGTGATCGGACTCGGCGACCAGCCCGACCGCGCACGGGTCCGGTCGTTCACGCCCGAACTCGCGAAGGGACTCGAGTTCGACCTCGTGGTGCTGATCGACCCCGGCTCCTTCGGCGACGGCCTGACGGGCGCCGTCGACCGGTATGTCGCGATGACCCGGGCGACGCGCGAATTGGTCATTCTCCGCTGAACCCCGCGGTCCCGGCCGGTCTGCAGATCTCGTTCGTCAACCTCACCGGCTCAGTCGCGGCCGATGCGGTGCTCCAGGCTGTCCAGTAGCGACTCGACCTTGCGGTACGTCTCCGAGTTGTACGCCCCGATGCTGCGCTCGCTCGCCAGGGCGTCACGCATGCCGTTGAGGTAGCGGCGCTGGATGATCAGTGATTGCGCCACGGCATCCGGCGCCGAGGACCCCGCCTCGCGCACGCCCGACAGCATGCGCGGCAGGATCATCCTCGCCGATCCGCCGCAGCAAGGACTCGAACGCGGTGGTCTTGTCCTCGTGGCTCTCCTGCTCGAAGTCCATGCGCCGGATGACGACCGGCAGTGTCAGGCCGAACAGCACGAGGGTGATCAGGGCGACGAGGAAGGCGACCAGCACGACGGTGGCGCGATGCGGTGTGCCGATCCGGGATCGTCTGGACGGCCGCGACCGTGACGACGCCGCGCATCCCCGCCCAGGCGATCACGACCATGCCTCGGGTCGTGATCGGCTCGCGCTCCTCGAACTCGTCCAGCCGGACCCGTTGGTCCTCAGTGCTGCGGCCCCCGCGGGGCCGCTGGGCCAGGTCGCGGACCACGGGCCACGCCAGCCCGAGGAAGCGCAGGGCGACCAACAGTCCGAGCACGAGCAGCACGAGGCCGGTCACCTCGCCGACCGAGGTCTCGTCCTCAGCGGCCGAGACGAACTCCGGTAGCTGGTACCCCATCGCCATCGCCCCGGTCACGAGGCCGGCGAGCACGACCGCGAGCACACCGGACGCCTCGACCCGCTCGGCCGGGAAGTAGGCCATGAACGGCACCGCGAACGAGATCGTGGTGTTCAGGATGGGGTCGTCGAGCCGTTCGCGCAGCGCGACGGTCAGTCGGCCGACCAGCAGCCCGATGACCACAGCGAGCACGACGGCCCGGGCGAACTGCGGCGGCCGATCGCCGTCGCGGCGACCGCGTCCGTGGGGCTCACCACGGCGCTGAGCGCGACGGCGAGAGGGAACGAGATCTGCGGGAACACGGCATGGACGGCCGCTCCGATCGCCACCGAGGACACGACGACCATCACGACCGAGAGCCACCCGATCAGCGGCCAGTTGCGGCGCAGGTCGGTCACCGGCAGGTTGACCGCCGACGAGTAGAGCAGCGACGGCAGGACGCCGGCGAGGATGAGCTCGGGCTCGATGTGGACGGCCGGCGAGCCGGGCACGTAACTGGCACCGATGCCCAGCCCCACGAGCAGCAGCGGTGTCGCGATGCCGGTCCGGCGGGCGAACACCGACGCGGCGACCATGATCGTCAGCGCGGCGGCGGCGATGAGTAGGAAGTCGTGCTCTACCCGGGTCCTTCTCGTCCGGCGGGACCGTCGCGGCCCCGCGTCGTCAGATTCCCAGGTCGTGCTGGACCTTGCGCAGCGCCTCCGCCGACGCCTCCAGTTGGCGTTCCTCGTGCGCCGACATCCGCACGTCGAGGACCCGGGCCACGCCCGTGGCGTTGACGATGCTGGGGATCGACAGGGCCACGCCGTCGATACCGTGGTGACCGCGATGCACGATGCTGACGGGCAGGACGGCGTTCTCGTCGTGCAGGATCGCCTCGATGATCCGCGCACCGGAGATGCCGATCGCGTAGTTCGTGGCGCCCTTGCCCTCGATCACGGCGTAGGCGGCGTTGCGCACCCGGTCGGTGATGTCCTCGAGTTCGCCGTGCGAGAACGGCCGCTGGTCCGATGCCGTCGACGACGGCTGCCAGTCCAGGATCGGTACCGGGCCGATGCGCGCCTGGGACCACAGGGCGAACTCGGTGTCGCCGTGTTCCCCGACGATGTCGGCGTGGACGCTGTTCGGGGCGACGCCCGCCCGCACGGCCAGCAACTGGCGCAGCCGGGACGTGTCGAGAACCGTCCCCGACGCCATGACGCGCTCGTCGGGCAGTCCGCTGATCTGTTGGGCCGCGACCGTGAGCACGTCGCACGGGTTCGTGACGAGGACGTAGACCGCGTTCGGCGCCTGCTCCAGCAGCACCGGCAGCATCTTCTCCAGGATCTTCACGTTCGTGCCGGCGAGGTCGATGCGGGTCTGGCCCGGATCCTGCTTGGCACCGGCGGTCACCACCACGACGTGCGCCCCGGCCACGACCTCCGGATCGGCGCCGCCGATGATCTGGCTGCTGCCCGTGAAGAGCGCGCCGTGTTGCAGATCGAGGACCTCGGCCTCGACCTTCGGCTTGTTGATGTCGTAGAGCGCGATCGTCCGGGCCGAGCGCCGGATCATGGCGGCGTACGCCATGGACGATCCGACACTGCCTGCGCCGACGATGGCGACCTTGGAGTTCTCGATGACGGCCATGGCTCCATCATGGTGCCCCGCCGGGCGCATGACGAGTGCCGAGACCACTGGGGTAGACTCGGGCAGGTTGTCGCGGGCTGTAGCGCAGCTTGGTAGCGCACCTGACTGGGGGTCAGGGGGTCGCAGGT
>CAYXFT010000181.1:0-410 GCA_964464335.1 uncultured Aeromicrobium sp.
CAACGCCGCCCACGAGGCCTTCGGCCTGGGCAACGAAGACACCGAGGCCGTCGTGTACGGAGGGACCGGACGATGACCCTTCGACAGGCTCAGGACGCCGCTGCACGTATCGGAGTGGTCGGCGCGACCGGTCAGGTCGGCGCCGTCATGCGTCAACTGCTCGAGGAGCGGGACTTCCCCGCGTCCGAGGTGCGGTTCTTCGCCTCCAGCCGTTCGGCCGGCAAGACCCTGCCCTACCGGGGCACCGAGATCGTCATCGAGGACGCCTCGACCGCCGATCCCTCGGGCCTGGACATCGCGCTGTTCAGCGCCGGCGCCACGATGAGCAAGGTGCAGGCGCCGCGCTTCGCCGAGGCCGGCGTCACCGTCATCGACAACTCGTCGGCCTGGCGCAAGGATCCGTCGATCCC
>CAYXFT010000181.1:420-5892 GCA_964464335.1 uncultured Aeromicrobium sp.
GACGCGGCCGGCCTCGTCCGCCTCACCGTGTCCAGCTACCAGGCCGTGTCCGGTTCGGGCCTGGCCGGGGTCGAGGAACTGCACGGACAGGCCCTGGCCACCGTCGAGAAGGCAGACGCGCTGACCCACGACGGCCACGCCGTCGTGTTCCCCAATCCGGTGAAGTACGTCAAGCCGATCGCGTTCAACGTGGTCGCCCTGGCGGGCTCGATCGTCGACGACGGCTCGAACGAGACCGACGAGGAGCAGAAGCTGCGACACGAGTCGCGCAAGATCCTCGGCCTGCCCGACCTGCGGGTCGCGGGCACGTGCGTGCGGGTGCCGGTCTTCACGGGTCACTCGCTGTCGATCCACGCAGAGTTCGCGCACGACATCACGCCCGAGCAGGCCACCGAGATCCTCGCCACCGCGGCCGGCGTCCAGTTGGCCGACGTGCCGAACCCGCTCGACGCGGCCGGGCAGGACCCGTCCTTCGTCGGCCGGATCCGGCAGGACCAGTCGGTCGAGGGCAACAAGGGCCTCGTGCTGTTCGTGACGGGCGACAACCTGCGCAAGGGTGCGGCGCTCAACACGATCCAGATCGCCGAACTGCTGGTGTGACCGGGACGGCCCGCGCGGCCGTCCCGTCAGGTGTGCCCCGTTGTCCCTCGTCGCCGGGACAGGCGGCCGGACACGGTGGAGTCATCAAGGAACTCCACCCCCCGAAAGGCACGTCATGTCCACCCAGATCTCCACCCGGAACCCCGCCGTCGACCCACTCGGGCAGCCCACCGACGAGCACGGTCGTGCTCCCCGGCGCGGCTGGGCCATCGCCGGGGTCGTCGCCGGTCTCGGCGGCATCGCCACGATGATCACGAGCGGGATGGTCGACTCGATCTACGCTCCCGGCGCCGCCCAGGACCTCGACGGCCTCGTCGTCGACCTGGGCACGAAGACCTCGACGTTGCTCGCCTTCCATGCGATCGCGACGATCACGGCCCTCGTCCTGCCGATCTTCGCCTTCGGCCTGTTCCGCCGGCTCACCTCGCGCGTCCAGGAGGGCAGCACGATCCCCGCGATCGCGGCGTTCGGGCTGCTCGGCACGAGCCTGATGCTGATGGTGGGCACGGCGCTCGACACCGAGTTCGTGTTCGCCTTCCTCGAGGGCCCCGAGCTCGTGGTCCCCGAACTCGCCGCGCTCTACAACCACTGGATCGGCACCGTGCCGTGGGTGTGGACGTTCGCCGGACTCAGCGGGGTGGCCGTCTTCGCGGCGGCCCGTCGGGGCGCCGTGGCGCGATGGATGGGTTGGACCGGCCTCGTCCTCGGCGGCGTGTCGATCCTGTTGTCGGTCGCTCCGCTGCAGTACATGTCCGGCATGGCCGCCCCGATCATGGTGCTGGCGCTGTCGCTCGGCTTCCTGTTCGGTGACAAGGCCCACGGCTGACACATGGCGCACGACGCGCACGCGGGTGGCGATCCGGTTCCCCGCGAACCGGATCGCCACCATCATGTGTCCATGGAGGACACCACCCGACGGGTCGCGGCCGGCGCCCTCGTGGCGATCGGGGCCGCCTGCGTGGCCGGAGCCGTCATCTGGGACGTGAAGGTCAGGCCGTTCGAGCCGCTCGCCGAGCATCTCGCCGACCCAGGGTGGCCGTACGCCGCCGAGGGTCTGCTGCTCCTGGTACTCGGACTCGCGATGCTCTGGCGTGCGGGCAACGAGGGCTTCGGCTGGGCGATGTCGGCGCTCGGGATGCTGTGGGCCCTCGACGGACTCGCCCAGTCCTACGTGCGCTGGGGACTGGCCTCGGACCAGGTACTGCCCGCAATCACCTTCGTCACGTGGTTCCTCATGCGGTTCACCGGGATCCTGCCCGTCGCGATCGGCGTGCTGCTGCTGGTGTTCCCGACCGGCCGGTTCCACGGCGGCCTCTGGCGGAGCCTGTCGTGGACGAGCGTCGCGTTGATGCTCGCCGGCGTCGTCGGCATGCTCATCACGCCCTTGACCGACCGGGCGGTCCTCGACCACCTGCCGCCGGGCGCCGACCCCGATCCCACCTCGATCCCCGCGATCGCCCCGCTGGCGGACGTGCTCGAACCCATCGGTCGGGCGGCGATCGTCGGCGGCGTGCTCCTCGCGATGCTGACCGTCGTGGCCCGCTACCGCGACTCCCGGGGCGAGGACCGCGACCGGATGCGCTGGCTGTTGTGGGCCGTCATCGTGATGGCGATCCTGGTGGCGATCGGCGCGGTCTTCCAGACGGAGAGCCCCAGCTGGATCGTCGTCATCCTCGGCTTCTCGCTGGCACCGGTCGCCATGACGATCGCGATCCTCGACCCGCGCCTGGTCTCGATCGAGCACCTGCTCATCCGCACGATCGTGCACGGGGCCATCGCCGCGGTCATCGTCGCCATCGACCTCGTCGTGCTCGCCGCGATCACGGCGTGGCTCGGCGATGCGCTCGACCAGACCCAGGTCGTCGTGCTGGTCCTGGGCCTCGCGATCGCGCTCTACGCACCCCTGCGGCGGCGGGTCGAGGGCGTCGTGCGCCGGCTCGTCCTGGGCGAACGCGGCGACCCGTATGCCGTCGTCTCGCGTCTGGCGTCGCAGCTGGAGCAGACGGACGAGTCCGAGGCCCAGCTCGCGGCGGTCGCCACGGCCGTCGCCGATGCGTTCGGCCTGTCGTGGGTGGAGGTCGAGGTCGAGCGCGAGGACGGCCAGCGACTCGTCGCGGCCAAGGGATCTCGCCCGAGTCGGGTCACGTCGCGACCGGTCCGCTATCGCGGTCGCACCGTGGGTCGGGTGACCGTCCCGACGCTCGGGCCCCGCCACGCGCTCTCCGCCCGCGACGAGGCCCTGCTCGGCGATGTCGTGCGACAGGCGGCGATCGCCGTCAGGGCCAACGAACTGGCCGGAGAACTGCGCGACAGCCGCCACCGGCTGGTCCTCGCCCGCGAGGAGGAGCGCCGTCGGATGCGGCGCGACCTGCACGACGGGCTGGGCCCCGCGCTCTCGGGAGTGGTGTTCCGGATCGATGCGGCACGGCTCGCGGTCGAGAGCGATCCGGTCGGTGCCTCCGAGCAGCTCGTCCAGACCCGAGACCTCGTCAAGGACGTCGTGGCCGACGTGCGCCGCCTCGTCCACGACCTGCGGCCGCCGGCTCTGGACGACTTGGGACTCGTGGGCGCGCTGAGCCAGCTCATCGAGGCCACGCTCGGGCTGGCCGCGCGGGTCGAGGCCGACCTCCCCGAGGACCTCGGTGCCGCCGTCGAGGTGGCGACCTACCGCATCGCGGCAGAGGCGTTCACCAACGTCACCCGACACGCCGCCGCACGGACGTGCCTGATCCGCCTGACCTGCGACGACTCGCACCTCGTGCTCGAGGTGATCGACGACGGTGTCGGGATCGCTCCGGACGTCGAATCGGGCGTGGGCCTGGTGTCGATGCGAGAGCGTGCCGCCGAACTGGGTGGGACGATCGACGTCGAGTGCCCGCCCCGGGGCGGAACCCTGGTCCATGCTCGACTTCCACTGCATCACGAAGGGATTTCGCATGGCTGACTCGCCGATCCGGGTCGTGGTCGTCGACGACCACCAGATCCTCAGGGACGGTCTCGTCGCGCTGCTCGGCGCGCTGCCCGAGGTCGAGGTCGTCGGGGTCGCCGCCGATGGTCGCGACGCGATCCACGTGGTGGACGAGGCGCAACCGGACGTCGTCGTCATGGACATCCAGATGCCCGTGCTGGGTGGGATCGAGGCGACTCGCCACATCACGGGCCGACACGACGACGTCCGGGTCCTCATGCTCACGATGAACGAGGACGACGACACCGTGTTGTCGGCGCTGCGCGCGGGGGCGTCCGGGTACCTGCTGAAGGGGTCCGACGCCGCCGAGCTGCACCGCGCGATCCTGGCCACCGCGACCGGCGGGATGGTCTTCGGTGCGTCGATCGCCGCGCGGGTCACGGCCTTGTTCGCCCACGGCGGCGCTCGACCGACCGAGCATCCGTTCCCCGAGCTGACTGAGAGGGAGCGCGACGTCCTCGACCTGCTGGCCACCGGTCGGTCGAACGACGCGATCGCCGCCGAGTTGTTCGTGTCGAACAAGACGGTGCGCAACGCGGTCTCGGCGATCTACGCGAAGTTGCACGCGGCCGACCGCGCCGAGGCGATCATCAAGGCGCGTGACGCCGGACTCGGACGCCCCTGACCCAGCTCCCTACTCGGGCTGCTCGGCGAGCCGGGCGAAGTCGTCGAGAACCTCGGGATTCTGCAGGGCCCCCTTGGCGGCCGCCTCATCGACCGGGGTGCCGCGCAGGATCTTCTTGACGGGCACCTCCAGCTTCTTGCCCGAGAGCGTCCGCGGCATGGCGCGGACCTGGTGCACCTCGTCGGGGACGTGGCGCGGCGACAGTTGGGAGCGCAGCTCACCGCTGATCTTCTTCGTGAGGGCCTCGTCCAGGACGCGGTCCTCGGTCAGCGCGACGAACAGCAGCAGCCGGCCGGCGCCACCCTCGGAGTCCTCGAGGTGCACGACGATGCTGTCGGCGACCTCGGGCAGTGACTCGACGACCGAGTAGAACTCCGAGGTGCCCAATCGCACGCCACCGCGGTTGAGCGTGGCGTCGCTACGACCCGTGATCGTGCAGGAACCGTGGGCGGTGATCGTGATCCAGTCGCCGTGCCGCCACACACCGGGGAAGTCCTCGAAGTAAGCCGCCCGGTACCGCGAGCCGTCGTCGTCGCCCCAGAACCCGACGGGCATCGACGGCATGGGCTGTTTGATCACGAGCTCGCCGAGCTGGTCGCGCACCGGCCGGCCGGACTCGTCGAACGCGTCGACGTCGGCGCCGAGCGCCCGGCACGAGATCTCGCCCGCGTAGACCGGCACGGTGGGCGCGGAGGCGACGAACGCCGCGCACGTGTCCGTCCCGCCGGACACCGATCCCAACTGGACGGACGGCGCGAACTCGTCGTAGACCCAGCGGAAGCCCGCCTCGGGCAGCGGCGCCCCCGTGGAGCCGATGCCGCGCAGCGCGGAGAGATCGGCCTCCTGCGCCGGGTGCAGTTCCTCCTTGCGGCACTGCAGCAGGTACGGCGCGCTCGTACCGAAGTACGTCACGCCCACCTCGCCGGCCATCCGCCACAGGGCGCCGAGGTCGGGCGCGGCCGGGTTGCCGTCGAACATCACGATCGTGGCGCCCACCCCGATGCCCGAGACGAGGAAGTTCCACATCATCCAGCCGGTCGTGGAGAACCAGAAGAAGCGGTCGGTCGGACCGAGGTCGCTCTGCAGGCTGAGGGCCTTGAGGTGCTCGAGGGTGATGCCACCGTGCCCGTGCACGATCGGCTTGGGCAGGCCGGTCGTCCCGGACGAGAACAGCACGTAGAGCGGGGCGTCGAACGGGACGCGGTCGAACTCGAGGGGACCTTGTCGCGCCGTGAACTGCGCCTAGGGCAGCGCGTCGGGCAGCGGGTCGTCCGAGTCG
>CAYXFT010000182.1:0-5869 GCA_964464335.1 uncultured Aeromicrobium sp.
TGATGTTCCAACTCTAGCCCGTCCAGACTGCCCTCAAAGGGTTGTCCACAGGCCACATATTCACTGCTTGACCAACCTAGGACCGGGCACTGACAACGACTGGGATCTCGATACGCCGGCTCGTTCCTCGCCGACTACTCGATCACCGAGGGGCGGGCGGGGCTCGATCACCGAGGGGGTGGGCGGGGTGCGAGTCTCGATATGCCGGCTCGTTCCTCGCCGGCTACTCGATCAACGGGAGGGCCGAACTCGATCACCGAGGACGCCGACTCGGCCGCGGGGCGCGTTGAACCGTTGGGGCGGGGGAGGGCTGGGATACTGGGCCCGGTGAGCCAGCAGCAGGAGCGACGGATCTCGACCGGGGAGCGGGTGGTCGGTCGGTACGAGCGCTGGCGTGACGATCTGCAGCACCGGTTCCGCACCGACGTCGGCGCCCGCGACCGCACGGTCCTGTGGTCGACGGCCGGCTTGATCGCCGTCGCCGCGCTGGCGCTCGCCGTGCGGTGGATCGCCGTCGGCGAGTTCCCCGCATCGGTGCTGGCGCCCGCACTGATCGGCGTGGTCCTCGTGCGCGTCGCCATGCTGAGGCCGGCCACGCCGCCGCACGCCCATGGTCTCGACGGGGTGGAGCCACCTCGGGTCTGTCCCGTCCCGGATCCGTCCGACCGGGGTCCGTTCGTGCTCGCGGTCCGCTGGTTCGGTGCGCTGGTCGCACTCCTGGTGGCGGTGGGAGCCTCGACGCGGGTGGTGTGGATCGCCGTCGTGTGGCTGGCCGTCATCGCCGCGCGCGTCGTCCTGGACAAGGTCGAACTCTGGCAGGCCCGGCGCCGCATCCGGCGTGCGCTCGCCGCGCGTCAGACCCGGTTCATCCTCGGCTACGGCGGGTACGGCGGCGGGCCGATCCACGTGGGCATGTGGGAGCCCTACCTGATCGGCTCGGGCGACCCGGGAGCGATCGTCGGTCTGCGCGGCCACTACTGCGCCGAGCTGCGGGAGGGGATCCGGCCGACGTTGCCGTGGATCTCGGCCGGCTCCGACGTCCTGGGTGACATGCGAGTCCTGACCGTGCCGACGGTCACGACCTTCTTCTACGTGCACAACGCGCCGGGCCACCTGAAACTCATGGGAATCCGGTCGGTGCGCCACGTGTGGCTCGGGCACGGAGACTCGGACAAGGCCGGCAGTCACCATGCGCGGCACCTGCGCTACGACGTCCTGGTGGCCTCGGGTGAGGCGGCGATCGACCGGTACGCGCGGCACGGCGTCGCGATCCCGCGGGAGCGATTCGTGTTGCTGGGCCGGCCGCAGTCCGAGGACGTGCTGCCCGCCGGGCGGCCCGTCACCGAGGTCGAGCGGCCGACGGTGCTCTACGCCCCGACCTGGACCGGGAACGGCAAGATGACCAACTTCTCGTCGATCCGACGCGCGGACACGATCCTCGAGACGTTGATCGCGGCAGGGGTCGACGTGATCTTCCGCCCGCACCCGGTGTTCCTGCGTGACGACCACTGGGGTCCGAGGATCGCCGAGCTGAACGCCATCCTGCAGGCCGACCACGACGATCCTGCGACGCCCGGCCACCACGTGTGGGGCGACGCAGCCGTCCGAGGATGGTCCGTCGCCGAGTGCATGAATCACGCCGATGCCCTCGTGTCGGACGTCTCGAGCGTCGTGTCGGACTGGCTCGCCTCGGGCAAGCCCTACCTCATGCTGAGCATGCAGCACCCGCTCGACGAATTCCCCGCAGCGGTGCCCGTCGCCGTCGGTGGGTACATGGTCGACAGGACCTTGACGGGCCTGCCCGACGTCCTCGACGAGATGCTGCACCGCGACCCGCTCGCCGACGAACGCCACCGGCTCAAGCAGTACGTGCTCGGTGACTACGAGCGCGACGAGTCCGCCCGCGCCTTCGCGGCCTACGTGCACGAGATGGCGCACACGCCCGTCACTCGAGCGTGACGGGAACCCGGGCGCCGACCGGGCTCAGCGCAGAGCGCTGTTCTCGTACTCGACCAACAGGCGGGCCCGGACGCTCAGGAGGGTCTCGATGATGAAGGCCTCGCGGCGATCGTCGAGGCGGCTCATCGGCACGGCGATGCTCAGGCCGTCGACGGCCGGCCGTGTGAAGGGCAGGGTGACGGCGAAGCAGCGGACGCCCACGCAGGACTCGTCGCTCTCGGACGCGTACCCGAGCCGCTCGGCCTCGTCGATGATCTTGAGCACGGCGTCCCGGTCGGTCACGGTGTGCGTGGTGATCGCCGTGATGGTCTCGGGTACGAGCGCGGCGCGGACGTCCGCGGGACGCTCCGCGAGGATGGCGCGGCCCAGTGCCGTGGAGTACGCCGGCAGGCGACGCCCCACGGGCGAGTGCATGCGTAGCGGATGGATCGACTCCCGCTTGCCGGTGTAGATGACTTCGTTGCCCGTGAGGCGGCCGAGATTGACGGTCTCCTCCGTGGCCGATGCGACCTCGTCGACCACGGCGGTCGATCGCGCGATCGCGGGATCTCCTGCCAAGTAGGCGGAGCTGGCGATCAGCGAGTGGATGCCGAGCTGGTAGATGCTGCCGGTCTGATCGGTCTGGAGCCAGCCACGTTCGGTCATCGTCCGCAACAGGGCGTGCAGGCTGCTCTTGGGGATCCCCAGCCGGGTCGACAATTGCAGTTGGGTGCCCGGCCCCTTGGTGGCTCGGCAGCGACGCCGTCGAGGCGAGCAGCAGCTCGACCGACCTCGTCGTGAACAACAAGGCCTCGTCGACGACCACGGTCCACGCCTCTCCCGCCGCGGTCGCCGTCAAGGGCGGTGCTGCTCGCGTGTCGGTCCAGGTGACCGCCGCGGGCGTGACGCCGACGGGTGCCGTCGAGTTCTCCGTCGACGGCACCCGTGTCGCCACCGCGACGCTGGTCAACGGGGCGGCGTCCGCGACCGTGGGCCCGTTCCCGACGACGGGGAGGCGCTCGGTCACCGCGCGCTACCTCGGCAGCGACGCCCTCGAGGCGAGCAGCGGCTCGGCCAGCATCGTGGTGAACAAGGTCTCCGCAAAGCTGACGACCACGGTGAAGCCGCGCAAGATCGTGGCCAAGAAGACGCGGGCCACCGTGCGGATCCGGGTGCAGGCGCCGGGCGGGACACCGACCGGCAAGGTGACGGTGAAGGTCGGCAGGAAGACCGTCTCCGGCACGCTGCGCGGCGGAGTGGTCACCATCAGGCTGCCCAAGGTCGCGAAGCCCGGCCGGGTCAAGGCGACCGTCGCGTATGCGGGCAACGCGTTCGTCAAGCCGACCTCGACCACGCTGAGGCTCAAGGTCACGCGCCGCTGACACCCCTGCCGATTCCCGTTCGCGGGAATCGGCAGGGCTTGCCGGCTCCTCGCCTGAGAGGATGGACGCATGCGCGTTCACCTCGGTGCCGATCATGCCGGCCACGAACTGAAGACCCACCTCGTCACCTGGCTGACCGAGCACGGGTACGAACCCGTCGACCACGGCGCCCACGAGTACGACGCCGAGGACGACTATCCGCCGTTCTGCGTCGCCGCGGCGCAAGCCGTCGTCGACGATCCGGGCTCGCTCGGCATCGTCATCGGCGGGTCGGGCAACGGTGAGCAGATCGCAGCGAACAAGGTCGAGGGCATCCGCTGCGCCCTGACCTGGAGCGTCGAGACGGCCCAGTTGGCCCGCCAGCACAACAACGCCCAGGTCATGGGCATCGGCGGGCGCATGCACTCGGTCGAGGAGGCCGAGCACATCGTCGAGGCCTTCCTCACGAGCGAGTGGAGCCAGGCCGAGCGCCACCAGCGGCGTATCGACCTGCTTGCCCGGTACGAGGAGACCGGCAGCTTCTGATGGAGGGGATCGGTGCCTGAGGGGCACACCCTCCACAAGCTGGCCCTCGACCTGACCGAGACCTTCGCGGGTCGGGTGCTGCGGTCGTCCAGCCCGCAGGGTCGGTTCACGGGAGCATCGCGGCTCGACGGCCGCGTCCTGGCCGAGGCCAGCGCGCACGGCAAGCACCTGTTCGTCGCGTTCGAGGGCGTCGCCGAACAGGTTCACGTGCACCTGGGCCTCTACGGCTCGTTCGTCCTCGTCCCACAGCCCGACCCGCCCGTGGTGGGACAGGTCCGCTGGCGCCTCTCGTCCGACCGGGTGACCGCCGACCTGCGCGGACCGACCACGTGCGAGCTGCTGACGCCCGACGAGGTCGAGGCGGTCCACGCCCGCCTCGGGGCAGACCCGCTGGACCCCCGGGCCGACGTCGTCCGGGCGACCGAGATGGTCGCCCGCTCGCGGACGCCCATCGGGGTGCTGTTGATGGATCAGCGTGTCGTCTCCGGCGTCGGCAACGTCTATCGCGCGGAGGTCCTCTTCCGGCACCGCATCGACCCGAAGGTGCCCGGCCGTGACCTGCGCCCGTCGACCTTCGGACTGTTGTGGTCCGATCTGGTGCAGCTGATGGGCGAGGGTGTCCGGACCGGACGCATCGACACGGTGCGTCCCGAACACGAGCCGGAGGCGATGGGTCGCCCGCCGCGCGACGACGACCACGGCGGCGAGGTCTACGTCTACCGTCGCGCCGGCCAGCCGTGTCATGTGTGCGGGACGCGGGTGCGCACCGAAGTCCTCGCGGGCAGAAACCTGTTCTGGTGCCCGAGGTGCCAGCGACGCCGATAGGGTCGGTTCGTGAGCAGGACCCGAGGCCTCAGCAGCGACCCCCTTGGTCGCTACCTCAGGAGCAATGCGCGGTTGTGGCGCTCGGGGTCTCGCGACGGTCAGATGAACGTCCTGACGATCCTGTTGCTCCTGACGTTGGTCATGTTCATCATCAGTCTCAACTGGTACTCGTTCATGCCGGCCGCGATGTTCATCGTGCCGATCCTGCTCGGTGGCGTCCTGCTGCAATGGGGCCCACAGGCGGTGCTCTCGGCGATCGCGCTGTTCGCGGCGTCGGTGAGCGCGCTCGTGCAGACGTACTCCAACGGTTTCGACGCGGCTCGGCCGTCGTCACTCGTCTCGGTCTATCTCGGCACGGCGATCCTGCTCTACAGCGCCTCCCTGACCCGATCGGGACTCCCGGCGGCGCTCGGCGAGGCGATGCTGATGGATCTGCGCGACCGGCTGCAGACGCAGGGGACGGTGCCTCCGCTGCCCGAGGGCTGGGCCAGCGAGTCGGCGATGGAGTCCGCCGGCGCGGCCAAGTTCGCCGGTGACTTCCTCGTGGCGAACCTGTCCAACGACAAGCGGTACCTCGAGATGGTGCTGGTCGACGTCTGCGGCAAGGGAGTCGCGGCCGGAACCCAGTCCCTGCAGCTCGCCGGTGCGCTCGGTGGCCTGATCGGCTCGCTGCCGCCGCTCGGCCTGTTCTCGGCGGCGAACGACTACCTCCTGCGCCAGAACTGGGACGAGGGCTTCGCCACGGCCGTCCACGTCCTGGTCGATCTCGAGACCGGCGGCTACGAGGTGCTCAACGCCGGCCACCCGCCGGCCATGCAGTGGGACAACGACACGCAGGAGTGGGTGCTGTCCGGTGCTCGCGGTCTCGCGTTGGGCATCACCGATCGTCCCGACTTCCGCCCGGGCAGGGGCGTGCTGCGGCCCGGTGAGGCCCTCATGTTCTACACGGACGGCGTCGTCGAGACCCGCTCGCTGGATCTGGTGGTCGGCATCGAGTGGTTGCGCGGGGCGGCGAAGATCGCGATCGGATCGGGCGTCGAGGGGGCGTCGACGCGCATCCTCGACCAGACCGAGCCCGGCGAGGACGACCGTGCCGTGCTGATACTGCACCGCAGACCGCAATGAGGAGAGCCCCGCCGAAGCGGGGCTCTCATCGGAGCGGACGACGAGATTCGAACTCGCAACATCCTGCTTGGAAG
>CAYXFT010000183.1:0-5865 GCA_964464335.1 uncultured Aeromicrobium sp.
CTGCTCCACGTCAGCGACGCGCGCCTATCCGCGGAATCTCTTAACCGGGGAAACTTCACCCCAACGCCGACCGGTACGCGAACAACGAAGGCCCGCCACCGGTGTGCAGGAAGACGGTGCGGCGGCGCAGGTCGGGGTCGCGGGGGATCGCGGCGTAGGCCTTGGCGGTGTAGACGGGGTCGAGGGTGATCCCGGCGGTGGTGGCGAGGCGGTGGATCTCGGCCAGGCCGGCCGCGGTAGGAATCCCGTAGCCGTCGCCGAACTGCGTGTCGTCGAGCACCCAGCGGTCGTCGTCGGGCACGGGCACGCCGAGTTCCGCGGAAGTCTGGGCCAGCAGGTCGCGCAGGGTCGCCTCGGTCTGTTCGAGCGAGTGGTAGACGCACACGCCGCGCACGACCGTGTCGACCTCGGCCTGGGCGAGCCCGATCACGAGGCCGGCCATCGTCCCGCACGTGGAGGCTGCGACGACGACCTCGCGCGGGTCGAAGTCCAGTTGTGAGTAGAGCTCGAGCGCGGAGTCGACGTGGCCGAGGGTGCCGATGCGGTCCGACCCGCCGGGCATGATGATCGCGAGGTCGTCGCCGTGCTGCTCGAGCAGCGACAGCGCGAGCGCACCGGCCGCGTCGTCGTCGGGCACCACGTGGCGCGTGGCGCCGAAGAGTTCGGTCAGCAGGGCGTTGCCCGAGCCGAGGTAGTCTGCGTCGTCGCGCGGGACCGCCTGCACGGCGACCGCGTCCAGGTGCAGGCCGAGTCGGGCGCACGCCGCAGCGGTCGCGCGCACGTGGTTGGACTGCAGGGCACCGAACGTGACGACGTGCCGCTGCCCCTTCGCCACCGCCTCACCGAGCAGGAACTCCAGCTTGCGGACCTTGTTGCCGCCGAAGCCGAACCCGCTCAGGTCCTCGCGCTTCATCCAGAGTCCGTCGACGTCCTGCAGGGGAGTGGGCCACACGCCCAGGGCGGCGCGGGGGCGATCGTCCAGATTCATGCGCCGAGCGTCGCACACCAGCGCCGAAACGTGTCGTGCCACGGCCCGGCAGGGCAGGGAACGTCGTCTCGCTGGGGCAGAATGGACCGGTGGGCACCTATCGCGACTCCGGTGTCGTCCTGCGGACCCAGAAGTTGGGCGAGGCCGACCGCATCGTCACGATTCTCACGCGGGGACGCGGCGTCGTCCGGGCCGTCGGGCGGGGAGTCCGCAAGACCTCCAGCCGTTTCGGTGGCCGGCTCGAACCGTTCATGCACGTCGACGTGCAGTTCGCCGAGGGTCGCTCGCTCGACATCGTCGCCCAGGTCGAGACGATCGATCCGTTCGCGTCCCACCTGGGTGCCGACTACGCCGCCTACACGGCCGGCACCGCGATGCTCGAGACGGCCGAGCGCCTCGTCGCCGACACGGCCGAACCGTCCGTGCCCCAGTACCACCTGCTCGTCGGTGCGTTGCGTGCCCTGACCGAGCACCGCCAACCCCCGGGCGTCCTGCTCGACTCGTTCCAACTGCGCTCACTCGCGATCGCCGGGTACGCCCCGTCGTTCGACGCCTGCGCGCGCTGCGGTCTCGAAGGGCCGCACCGGCACTTCCACGCCGGCTCCGGAGGCATGCTGTGCGACCGCTGCCGGGTCCCCGGGTCGTCGGTCCCGGCCGCCACCACGGTCGGGCTGCTCGCGGCGCTGCTGGTCGGCGAGTGGGCGGCGGTGGCGCTGGCCGACGAGCGGTCCCGGCGCGAGGCCGGCGGCATCGTCGCCAACTACCTGTCGTGGCACCTCGAGCGCGGACTGCGGTCCCTGGCCCACGTGGATCGCTGACATGGTGCGCCCGCCCACGCCGCATCCGTCCGGCGCGTCCGCCCCGAAGCTCGCGCCCGACCAGGTGCCCCGGCACGTCGCGATCGTCATGGACGGCAACGGTCGCTGGGCCAAGGAACGCGGCCTGCCACGCACCGAGGGTCACAAGGCCGGCGAGGCCGCGCTGTTCGACGTGGTCGAGGGCGCGATCGAGGTCGGCGTCAAGGCCGTCAGCGCCTACGCGTTCAGCACCGAGAACTGGAAGCGATCTCCGGAGGAAGTGAAGTTCCTGATGGGCTTCAACCGCGACGTCATCCGCCGGCGCCGCGACGAGATGCACGAGTTGGGCGTCCGCGTGCGGTGGGCCGGGCGTCGGCCCCGGCTGTGGCGCAGCGTCATCAAGGAGCTCGAGACCGCCGAGGAACTGACGAAGGACAACACCGTCTGCACCCTGACGATGTGCGTCAACTACGGCGGCCGGGCCGAGATCGCCGACGCCGCCGCGGCGCTGGCACGCGACGTGCAGGCCGGCCGGGTCAATCCGGACAAGGTCACCGAGGCGATCTTCGCGCGCTACCTCGACGAACCGTGGATGCCCGACGTCGACCTGTTCTGGCGCACGTCGGGCGAACAGCGCACGAGCAACTTCCTGCCGTGGCAGTCGGCCTACGCCGAGCTGGTCTTCAGCGACATCGCCTGGCCGGACGTCGATCGTCGCGCCTTCTGGACAGCCGTCGAGGAGTACGCCACGCGGCAGCGCCGGTACGGGTCGGCCTGAACATCGCCTGTGAGGTCTGCCGTTTCCCCCCGCGATGTCGGCCCGCATGGTTAGCCTGAGGCGTTCGGGCCCGGTGACCACCGCGGTGTTCGCCGTCGTGAACGGCGCGGACGCGGTACGCAACGTGAGCCTCAGCCGCACCCTGCAGGAGATGGCGATGCCACGGGTGACGGGCTCCGCCGTGCCCGGCGGTTCACTCGTCGCCCAGCCCGGTGTCTGGTCGGCCATGGCCGAGACGGAGTTCTCGTATCAATGGCTCAGCAACGGTGCACCGATCGCCGGCGCCACCACGGCCACGTACGTCGTGCCGCGCAGCGCGTCCCAGCTCGGGCGCGCGATCTCGGTGCGGGTCACTGCCGCGAACCGCCGCGACCGGTACCTGCCCGGTACGGCGGCCTCCGCGGTGACCGCGACCGTGAGGACCGCTTCGACCGTCACCGCGAAGGCCTCGTCCAGGTCGCGCGCCGTCTCCGTCGCGGTCACGGTCAAGGCGACGTACACCGTGACCTATGTCGGCTCGAACTCCGTCAGCGCGAGGACGACCCAGGTCAAGATCAAGGTCCGGTGACGGTCAGGTCGACGGCAGTTGCCAGTCCGCCTCGCCCGCCACGACGTCGTCGACCAGCGACCTGAACCGCCGGCATTCGAGGATGTCGTGGGCGCGGCAGCGCAGCGCGTGCAGGGTCATCTCACGCGACCGCTCCATCTCGTGCATGCGTCGGTCGAGGTCGGCGACGTGCGCCTCCAGCACCTCGTGTCGCGACGGCGCCTCCTCGTCGAGCAGCACGCGGATGTCGTCCAGGCCCATGCCCGCGGCCTTGCTGCGCAGGATCACCGCGACCCGCACGAGGTCGTCGTCGACGTATCGCCGCCGGCCCGCAGCGTCACGGTCGGGACGTAACAGCCCGACGTCCTCCCAGTGCCGCAGCACGTGGGTCTCGAGACCGAACCGGGCGGCGACGTCACCGATCGCGTGCACGCTTGACTTCATGTCAACCTTAAGTCGCAGGCTGGGGGACGTATTCCCGAACAGCCAGGAGGAACCCATGTACGACACCCTGATCATCGGCGGAGGTCCGGCCGGACTGCAGGCTGCACTGACGGTCGGCCGGATGCACCGGACCGCCCTGCTCGTCGACTCCGGCGAGTACCGCAACGGCACCGTCGAGCACGCACACAACTTCGCGACCCACGACGGCCGGGCACCCGCGGAGATCCGCAAGCTCGCTCGCGAGGACGTCGCGGCCTACGACACGATCGAGTTGAGGTCGGGGACGGTGTCCTCGGTGGCACCGTCGGATGCAGGATTCGTGGCCGAGGTCGACGGGCAGCGAATCGAGGCGCGCACCCTGATCCTCGCCACCGGCCTGCGAGACACCCTGCCGGACGTCCCCGGCCTCGCCGAGGCCTGGGGCAAGGAGGCCGCAGCCTGCCCGTTCTGCCACGGTCACGAGGTGGCAGGCCGGCGCATCGCACTGGTCGGCTCGGGACCGCACCTGCCGATGATGGTGGCGATGCTGGACCCGATCGGGTCGGAGATCGTCACGATCGCCGACGGCGACCTGACGGCCGTGTCGCGTCGGGACGGAGACCTGCTCCTGACGACCACAGGCGGCGAGTTCGAGGTCGGCGGACTCTTCCTGCACCCCGCCTTCGCTCAGTCCGCACCCTTCGCCGAACAGCTCGGGCTGGAGATGCTCCCGTCGGGCTGCGTCCGTGTCGACGCGCTCGCCCAGACGAGCCTGCCGGGGGTCTTCGCCGCCGGTGATCTCGCGCACGTGGCGGAGTTGCCGATGCCGATGGCGTCCGTGCTGGGTGCTGCCGCGGCCGGCCAGACGGCCGGTGCAGGGGTCGTGCGGGTCCTCGCCGCCGACGCGGTCGCGCTGGCTGGGTAGTCTGGAGGCCATGCGCGTGGCCCGATTCGCCGGCGACGACGACCCCCGTTTCGGGGTCGTCGGTGCCGATGGCGACACACCGATCATCGCGCCCGTCAAGGGCGACCCCCTCTATGTCCCGTTGGAGCTGACCGGCGAGAAGATTCCGCTGGAGGACGTGCGGCTCCTCGCGCCCGTCATCCCGCGCAGCAAGGTGGTGTGCGTCGGCAAGAACTACGTCGCCCACGCCGCCGAGATGGGCGGTGACGTGCCGCAGGAGCCGCTGATCTTCCTCAAGCCGAACACGTCCGTCATCGGACCCGGCGAGCCGATCTTCTACCCGAAGCAGTCGCAGAACGTCCACTTCGAGGGCGAGCTGGCGATCGTGATCGGCCGGATCTGCCGCAACCTCAATCTCGACGACGCGAGCAAGGTGATCTACGGCTACACCGTCGCCAACGACGTCACGGCGCGCGACCTGCAGGCCAAGGACGGCCAGTGGGCCCGGGCGAAGGGGTTCGACACGTTCTGCCCGCTCGGTCCGTGGATCGAGACCGACTTCGACCCGTCGAACGCGCGGGTGCGCACGACGCTGAACGGTGAGACCAAGCAGGACGGGCGTACCTCGGACATGGTGTTCGACGTGCCGACGATCCTGCAGTACGTGACCAGCTTCATGACCCTGCTGCCCGGCGACGTCGTCCTGACCGGCACCCCCGACGGGGTGGGCCCGATGGTGGCCGGCGACCACGTCGCGGTGACGATCGACGGCCTGGGCACCCTGACGAACCCGGTGGTGGACGATGAGTAGCACGCGATGGACCGAAGCGACCGGCGCGGACGTCGTCGCCCGGTTCTGCCCCTCGCCGACGGGCAACCCGCATGTCGGGATGGCGCGCACGGCGTTGTTCAGTTGGGCGTTCGCCCGGCACCACGGTGGCCGCTTCGTGTTCCGCATCGAGGACACCGACGCCAGCCGTGACAGCCAGGAGTCCTACGACCTGCTGATCGACGTCATGCGGTGGCTCAACCTGGACTGGGACGAGGGTGTCGAGGTCGGCGGCCCGAACGGGCCCTACCGACAGAGCCAGCGGATGGACTTGTACGCCGACGTCGCCCAGCGCCTGCTCGACGGCGGGTTCGCGTACAAGGCGTACGACTCCGCGGAGGAGTTGGAGGAGCGCCGCGAGAGGGCGCGTGCCGAGGGCCGCCCGAGCGGCTACGACGGCCTCCATCGCGATCTCACGGCGGAGCAGCAGGCGGCGTTCGAGGCCGAGGGTCGCCAGCCCGTGATCCGGTTCAAGATGCCCGCGAAGGACTGGACGTTCGACGACCTCGTCCGTGGCCCGATCACGTTCGGCTCCGAGAACGTGCAGGACTTCGTGATCGTCCGCGCGAACGGCCAGCCGCTCTACACGCTGACCAACC
>CAYXFT010000184.1:0-5836 GCA_964464335.1 uncultured Aeromicrobium sp.
CCGCACAACCTCGTCGAGGTGGTCCAGGCCCTGCGCCACCTCATCGACCACCCGGATGCCGACATCGATGCACTCATGCGCTTCGTGCCCGGCCCCGACCTGCCCACCGGCGGCAAGATCGTCGGCCTCGACGGCGTTCGCGACGCGTACGCCACCGGCAACGGCTCGTTCAAGATGCGGGCCACGACCCGGGTCGAGAACGTCACGGCCCGCCGCAAGGGCATCGTCGTGACCGAACTGCCCTACAACGTCGGGCCCGAGAAGGTCATCGAGTCGATCAAGAAGCTCGTCCAGGCCAAGAAGCTGCAGGGCATCTCCGACCTGAAGAACCTCACCGACCGGCACCACGGCCTGCGCCTGGTGATCGAGGTCAAGAACGGCATCGTCCCCGAGGCCCTGCTCGAACAGCTCTACCGCCAGACGCCGCTGGAGTCGTCCTTCGGCATCAACGCGGTCGCGCTCGTCGACGGCCAGCCCCGCACCCTCGGGCTCAAGCAGATGCTGGAGGTCTTCCTCGAGCATCGCATCGACGTGGTCCGCCGGCGCACGACGTTCCGCCGCGACAAGGCAGCCGCCCGCCTGCATCTGGTCGACGGACTGCTCGTCGCGATCCTCGACATCGACGAGGTCATCCAGCTCATCCGGTCCTCGGAGAATCGCGGCGAGGCCCGCGGCCGACTCATCTCGGTCTTCGACCTGAGCGAACTGCAGGCCGACTACATCCTCGACCTGCAGCTGGGCCGGCTCACGAAGTTCTCGCGGCTGGAGTTGGAGAAGGAGTCCGAGGACCTGCGCCGCACGATCGAGGAACTCGAGGCGATCCTCGCCGACGAGTCCGTGCTGCGCACACTCGTCGGCGACGAACTGTCGCAGGTCGCCCAGCGGTTCGGCACGCCACGTCGGACCGTGTTGCTGGAGTCCGCAGGCGTGCCCGCCCCCGCGGCTGCCGGCGCCTCGATCGAGGTTCCCGACGACCCGTGCTGGGTGCTGCTGTCCTCGACCGGCCTCGTCGCGCGTACCGGCGACGTCGAGCCCCTCGGCGACCTCGGCCGGCGCGCCAAGCACGACACGATCGTCGCGGTGGTGCGCGCGACGGCACGCGGCCAGGTCGGCATCGTCACGTCCGCGGGAACGGTGCACCGAGTCGACGTCCTCGACCTGCCGGCCCTGCCCCCGACGGCCGAGTCGCCGCGCCTGCAGGGCGGCATCCCGCTCACCGAACTGGTCCAACTGGACGGCACCCCCCTGACGCTCATGACCTTTTCCGACGACGTTCCCGGGCTCGCGCTCGGCACCCGCACGGGTGTCGTCAAGCGGGTCCGGCCCGAACACCTCACGAACCGCGACAGCTGGGAGCTCATCCGGCTCGACGACGGCGACCGGGTGGTCGGCGCCGTCCCGCTCGTCACGGGCGAGGAGGAACTGGCCTTCGTCACCTCCGACGCCCAACTGCTGCGCTTCCCGGCCAGCGCCGTGCGCCCGCAGGGCCGTTCAGGTGGCGGGATCGCGGGCGTCAAGCTCGGCGTGGGGGCGCACGTCGTGACGTTCGGCGCGGTCTCGGACGTCGAGACGGCCCACATCGTCACGGTCGCCGGCAGCGGCGACGCGCTCCCCGGAACGCAGGCAGGCTCGGCCAAGGTCACCCCGCTGGCGGTCTATCCCGGCAAGGGGCGTGGCACCGGTGGCGTGCGGTGCCAGCGTCTGCTCAACGGCGAGGACGGCCTGATCTTCGCGTGGGTCGGCGACGGCTCCCCCGTCGCCTCGGCCGCCAGCGGATCGCCGGTCGACCTGCCGCCGGTCGTCGAGAAGCGCGACGCGTCGGGCAGCACCGTCGGCCAGCCCATCGCGGGCGTGTCCAGCGCGGCGGGTGACCTGCTCGGTGCGCGTCCCGTGTCAGACTGACCTGCGTGTTCTCACGTCGCCTGCTGACCGCCGCCGCCCTGCTCAGCGCAGGACTCCTGCTCTCCGCCTGTACCGGCGATGACTCCTCGTCCGACGACGCATCCGACGCGCAGACCCGGCTCGACTCCGCGGCCTCGGCGTTGGCGAAGGCCGAGGCGCTCGACATCACGCTCACGACCGAGGCGCTTCCCGACGGCCAGCGTGGGCTGCTGTCGGCCACCGGAGTCGGCACCCACGCACCGGCGTTCCAAGGGGACGTCGAGGTCGTCGCGGGCGGCGCGACGATCGGCGCCGAGGTGATCGCGGTCGACGGCAAGGTGTGGGCCAAGACGGGCTTCTCCCCCGTCTTCACGGTGCTCGATCCGGCCTCGCTCGGCGCGCCCGATCCGGCCGCCCTGGTCGGCGCCGGGGCCGACGACGGTCTCGGCGGACTGCTCGGAGCCACCGAGGACGTCGCCACGGGCGACAAGTCGCGTGACGGATCCGAGGTGCTGACCGAGATCACCGGAACAATCCCGGGCGAGACCGTGGCCGAACTGATCCCCACGGCCGACACGACGGCCGACTTCGACGTGACCTACCGGCTCACCGACGACGACGTCCTGCACGACGCGAAGGTCACCGGCCCGTTCTACGGCGACGAGCAGGTCACCTACGTGCTGACCCTCGCGCCGCACGACGGCGCCGTCACCATCGCGGCTCCCTGACCTCGATGGCGACCCGAGAGCTCGCCTCGCGCGGGCTGTTGGCGCTCGCGGCCATCGCGATCGGCTTCGCGGCGGCCGACACGTACGTGGTCGTGCTGGCCCTGCCCGACATGATGACGTCGGCCGGACTGACCGTCGACGACCTCCAGCGCGCGGCGCCGATCGTCTCGGGCTTCCTGCTCGGCTACGTCGCCGTCCTGCCGCTCATCGGCCGCGTGTCCGACCTGCGCGGCCGCGTCCCCGTCCTGATCGGCTGCCTCGTGGTCTTCGCGATCGGCTCGATCATCACCGCCGCGGGCTACGACCTGCAGTCCATCGTGCTGGGTCGGCTCATCCAGGGCATCGGCGGCGGCGGCCTCATCCCGCCCACCCTCGCCCTCATCGCCGACACCTGGCCCGCCGAACGACGCGGCCTGCCGCTCGGCATCGTCGGGGCGGTGCAGGAGCTCGGCAGCGTCGTCGGACCGCTGTGGGGCGCGGCCGTCCTGGCCTTCGGCACGTGGCACGACATCTTCTGGCTCAACGCCGTGGTCGGCCTGCTGATCGGGGCGGCGATGCTGCGACACCGGCCGGGCGAGGTGGAACGCCGGCCGTTCGACGTCGTGGGACTGGTGCTGGCCCTGCTCGCCGGCACGTGTCTGGTCGTGGTGATGCTGCAGCCGGAACGCCTCGTCACGGGTGTCACGAGTGGACTCGCCTTCCTGCCGGTGACCGGGGAGTCGCGCTGGCTCACGCCGCTCGCCTTCGCGGGGTACACCCTGGTGGCCGCCTTCGTGGTCCGGCAGGCGACCGCCGACCACCCACTCGTCGACTGGCGTGCTTGGCGCGACGTCGCCCGGGCGACCGACCTGTGGGGAGCCGCGGCGCTGACCGTGGCGCTCGGCGCGGTGATCATCACGTTCGCCACCGCCGAGCCCGAGAAGGCGGTCCTGGCCGAGGACGCCTACGTCCTGCTGCCGATCGCGGCCCTGGCGCTCGCCGTCTTCGTCTGGCGCGGCCGGCGGGCCGCCCATCCGCTGATTCCTCGCGGCGCTCTCGCGGCGACGCCCGCCTGGGGTTCGATCGTCGTGTCATTCTTCGTGGGCGCCGCGCTCATCGCCGCGCTCGTCGACATCCCCTTCTTCGCTCGGATCACGGTGGCCCCGGACGACCAGCTCGAGGCGGCCCTGGTCCTGGTCCGGTTCCTCGTCGCCCTGCCCGTCGGTGCCGTCCTCGGCGGCTGGCTGCTGCGCCACCTCCCGGCCGGACTCCTGACCGCGGGCGCGATGGTGCTCTCGGGCGTCTGTTTCCTGCTGATGGCCCGCTGGGACGCGACCTCCCTCGAGTCGTCCGCCTCCACGATCGTCCTCGCAGCCTGCGGGCTCGGATTCGGACTGGTCATCGCCCCGGTCAATGCTGCCCTGCTCGAGCACACCGTCGACGAGGTGCACGGACTGGCCAGCGCCCTGCTCGTCGTCGCCCGCATGGTGGGCATGTTGATCGGCATCTCGGCACTCACCACGATCGGGCTGCGCGCCTTCCACGCGGCGGTCGCCGACATCCCCTCGGTCGAGGAACTCTGCGGCGACTCGACGGCGTGCGCCGCCTACGCCAGAGCACTCAACGACGCCGGGATCGCCCAGCTGCAGGCCGTCTTCACCGGTGCCGCGATCGCGGCGTTCATCGCGGCCACCCTCGCTCTGGTGCTCCTGCGGGGCCGCGCTACCGTGTCGCCATGAGCGGAGCCTTCGACGACCTCCTCGCGGCCAATGTGCGCTACTCCCACGACCACCAGGGCGGCTTCGACGGCATCGCCCGGGCCGGTGTGGCGATGGTGACGTGCATGGATTCGCGGATCGATCCGCTGCGCATGATCGGGCTCGCCCCCGGTGACGCGAAGATCCTGCGCAACCCCGGCGGCCGCGTCACCGACCAGGCGCTCGTCGCCGTCGTGCTGGGCGTCACCCTCCTGCAGGTCGAGCGAGTCATGGTGGTCCAGCACACGCGCTGCGCGATGGCCTCCTCGACCGAGGACGAGCTCAAGGCGAAGATCGGCGAGTTCACGGGTGCGGACGCCTCGTGGATGACCTTGGGCGCGATCGTCGACCAAGAGGCCACGATCCGCGCTGACGTGCACCGGGTGAAGAGCCACCCGCTGGTCCCCGACTCGGTCGAGGTCGGCGGTTTCCTCTACGACGTCGACTCGGGCCTGCTCACCCCGGTCGCCTGACGCTCGCGCGCCTCGGTCGTGGCCGGGTCAGGCGTCGATGAGGTCGGCGTCGATCTCGTAGGCGCCCTGGACGATGAACTCCTTGCGGGGCGGCACCTCGTTGCCCATCAGCAACTCGAACACCGCGGCCGACTCCTCGGCGTCGTCGACCGTCAGCCGGCGCAGGGTCCGGTGACGCGGGTCCATCGTGGTCTCGGCCAGCTGGTCGGCGTCCATCTCGCCCAGACCCTTGTAGCGCTGCGGCGCGTCCTTCCAGCGGATGTTGCGCTTCTGCAGCTGCGCCAGCGTGCGCTGGAGCTCGGGGTCGGAGTACGTGTAGATGTACTTGTCCTGGCCCTTCTTCGGGTTGACGAGCTCGATGCGGTGCAACGGCGGTACGGCCGTGAACACCGCCGACGCTGGCCTTCTGGACGTTGAGGATCTTGCCGCGGATCGGCAGCAGCGCCTGGAACTCGCCGTCGCGTGCCGACTTGGCGGTGCCGAGCGCGGAGTCGCCCTCGACGATGAACAGTTCGGTGCGGTCGACCTCGTTGCTACGGCAGTCGGCCAGCTTGGCCGGCAGGGCACTGGACTCGAGCGCATTCTTGCGGCGCTGGGCGTCGCGCTGCTGGCGGGCTGCCAGACGCGTGCGGGAGGCCCCGACGACCTTCTCCATCACGAGGCGCGCCTTGGCCTTCTGAGCGGCCTTCGTGCCCGTCAGGAAGGCCTTCAGTTCGCGCGAGACGATCTTGTTCACGATGCGGGTGACCGGCGGCGTGCCCAGGACCTCCTTCGTCTGGCCCTCGAACTGCGGCTCGGCCAACCGGACGGTGACCACCGCCGTGAGGCCTTCGAGCACGTCGTCCTTGATGATGTCGGCGTCCCCGGCCTTCAGCAGGCGGGTCGTGCGCAACACGTCGTTGAAGGTCTTGGTCATGCCGCGTTCGAAGCCGGAGACGTGAGTGCCGCCCTTGGGCGTGGCGACGATGTTCACGAACGACCGCAGCGTGGAGTCGTAGTCGGTCCCCCACCGCAGCGC
>CAYXFT010000185.1:0-1768 GCA_964464335.1 uncultured Aeromicrobium sp.
CCTCGCCGAAGTGTTGTCGGCTCGCGGCGGATCCGGCTGGGTGCACGTGAATCTCATCCCGCTCAACCCGACGCCGGGCTCGAAGTGGACCGCGTCGCGTCGCGACGACGAGCGCGAGTTCGTCCGTCGGCTCGAGGCCAAGGGCATCTCCACGACCGTCCGCGACACCCGCGGCAGCGACATCGACGGCGCCTGCGGCCAGTTGGCCGCTGCGGAGTGAACTGATCCGTCTCGCTAGGTTGGACGGCATGTCGGACACCCTGCGCACCGCGCGCGACGGCGACGTCGCGATCCTGACCCTCACGCGCCCGGACCGCCGCAACGCGCTCAACACCGAACTGTGCCTTGCGGTGCACGCGGCCGTCGACGAGGCCGTGGCCGCCGGCGCCCGGTCGATCGTCGTGACGGGGGAGGGCACGGCCTTCTGCGCGGGTGCCGACCTCGGTGGTGTCTACGACGACGCGTTCATCGACGCGCTCTACGCGATGCTGCACCACCTCACGCAGGTGCCCGTGCCGATCATCGCCTCCGTGAACGGCCCGGCGATCGGAGCGGGCACCCAACTGGCGATCGCCTGCGACCTGCGTGTCGCCGACGAGCCCGCGAGGTTCGCCGTGCCCACCGCCCGCAACGGCATGGCCGTGGATGCGTGGACCATCCGCACCCTCGCCTCACTCGCCGGCGCCGGCCGGGCGCGACGGGTCATGCTCGCGGCCGACACCGTCGGGCGGGACGAGGCGATCACGTGTGGTCTGGCCGACCGGCCGGGCACCCTCGCCGACGCCCTCGCCTGGGCCCACGAGATCGCCACGCTCGCACCGCTGACGCTCGCGCACAACAAACTCGTGCTCAACGGCTCCGCGGCCGACGACGACCGCATCGCCGAGAGCTTCACCGCCGTGTGGGCCAGCCAGGACGTCCGTGAGGCGGCCGAAGCCCGGTTGGCCAAGCGCGACCCGATCTTCAGGGGGATCTGATGACCGTTCACAGCCTCGCGTTCCGCGCGTTGGACCGCCACGTGGTCGACGGGCGGGCCGACGATCCGGCGCTCGTCACGGCCGAGGGCACCATGAGCTACGCCCAGTTGCTGCACGAGTCGGCCGCCCTGGCCGGCGGACTGCGCGACCTCGGTCTGGGTGCAGGCGTCCCGGTCCGGCTGAAGGTGGCCGACCGCCACACGTGGGTGCTCAGTGTCCTGGCGATCGTCCGGCTGGGCGCCGAACCGGTCCACGAGGGCGAGGATGCCCGGTACCGGATCGTCGACGATCCAGCCGTGGTGCAGGTCGATGACGAGACCCTCGACTTCGATCTCGTGCGTCGTGCCGGTCGTCACGATCCGGTGGCCGCCCCGATGACGGACCCCGGCGACTACGCCGCACGACTGGAACGTCGGTACGGCGACGTGCTCGCCACGCTGTTGCACGGTGGCACCCTCACCTGACGAGGCGCGTCAGGCAGGATGGACGTCATGATCTCCGTCCAGAACCTCACGAAGGTGTACGACGACTTCAAGGCAGTCGACGACGTGACCTTCACCGCTCGGCCCGGGCAAGTCACCGGATTCCTCGGCCCCAACGGCGCCGGCAAGTCGACCACGATGCGCATCATCGCCGGTCTCACGCCCGCCACGGCGGGCACCGCCACGGTCGGGGGAGTGCGCTACCGCGACATCCCCAACCCGGCGACCCAGGTCGGCGTCCTGCTCGACGCCTCGGCCCAGCACGCGGGTCGGTCCGGCCGCGAGGTGCTCACGATCGGCGCCCGCACC
>CAYXFT010000185.1:1778-5806 GCA_964464335.1 uncultured Aeromicrobium sp.
CGAGATGCTCGAGCTGGTCGGCCTGTCGGACAAGGAGTCCAAGCGCAGGATCCGCAACTACTCGCTCGGCATGCGCCAGCGCCTCGGCATCGCCCACGCGCTGCTGGGCGATCCGAAGATCCTGATCCTCGACGAGCCGGCGAACGGGCTCGACCCCGCCGGCATCCATTGGATGCGCCAACTGCTCACGCACTACGCACGTCAGGGCGGCACCGTGCTGCTGTCCTCCCACCTGCTGCACGAGGTGCAGATCATCGCCGACGACCTCGTCGTGATCGGGCACGGACGTATCGTCGCCCAGGGTTCGAAGGAAGACTTGCTCAAGGGTTCGGGCACGTTCGTCCGGGCAGGTGACAACACTGCCCTGCTGGCCGCGCTGACCGAGGCCGGGGTGGCCGCTACCGAGACCAACGGCGGAGTCACCACCGAGGCCGAGCCGGAGGTCGTCGGCGTCGCCGCGGCCCGGGCCGGCGTCGCCCTCGTCGAGTTGCGTCAGGCCGACGGCGCCGGGCTCGAGGACATGTTCCTGCAGTTGACTGCCGACACCCAGCGCGACGCGATCGCCCCCGAAGGAGTTCCCGCATGAGCACGACCACCGCACCGATCGAGATCGACACCTCCCGACCCGGGATCCCGTTCGGTCGCCTCGTCTCCGTCGAGGTCCGCAAGATGGTCGACACACGCGCCGGCCTGTGGCTGTTCCTCATCACCGCAGGGCTGATCGCCCTCGTGATGGCGATCGTCCTGCTCGTGCTCGGACTGAACGACGACGTCACGATCTCGGCGAACGGCTGGCTGCAGGCCATGGTCGTGCCGGTCTCCATCCTGCTGCCGGTGTTTGCGATCCTGACGATCACCACCGAGTGGGGCCAGCGCACGAACCTGGTCACGTTCACCCTCGAGCCGCGGCGCGGCCGGGTGCTGGCGGCCAAGCTGGTCGCCGTGAGCATCTTCGCGCTCGCCACCCTCGTGCTCGCCGGACTGCTCGGCGCCCTCGGCAACGTGCTCTACGGAGTGATCACGGGCAATGACGTCGTCTGGAACGTGACGGGTCGGGTGTTGTTCTGGACGGTCGTCGTCCAGCTCGCGTTCTTCCTGATGGCGTTCGCGCTGGCCAGCCTGCTGCTGAGCACGCCAGCCGCGATCGCGGTCTTCTACGTCGCCGCGCTGATCCTGCCGCTGATCGTCTACCCGATCATGCTGGCGTTCTTCGACTGGGCCCAGGACGTGCTCCCGTGGTTCGACTTCAACTATGCGGCGGCCCCGCTCGTCAGCGGCACCGACATGATGGGCGAGGAGGTCACGGTGTCGGCGATCGACTACGTGCGCTTCGTCGTGGCCATCGGTCTGTGGGTCGTCCTGCCCGGAGTCATCGGCGGTCTGCGCGTCGTCCGCTCCGAGATCAAGTAGCCGCGCTCAGCCCGGGTTCAGGGTGCGGTGACAGAATGGCCGAATGAGCTCGAGGGTGGTCGTCCTGGGATCGACCGGGTCGATCGGTACGCAGGCGCTCGACGTCGTGCGGGCCCATCCGGACCGGTTCGACGTCGTCGCGATCGCTGCCGGGGGCGCCGATCCGGCGACCCTGGCGGCGCAGGCGATCGAGTTCGAGGTCGAGGTCGTCGCCGTGGCCAGCGCCACCGCGGCCCAGGACGTCCAGTTGGCCCTCTACGCCGAGGCCCAGCGTCGCGGCTGGTCGGCCGGCGAGTACACGCTGCCGCGCCTGCTCGCCGGTCCCGACGCGGCCACGGAGGCCGCCCGGGTGCCGGCCGACACGGTGCTCAACGGCATGACCGGCGCCGTGGGCCTGCTCCCGACCCTGGCGGCGCTGGAGTCCGGCGCGACGCTCGCACTGGCCAACAAGGAGTCCCTCATCATCGGCGGCCGCCTCGTCCTCGACGCAGCCCGCTCCGGCCAGCTTGTGCCCGTCGACTCCGAGCACTCGGCGCTCGCCCAGGCATTGCGGGGCGAGGACCCGGCCGACGTCCGCCGGCTCGTGCTGACCGCCAGCGGCGGCCCGTTCCGCGGCCGCACCCGCGACGAACTGCGTGACGTGACGCCCGAGCAGGCCTCGGCCCACCCGACGTGGGACATGGGGCCGGTCATCACGATCAACTCGGCCACCCTCGTGAACAAGGGCCTCGAGGTGATCGAGGCCCACCTGCTGTTCGGGGTCGAGTACGAGCGGATCGAGGTCGTCGTGCACCCCACCTCGGTCGTGCACTCGATGGTCGAGTTCGTCGACGGGTCGACGATGGCCCAGGCCTCGCCGCCGGACATGAAACTGCCGATCGCGCTCGGGCTCGCGTGGCCACGCCGCGTTCCCGGCGCCGTAGCCGCGTGCGACTGGACTTCGTGTCAGACGTGGGAGTTCCACCCGCTCGACGACACGGCCTTCCCGGCGATCTCGGTCGCCCGACGCGCCGGCACGTTCGGCCGGACGGCCCCTGCCGTGTTCAACGCCGCCAACGAGGTGTGTGTCGCGGCCTTCATGGCCGGCGACCTGGACTTCCTGGGCATCGTCGACACCGTCGCGGACGTGGTCGACGCCCACCTGGCCGACCCTGCGTCGGCCGAGGGCGACCTCACGGTCGAGCGCGTCCTCGCCGCGGACGCGGACGCCCGGTTCCGGGCCCGCGATGCGGTGTCCGCCCGCTCCGAGGCGGTCGGCCGATGATCTACGCACTCGGTGTCATCGTCTTCCTGGTCGGCGTGGCGCTGTCCATCGCCCTGCACGAGGTCGGTCACATGTGGCCGGCCAAGAAGTTCGGCGTGAAGGTGACGCAGTTCTTCGTCGGGTTCGGCTCGACCGTCTGGTCCACGCGCCGCGGCGAGACCGAGTACGGGCTCAAGGCCTTCCCGCTCGGCGGCTACGTGAAGCTGGTCGGGATGCTGCCGCCGGCCCGCGAGGAGCGCGACGCCGACGGGCACCTGATCATCCGGTCGTCCGACACGGGCCTGTTCACTCAGATGGTCGCCGACGCGCGGCAGGCCGAGTACGTGGACGTCGACCCGGCCGACGAGGACCGGCTCTTCTACCGCAAGCCCTGGTGGCAGAAGGTCATCGTGATGGCCGGTGGGCCCACCGTGAACCTGCTGATCGCCACGGTGTTGTTCTCGATCTCGTTCATGGCGTTCGGGGTGTCCGCACCCACGACCACGGTCGCCCAGGTGTCCGACTGTGCGATCGCCGACGCCGAGGCCGGGCGGGCGTGCACCGACGAGGACCCGGTCACCCCCGCCCGCACCGCGGGTCTGGAGGCCGGTGACGTCATCACGACCTTCAACGGTGCCCAGATCGACGACTGGGACTCGCTCACCGCCCTCATCCGCAAGAACGGCGACGACGAGGCCACGATCGGCTACGAACGCGACGGCGTCGAGCGTGAGGTCAGCGTGAACACCTCGGTGCTGGCGCGCGCGTCCGTCGACGACCCGGACACGACCGAGCAGGTCGGCTTCCTCGGCGTCTCGCCGGAGTTCGTGAACGAGCGCCAGGGGCCGGTCTTCGTCGTCGAACAGATGGGCTCGATGATCGTCGCCACGGGGAACGCCCTCGTGCACCTGCCCGCCCGGATGGTCGACGTCGTGCAGGCGGCCTTCGGTGGCGAACGCGGGGCCGACACGCCGGTCAGCGTCGTCGGCGCCAGCCGGGTCGCCGGCGAACTCGTGACGGTGAACGATCCCACGTGGGGCGAACGCGCCCAGCGGGTCATCGGCCTGCTCGCGAGCCTGAACCTGTTCCTGTGGATGTTCAACCTCATCCCGGTGCTGCCGCTCGACGGCGGTCACATCGCCGGGGCCCTCTGGGAGGAGTTGCGGCGCCGGATCGCCCGGTGGCGTGGCCGGCCCGACCCGGGCTACGTCGACGTCGCGAAGATGCTGCCGGTCGCCTACGGCGTGGGGCTCGTCCTTATAGTCATGGGTGTGGTGCTGATCTATGCGGACATCGTCAACCCGGTGAGGATCTCGTGACGAACATCGACCTCGGGATGCCCGAGGCTCCTGCGCCGGTGCTCGCCCCGCGCCGG
>CAYXFT010000186.1:0-5790 GCA_964464335.1 uncultured Aeromicrobium sp.
CACGAACTTGCGGATCGCCTCGGCGCGCGACACCTGCGAATTGGCGTCGTCGACGGCCTTCTGGACCTGATCGAGCAGTTCCGGGTCATCGAGGTCACCGGTCCAGCCCTCCGCGTCGATCGTGATGAGCGCGGCGATGAACGGCCTGCCCTCGCCCACGACGAGGCACTGGCTGATCACCGGGTGGGCGCGGACGCGGTCCTCCAGGATCGCCGGGGAGACGTTCTTGCCGCCTGCGGTGACGATGATCTCCTTCTTGCGACCGGTGATCTTGACGAAGCCCTCCTCGGTGATCTCGCCGAGGTCACCGGTGGAGAACCAACCGTCCTCGGAGAGCACCTGGCGCGTGGCGGCCTCGGAGTTCCAGTACCCGGCGAAGACCTGCGGGCCGCGGAACTGCAGCTCGCCGTCGTCGGCGACGCGGACCTCGACACCGGGGAACGCCTTGCCGACGGTGCCGATCCTCTGGTGGCCCGGGTAGTTCGCCGTCAGCGCCGCCGTCGTCTCAGTCAGGCCGTAGCCCTCGAGGACGTTGAATCCGATGCCACGGTAGAAGTGACCGAGGCGGTCGCCCAGCGGCGCTCCGCCGGAGATCGCGTACTCCGCCTTGCCGCCCAGGGCCCCCCGCAACTTGCCGTAGACGAGCGTGTTGTAGAGCGTGTGCTTCGCGCGCAGCGCCAGTGACGGCCGGCCCTCCTCGGTGGCGCGGCTGTACGCGATCGCCGTGCGGACGGCGGCGTCGAAGATCTTGCCCTTGCCGTCGGCGTAGGCCTTCGTGCTGGCGGTGTTGAAGACCTTCTCGAAGACGCGGGGCACCGCGAGGACGAAGGTCGGCTGGAACGTGCCCAGATGGCTCACCAGGTCGGCGACGTCGGCGGTGTGTCCCAGGACGGCGCCCCAGCGGATCGCGCCGACCTGGATGATGCGGGCGAACACGTGGGCCAGCGGCAGGAACAGCAACGTGGACGCGGCGGGACCGTCGAACAGTTCCGGCAGTCGAACCTTCGCGCCGTGCAGTTCGGCCCGGAAGTTCGCGTGGGTCAGTTCGCAGCCCTTGGGCCGGCCCGTCGTGCCGGAGGTGTAGATGAGCGTCGCGAAGTGCGACTGCTCGACGGCCGCACGGCGCGCCTCGAGAGCGTCGTCGGAGATCGATGCGCCTTCGGCGGCCAGCGATCCGAGGACGTCGTCGATGGGTCGGACGACGCTCAACTCGGGGGCCTCGACGCGGGCCTCCTCGACGCGCGTGAGGTGCTCGGCGCTCTCGTAGAACAGTTCGGTGGCGCCGGAGTCCTGCAGGATCCAGGCGATCTGACTGGCGGAGGAGGTCTCGTAGATGGGCACCGTGACCGCGCCGATCCACCAGTTCGCATAGTCCAGGACGGTCCACTCGTAGCGGGTCTTGGCCAAGATCGCGACGCGTGCCTGGTGCTCGACGCCCGCGGCGAGCAGGCCCTTGGCCGCGGCGACGACCTCGGCATGGAACTCGGCGAGGGTGACGTCAACCCAGGTGCCGTCGACGAGGCGACGCAGGGCCACCTCGTCGGCATCGGTGCCGATGCGATCGAGGACGTCCTGACTGAGCGTGCCCCAGTCGTCGTCGCCGAGGGTGCGGTTCGTTTCAGTGCTCACAGACAGCACCGTACTCCTGTGGCGAGGTGGTCCGACCGCGCCGATAGGCTGGTCGGCATCGGCGAGGAGGTGGGCATGGCGCGCACGGTCAACGACATCGTCATCGATGCCCCGGCGGGTGCGGTGATGGCGGTGATCGCGAACTTTGACGACTACCCCGAGTGGGCGACCGGCATGCAGGCGGTCGACATCGTCGAGTCCGACCCCCAGGGCCAGCCGCTCGACGTCCGGTTCACCTTGGACTCGCCGCCGATCCGCGACACCTTCACCTTGCGCTACCACTGGCGCGGCGATCGTCAGGTCTCGTGGTGTCTGGTGTCCGAGGACGCCTCGATGTTGTCGGCGATGGACGGTGCCTACACGCTCGACGTGGTCGCCGGTGGCAAGACACGCGTCACCTATCAACTCTCGGTCGACGTCAAACTGCCATTGTTGGGCATGCTCAAGCGCAAGGCGGAGAAGGTCATCGTCGACACGGCACTGAACGGACTCAAGCGTCGCGTCGAAAGCCGGTCACGTGGCTGAGCGGCTCGCGGTCGGCATCGACATCGGCGGAACCAAGATCGCCGCGGGCGTGGTCGACGACGACGGCCGGGTGCTCGCGCGCACCCGACGTGCGACGCCCACGACCGATGCCAACGAGGTGCTCGAGGCGATCGCGGACGTCGTGGCCGAGTGCCGGGCACGGTTCCCGATCAAGGCCGTCGGCATCGGCGCGGCGGGCTACGTCGACGTCACCGGGTCCACGGTCGTCTTCTCGCCGCACTTGGCCTGGCGCAACGAACCCCTGCGCGACGCGGTCTTCCGGCGCACCCGGCTGCCCGTGCTGGTCGACAACGACGCCAACGCCGCCGGCTGGGCCGAGTGGCGCTTCGGCGCTGCCCAGAACGAACCGGACGTCGTCATGGTCAACCTGGGCACGGGCATCGGCGGGGCGATGGTGCTCGACGGCCAGTTGTACCGCGGCCACTCGGGCATGGCGGGCGAGTTCGGCCACCAGCGCGTCGTCGACGACGGCGTCCTGTGCGAGTGCGGCAACCACGGCTGCTGGGAGCAGTACGCCAGCGGCCGGGTGCTCGAACGCCGGGCGCGCGCCGCGGTGGAGCAGGGCACGGACATCGGCGCGACACTCACCGAGATCGCCGGGTCGCCCGAGGCCGTCGACGGTGCCACCGTGGGCGTCCTCGCGGCGCGCGGCCATGGCGAGGCGGTCGACTGGGTCACCGACGTCGGACACTGGCTCGGCATCGGCCTGGCCAACCTCGCGGCGTCGCTCGATCCGGGGATCTTCGTGATCGGCGGCGGCGTCAGCGAGAACGGTGAGTTGTTGCTGGCCCCCGCCCGCCGGGCGTTCGCCGATCACCTGACGGGCCGCGGCTACCGGTCGGAGGCTCGCATCACCCGGGCGCACCTGGGCAACGACGCCGGCCTGGTCGGAGCCGCCGACCTGGCGCGGCTCAGAGCGCGGCGCCGTCGTCTGGCCAGTCCGGGGTACCAGGTCCGCGATCGGGCAACCGCGCTACCAGGTAGACCACGGCGGCGACCGAAGCGAGGATGAGCACTCCGGTCAGTGCCATGGGCGGCCGCAGCGAGAGCAGCGCCGACAGCAGCAGGACCACGGGCCCGGTCGCGAGCACCACCCACGCGAGCTTGGTCCGCGAATCCGCGCGCAGGCCCGCCGGACCGACCGCGCGGTAGAACTGGTCGTCCTCGGGTTCGTCGTCGACCTGCTTCTCGGCCTCGAGGGCAGCGCGTTCGCGCTCGGCCGCCACCGTCGCCGCCGCGGAGTCGAGGTCGCCCAGCCCGGACAGGTCCAGGTCGAGGCCCTCGACGATGCGGTCGAACTCGTCGGAGGAGGGTGTGCGGTCGTCGGTCACGGCGGACTCCCGAGTCAGTCGGTGGCGGTGTGGTCGGCGATGAACTGCGCCGACCTCTCCATGATGTACTCCGCATCATGATCGAGCGTCGCCACGTGGAAACTGTTGGTCAGTTCGACCAGTTCCCGATCCGGTGACGAGACCCCGTTCATCACCAGGCCGGCCGTCAGTTCGTCGACGACGTGGTCCTCGCGCGAGCGGAACATCAGCAACGGCGCCGTGACCTTGTGCAGGTTGGCCCGGACGTCCTTCCACAGCTGCAGTTGGGAGTGGAGCGCCTTCAGCGGCGTCCTGTCGTAGCCGATCTCGTCCTGGTCGGGCTTCTTGATGTCGTTGCCGATGCCGGGCATCGATGACATCACCCGGCTCAGGACCGGCACGAACTTCAGGTCGAGGCGCTTGAGCGCGATCGCGGGATTGACCAGCACGAGCGCGTCGACGTCCGAGGGTCGCTGCTCGGCCAGCCGGAGCGCGAGTGCACCGCCCATCGAGAGCCCACCCACGGCGACCCGGTCGCACCGCGATCGCAGGTCGGTCAGGGCGGAGTCGAGCTCGCCGTACCAGTCCTGCCAGCGCGTCGTGTTCATCTCCTGCCACGTCGTCCCGTGGCCCGGAAGCCGCGGCACGCTGACCGTGTGGCCGCGTTCGGCCAGGTGTCGACCCCACGGGGTCATCGACGCCGGGGAACCGGTGAAGCCGTGGCTGAGCAGGACGCCGACGCGTCCGCCGGCGGCAGTGAACGGCTCCGCTCCGGCCTTGACGGAGGGCGCATGTTCACGGGAGGTCGAGTCAGACATGACGACATGGTGCCCCATCAGGGCGATCACGGCGTCGCGTCGGGGTAATGTCTCGTGCGTGTTCGACTGGTTCCTGAAGTTCCTCGCCCTGGGTCCGGTACTCAAGCTGATCTTCAGGCCCTGGGCCGAAGGCACCGAGAACGTTCCGCGCGAAGGCGCGGTGATCCTCGCGAGCAACCACCTGTCCTACAGCGACTGGTTGTTCATGCCGCTGGTGATCCCGCGTCGCGTCACCTTCGTGGCGAAGGCCGAGTACTTCGAGGGCACCGGCCTGAAGGGCTGGTTCCAGAAGACGTTCTTCTCCGGTGCCGGACAGGTGCCGATCGACCGCAGCAGCGGCTCGGCCGCGGCCGGCGCGATCCGCACACAGTTGCGCCTGCTCGCCGACGGCGAGGTGTGCGGCATCTACCCGGAGGGCACCCGGTCGCACGACGGCAAGCTGTACCGAGGCCGCACGGGTGTGGCCCGCATCGCCCTCGAGGCGAAGGTTCCCGTCATTCCCGTCGCCGTCATCAACACCGACGTCGTCGCGCCTCCGGGCAAGATCTTCGGCTCGTACGCCCGCCCGGGCGTGCGGTTCGGCAAGCCCCTGGACTTCAGCCGGTACGAGGGCATGGAGGACGACCGCTACATCCTGCGCGCCATCACCGACGAGATCATGTACGAGATCATGATCCTGTCAGGCCACGAGTACGTCGACCTCTATGCGCAGGACGCGAAGAAGCGCGACCGCGAACGCGAGCGCGAGGCCGCCAAGGAGAAGGCGAAGGCCGAGGCGGACGAGGTCTGGGAGGAGATCGCCGAATAGGGGTCGGTGCGCTCTTCGTCGTGGCTGGTGGACGGAGGTCCGGGTGTCGGGACCGCTGGCGTAATATTTGCCCGGTGAGCATCCCCAGCCTTGACGAACTGCGTGCGATCGGTGCAGCCCAGCAGCCGACGTACCCCGACCTCGACGCACGTGACCGTGCCGTCGAGACGCTGCGGAAGATGCCGCCCCTGGTCTTTGCCGGGGAGTGTGATTCGCTGCGCGACAAGATGGCTGCGGTCGCGCGAGGCGAGGCGTTCCTGCTGCAGGGCGGCGACTGCGCCGAGACCTTCGAGGGTGTCACCGCCGACAACGTCCGCAACAAGCTGCGGGTGCTGCTCTCGATGGCCGTCGTCCTGACGTACGCGGCCAGCGTTCCGGTCGTCAAGGTCGGCCGGCTGGCCGGTCAGTACGCCAAGCCGCGCTCCAGCAACGACGAGACCCGCGACGGCGTCACACTGCCGGCCTACCGCGGCGACGCGGTCAACGGCTTCGACTTCACCCCCGAGGCCCGCCACCCCGACCCGCAGCGGCTCGTCGAGGTCTACCACGCGTCGAGCGCCACGCTGAACCTCGCGCGGGCGTTCACGACCGGCGGCTACGCCGACCTGCGCCAGATGCACGCGTGGAACACCGACTTCGTGCGGAACAGTCCCGTCGGCGAGCGGTACGAGCGCATCGG
>CAYXFT010000187.1:0-5759 GCA_964464335.1 uncultured Aeromicrobium sp.
GCCCGGCTGGTCTCGCCCAGTTCCGGATGCAGGGCCAGCTCGTCAACCTTGACGACGACGCCGTCGATCTCGTGCAGGAGGTCGTGCCGGTGCTCGCCGAGTTCGGCGACGCGCGCGACCACGTCGTCGACGGACCCGTAGACGCGGGTGTTCGGGCTGGTGGGCAGGCCCCACGACTTCAACAGGTCGTAGACCTCGCTCTGGGCGGCGACCGGCGGGTCCTCCCAGGCACCGATGCCGTGCACGAACAGCGCGAGCGACGCGATCCGCTCGCGGCCCGCCTCGAGTTCGAGGCCGTCCTTCTTGTCGAGCTGCTGGCGCAGGCCACCGCTGGCGGCGTTGCGCGGATTGGCGAAGGCCGGGAACCGGCGTGCCGCACTCGCGGTCGCGCGCTCCTCGTCGACACCGCGGGCCGTGGCCTCGGCGACGACCCGGTCGCGCAGTTCGGCCTGGAAGGCGTTGAGCCGCTCGAACGCGGCGATGCCGATGAACACCTCACCGCGCACCTCGACGAGCGGCGGGTGACCCGTCCCGGCGAGACGTTCGGGGATGCCGTCGAGGCGCACCGCGTTGACCGTGACGTCCTCGCCGACCCGACCGTCCCCGCGCGTGGCCGCCGAGGTCAACACGCCGTGCTCGTACCGCAACGAGATCGCCAGCCCGTCGATCTTGGCCTCGGTCAGCCACTGGACGCGGCGTCCGGCCGACCGCTCGGCCTTGGCGCACCACTCGCGCAGTTCGTCGGCGGAGAAGACGTTGTCCAGGCTGAGCATCCGCTCGGCGTGCTGGATGGGCGCGAGGGCGGAGTTCGCCGCGGCGCCGACGTTCAGCGTGGGCGAGTCCTGGCCCTGCAGCGCCGGATGGAGTCGCTCCAACTCCTCCAGCCGGTGCATCCACGCGTCGTACGTCGCGTCGTCGACCAGCGAGGTGTCGTGCCCGTAATACGCGTCGCGCGCGCCCTCGATCTGCTCGGTGAGTTCGGCGACCTCGGCCCGCGCGGCCTCGATGCCGGGATCGTTCTCGGGCAGGCCGGTGCCCGGTTGTTCCGCCATGGATCGAGCCTAGTGCTCGCCTCCGACAGTGCTCGGGTTGCCGAGCCGCCGTGGATTCGTAGGGTGCCGAACATGAGACTGCGACGCGTCACGACCCGGACGAGGGGCTGGACGCGACGTCGCGCCGGGGCCGGCTGGAGCCATCTCGCAGAGGACGGCACCCCCGTGTCCGGTGCGGACCGCGATCGCGTCGAGGCACTCGTGATCCCGCCGGCCTGGCAGGACGTGTGGATCTGCCCGTGGCCCAACGGACACCTGCAGGCGACCGGCGTGGACGAGGCCGGCCGGACGCAGTACCTGTACCACCCGGACTGGGTCCGACAACGCAACCTGGAGAAGTTCGACCGGGTCAGCCAGATCGCGACATCGCTACCGCGTCTGCGTGAAACGGTCGTCGAGCATCTCGCGCTGACCGATGCGTCGCGCGACCACGCTGCCGCGCTGGCCGTGCGGCTCTTGGACTCCGGGGCCTTCCGGGTCGGCAACGACGTCTACGCCAGGCAGGGCAGTTTCGGCTTGACGACACTCGAGCGCCGCCACGTGCGGTCCAAGGGCGAGACCCTCGTCGTGAAGTTCCTGGGCAAGTCCGGCGTGGAGCACGAGGTGGTGCTCGACAACGCCGAAGTCGTGGCCGCGCTCAACCGCATGCGCCGCCGCCGAGGTGGTGGCCCGCGTCTGCTGGAGTATCGCGTCGCCGCCGCGGTGACGGCGCTCGCCTCCGCCGATGTCAACGAGTACCTGCGCGAACAGACCGGGCTCGAGATCACGGCCAAGGATCTGCGCACGTGGGCGGCGACCGTGCTGGCGGCCGAACTGCTCGCGCTCAGCGACGAGCCCGGGGACACGAAGGCATCGCGGACCCGCGCCGTGCGTGACGTCATGACCGAGGTCGCGCTCGCACTGGGCAACACCCCCGCCGTGGTGCGCAGCTCCTACGTCGACCCGCGACTGGTCAGCCTGTACGAGTCCGGCACGGTGATCCCCCGCGCCCTCTTCGAGGACGCGGCCGACGAGGACGAGCGTCGCGCGGCCGTCGAGAAGGCCACGTTGAGGCTGCTGCGGGACGCCGACTGAGGCGCAGTGGTCTCGATACGCCGCTCGCGAGCTACTCGACCACCGGGAGTCTCGCTGATCGAGTAGCCCCGGCGAGCGCAGCGAGCACGGGGCGTATCGAGATCCCCGGTCAGCCGAAGGAGGCGGCGACCTTCACGGAGCGTTCGAGGCTGGCCCGGGCCTGCGCCGGGGAACTACCCGCCAGCCCGCAGGCTGCCGTCGTGACGGTGCGCCCCGCGAAGGAGGCGGTGTCGAAGCCGAGCCGTCCCATGAAGTCCTCGATCCGGGCGGCGTCCCCGCCACCGGGCCACAGGTCGACACCGGACTCGAACACCTCCGCCCACTCATCGCCGGGCGTCGCCAGCGCGAGGTCGAAGGAGATCGCGGCGAAGCCGGCGCCCGCGACGAGCGCGACCGGGATGCCCGGCGCGCACGAGTGCAGGACCGGTGTCGCCCCGGCATCGGTGATCGCGGAGACGACGTGGCGCAGCATCACATCGGCCTCGGGCGGATGGATCGTGCGGTGGGTGCCGAACCCGCTGGCCGTGGGCACCGCGCCGGCGAGCACCCCGGTCATGGCGGGCTCGTCCACCTGCACGACGAGGTCGGACTCGGGGAACCGCCTGCGCAGGTCGGCGACGTGCGCACGCAGCCCTTCGCCGAGCGCCTCGGCCAGGTCGCGACGAGCCCCGTGGTCGGCGAGAAGCTTGTCGCCGCGGGGCCGCTCGACGGTGGCCGCGAGGGTCAGCGGACCGGTGATCTGTTGCTTGACGGTCACGGTGAGCCCGTCGAGCAGTTCCTCGAGCCGGTCGAGATCCTGCGACAGCAGCGAGCGGGCCCGACGCTGGTCCATCCCCTCGCCCGGGGCCAACCGCCAACCGGCCGGTTGCAGGTCGATCGGCATCGGGACGAGCCCGAGAGTGCGACCGAGCATGCCGGCCGGGGCCCCCCGGCCGGGCAGTTCCGGCACGAACACGATCCCGGCGTCCCCAAGGGTGTCGACGACGAACCTCGCCGTGGGGTCGAAGTCCTCACCCGGCATGGACCCGATCCCCGTTGCGCGCACCCGCCCATCCTCCCCCACCGACCCTCGGCTCCGTCGACTGGCGCAGAACCGACCGCGAGTGGCGCAGAACGCACGCCACTGGGCGCGAGTGGCGTGCGTTGTGCGCCACTCGCGGTTCCAGGCGCGACAATCGTCCCGTGACCGTTCGACCCGCCACCGCCGCCGACCTGCCGTCCCTCGTCGAGCTGGCGGCGCTCACGTTCCCGCTCGCCTGTCCGCCCGGGATGCCGGAGGCGGACATGGCCGAATTCATCGCCGCGCACCTGAGCGCCGAACGCTTCGCAGAGTTCCTCGCCGACCCGGCGGCCGAGGTCCTCGTGGCCGAGCAGGACCGTCTCGTCGGGTACACCCTGACCTTCGCCGGCGAGCCCTACGGCGTCCACGCCGAGATCGTGCGGCGGCGCCCCAGCATCGAGCTGAGCAAGTGCTACGCCGATCCGTCGGCGCACGGCTCGGGCATCTCGACCTCGCTGATGACCGCAGTGCTGGACCGGGCACGCGCCGCCGGGGCGGCCAGCGTGTGGCTGGGCGTCAACGCCCAGAACGCGCGGGCCCAGCGGTTCTATGGCAAGCACGGCTTCGAGGTCGTCGGCGAGCGACGCTTCGTCGTGGGCGGACGGACCGAGGACGACCTCGTGCTCGAGCGCGCGCTCTGAGCCCGGGTCAGGCCGACGCGGCGTCCTCGCGATCCAGCTGACGAGCAACGGCGCGGGCGGCGATCCGGCCGGCACGGTTCGCGCCGATCGTGGACGCCGAGGGGCCGTAACCGACGAGCTGGACCCGGGGGTCGGCGACCGCGGTCGTCGACGTCGAGGTCGTGGCGCCGAGCTGGATGCCGCCGAGCGGCGAGCGCAGGTGCAACGGAGCGAGGTGGTCGACGTCGGGACGGAAGCCGGTCGCCCACACGATCACGTCGACGCGCTCGAACGACCCGTCGGCCCACCGCACCCCGTCGGGCTCGATCCGGGCGAACATCGGACGCCGCTCGTAGGCGCCGAGGGCGGCCGCCTCCTGCTCCTGGGGTCGCAGCATCAGCCCCGTGACGCTCACGACGCTGCGCGGCGGCAGACCCCGGCGGACCCGTTCCTCGACCTGCGCGACGGCCTCGCGGCCCTCGACCTCACCGAACCCGCCGGTGCGCCAGACCGGTGCGCGACGGGTGACCCAGACGGTGTCGGTGAGAGGCCGCAGGGCGCCCAGGAACTGGACCGCCGAGGCTCCGCCGCCGACGACCAGGACCCGCTTCCCGCGGAAGTGGTCGGGACCCGGGTAGTCGACGGTGTGCAGTTGCTCGCCGGCGAACGTCTCGCGGCCCGGGTAGTAGGGCACGAACGGTCGGCGCCACGTGCCGGTCGCGTTGACGAGCGTGCGCGTCGACCAACTCCGCCCGTCGTCGGACTGGACCAGCAGGAGGCCGTCGTCGTCACGGACCGACGCGATCACGACGGGCCGCACGACGGGCAGGTCGTGGTGGCGCTCGTAGCCCGCGAAGTACGCCGGGACGAAGGCATTGGCGCGTTCGGGGCCGACCGACTCGGGCAGCACCTCGTCCGGGAGGTCGGCGACCCGGTGCACGTCGTCCATGGTCAGCGCGTCCCAGCGATGCTGCCAGGCACCTCCCGGCTGCGGGTTCGCGTCGAGCACGAGATGGCGCACGCCGAGCCGACCCAGGTGGAACGAGGTCGACAGTCCGGCCTGGCCGCCGCCGATGACGATGCTGTCCCACACGCCCGGGTCAACGAATTCGGCGGCCCCGAGATTCCCGCGTGACCTCAGGCGGCCACGGTGCGCGACGTGCGCGAGATCGTGGCCGAACCGACCACACGCGTGCCGTCGTAGACGACGCACGCCTGGCCCGGGGCGATCCCGAAGGCGGGGTCGTGCAGGTGCACGCGCACCCGGTCGTCCTCGACCGTCAGGGTGGCGCGGTGCTCGTCGCCGTGGGCGCGCAACTGCACGGTGCACTCGAGGTCGCCGACGGGCGGCTCGGCGCACCACAGCGGCTTGATGCCCTCGATCTCGTCGACCGCGAGATGGTCGCGCGGGCCGACGGTCACGGTGCGACTGACCGGCTCGATGTCGAGCACGAACCGCGGCTTGCCGTCGTCGGCCGGGATTCCCAGGCGCAGCCCCCGGCGCTGGCCGATCGTGAACGCATAGGCGCCGTCGTGGGAGCCGACGACCGCCCCCGACTCGTCGACGACGTCTCCGGGCAGCGGTCCCAGCTTCTCGGCGAGCCAGCCGGCGTTGTCGCCGTCGGCGATGAAGCAGATGTCGTGGCTGTCGGGCTTGTTCGCGACCTGCAGGCCGCGACGTTCGGCCTCGGCCCGCACGAGCGTCTTGGGATCGTCACCGAGCGGGAACACCGAGCGGCGCAGCTGATCCTGCGTCAGGACGCCCAGCACGTACGACTGGTCCTTGCCGTGATCGGCGGCGCGGTGCATCTCGACGACGTCGTCCTGTTCGGCCAGGCGCGCGTAGTGGCCCGTCACGACACCGTCGAAGCCGAGCGCGAGCGCTCGGTCCAGCACGGCCGCGAACTTGATCTTCTCGTTGCAGCGCAGGCACGGATTGGGGGTCCGGCCGGC
>CAYXFT010000188.1:0-5233 GCA_964464335.1 uncultured Aeromicrobium sp.
CGTGGCGACCCTCGCCAGCCTCGCGTACTCGCTGTGGATCACCCAGGCCAATCCGCCGGCGGCCTACTTCGTCACCCCCGCGCGCGCGTGGCAGTTCGGCGCCGGCGCACTGCTCGCCCTCGCCACGACCAGCACCGTGAGCCACCGTTCGTGGGCCGCGCCGCTGTCGTGGACGGGATTCCTGACGCTGGCCTGGTGCGGCGTGACCTACGACGCCACGACCCCGTTCCCCGGCACGGCTGCGATCGTGCCCGTCGTCGCGACGGTGGCCGTGATCTGGGCGGGCGAGCCGACCGGGCTGCTCTCGCCCGCACGACTCATGCGCTGGCGGCCGACCACCACCCTCGGCGACATCTCCTACTCGATGTACCTGTGGCACTGGCCGCCCATCGTGATCCTGCCGTTCATCCTCGGCCACGAGCTGGGGCTGTGGCCGCGTGTGGGGATCCTCGTCGGCACGATCGCAGCGTCGTGGGCGACGAAGCGGTGGGTCGAGGACCCCGTCCGGTTCACGCGCCGCTTCTCGCTGCGTCGGCCCGCCGTCACGGGCGCCTTCACGGTGCTCGGCGCCGCCGCCCTGGTGTCGGTGTCGCTCGCCGGTCACCAGTCCGCAGTGGCCTCGGAGAAGCGGGCGGCCACCGTGGCCGAGGCGCTCGTCGAGAACGCGCCCCGCTGCTTCGGCGCCGCCTCCCACGACCCCGAGAAGCCGTGCCAGAATCCCGACCTCGACGACCAGCTGATCCCCTCGCCCGAGGCGGTCGCCTCCGACTACGCCCAGTTGCCCGGTTGCTTCGGCCAGCCGCACGACACCGAGCTCAACACCGACTGCACGTTCGGCGACGAGTCGGACACCTCGCTGCCGCACGTCGTCCTCGTCGGCGACTCGCACGCGCGATCGTTCCTGCCTGCGCTCGTGCGGATGGCCGACCAGGGACTCATCACCGTCACGGCCCAACTGCGCAGCAGCTGTTCGTGGTCGCGCGACGAGATCGACCACGACGACCCCGTGCGCGTCAGCACGTGCCAGGAGTGGAAGGCCAAGCTGCAGACGTGGCTGGAGGACCGCGCCGACACGACCGACCTGATCCTCACCACGGGATACGCCAAGCAGTTGGGCGGCGGGACAGAGAAGGAGCAGGTCGAGAGCATGGCCGCCGTGTGGCAGCCGCTCATCGACGCGGACGTCAAGATCGTCGCCGTCCGGGACAACCCCCGACGTTCGACCAGCCCGCAGGAGTGCCTGTCCTCGCTCGAGGAGATCACGCCCGACGCGTGCTCGATCAGCCGCGACGAGGCATTCGACTACTTCGATCCGTTCCGGGCCACCGGCAAGCAGGTCTCGGGCGCCCAGGTGCTGGACCTGACCGACTTCTACTGCGACGAGACGACGTGCCCCGCGATCATCGGCGGCGTCAACGCCTACCGGGACAACTCGCACCTGAGCGTGACGTTCGTGCAGACGATGACGCCGTACGTCTACCGGTCGCTCGTGGGCCTGGGAGCACTGCCCGAACCGTCCTGAGCCCTCTGGCGAGGGAGCAGTCCGACCCCGGACACAGCGATGCCGCGTGCCGTATCACCCCCCCGAGGTGATGCGGCGCCGCGGCGTTCGCATGTGAGGGACCTTACCCCACGAACTAGTCCTTTGGTACTAGTTCACTGGTTCTTTTCGGCGTGTCGCTCAGAGTTACCCCTCAACCCAGGGCGACGAGCTCGGTCATGTCGTCATCGGGGAGGTCGTCGACCACGGCCGAGACCATCATGGTGTTGAGATTGACCGCGGCGCCGTACTGGGACAGGAATGCCGTCTCGGAGGCGTCGACTCCGGTCGCGATGCGCAGCATCGTCTCGCGCGGGGCCAGCGCCGTGGCGTCCACCACGTGCCACTCGTCGTCGATGTACGCCTCGGCCACCGCATGGAAGTCCATCGGCTGCAGACCGGGAGCGTAGACCGACACGAGCCGGGCCGGCACGCCGTGGGCCCGCATCAGCGCGATGACCAGGTGGGCGTAGTCGCGGCACACGCCTTGGCGCTTGAGCATCGTCTGCACGGCGCCGTCCGTGGGCAGGCTGCTGCCCGGCACGTAGGACAGCTGCGTACCGACCCACGAACTGACGGCGTCGAGCAGTTCCTTGCCCTGCAACCCGCCGAACTCGGCCTGGGCGATCGGCAGCAGGCTGTCGGACTCGGCGTAACGGCTGGGCCGGCGGTACTCGATCACGTCGAGTTCGTCGGTCGCGATCGGCGAGGCGTGTCCCAGCACGACCGCCTCGTACTCGACCCGTACGCGGCCCTCGGGCGCGTCGACCCGGTGCAACCGGGTGCCGTGACGGCCGGCGATCTCGTGGAACTCCAGGTCGCGGCCGTCCTGCGTGACCGTCAGCCGTTCGCTGGCGGCGGTGACGTTGGAGACCGCCAAGGACAGGATCAGGTCGGCCCGACCGAAGGCGTAGAGCTCGAGCAGTGCGGTCACGGTGCGCTTCACCGACCAAGGGTGTCATGGTCGGGTGCCCGGCGCGCGACGTGGGCCGAGCGCTCAGGAGTCGAAGGCGCGCAGGATCTCGTCAGCGGCCGCCGCGGGTGCGAGATCGCCCGCCAGCACCTGCTCACGCACCTGCTCCCGCACCGCCGCGACGCGATCGTCGGTGGCGAGTCGCTGCTCGATCTCGTCACGCACGAGCGTCCACGTGAACTCGAGCCGCTGGCGTGCGCGTTTGTCCTCGACACCGCGATGGCCCATGAACTCGCGGTGCCGGATGATGCGACTCCAGACGGTGTCGATGCCCGTCTCCTCGACCGCCGAGCAGGTCAGCACGGGAGGAACCCAGTCCTGCGTCCCGGCATAGACGAGGCGCAGCGCACCGGCGAGGTCGCGCGCGGTGACCTCGGCCTCGCGCACGCGTTCGCCGTCGGCCTTGTTGACCGCGATGACGTCGGCGATCTCGAGGATGCCCTTCTTGATGCCCTGCAACTGGTCGCCCGTCCGGGCGAGCGTGAGGAACAGGAACGTGTCGACCATGGCCGCGACCGTGATCTCGGACTGGCCGACACCGACGGTCTCGACGAGGACCACGTCGTGGCCGGCGGCCTCGAGGATCGTCAGGGCCTGGCTGGTCGCGCGGGCGACGCCGCCGAGACTGCCGGCGCTGGGCGACGGCCGGATGTAGGCGTTCGGGTCGACCGACAACCGGGCCATGCGCGTCTTGTCGCCGAGGACCGAACCGCGGGTGCGCACGCTGGACGGGTCGACCGCGAGCACCCCGACGCGGTGCCCCTTGCCGGTGAGGTGGGTACCCAGCGCTTCGACGAAGGTCGACTTGCCCACTCCCGGGACACCCGAGATCCCGACCCGCACGGCCCCGCCGACGGTCGAGTCCGGACCCGCGGCGAGCTCGGTCAGGAGCTCGCGCGCAGCGACGCGATGGTCATGGCGCCGGGACTCCACGAGCGTGATCGCGCGCGAGATCGACGCACGGCGCCCCTCACGGACCCCTGTCACCAGTTCTGCCACGTCCACCACGCGAGTGAGTCTAAGGCTGCTCCATGATCGGGCCATTGACCGCGCCGGCGAAGGAGTCCCGCACCGACGAGGCCGGCACCCACGAGGCCAGGGCGTCGGGGCACGATTTCACGACCTCGCCGCCCTGAGACCGAACTCGGCGAGCGTCTCGGCGAGCAGCCCGTGCAGGGCCGGACGATCGAGCCCGCCGCCGATCGGGTGCGCGAGCACCGACACGTAGACGACGTCGAGCGCGCGGCCGCCGAGGAGGTAGAGCTGGCCGCCGATCCCGTCGAGGCCCGCGGGAGTCCGGCCGGGCTCGCTGAGCCGCACCCAGAAGTCGTCCGCGTCGCGCCCGTCGATGCGCGTGACCGCCGGAGCAAGTTGGCCGTGGTTGGAGCAGCCGACCGGGGAGACCGACGAGCCCATCGCGAGGTGCTCGGCCCGGCGCGCCACCACCGGCGGGGTCAGCGGCACGAGCGGCAACACGGCCGCGAGGTCATGGGCGTGCTCGGCCCGGGCGCGCAGGGCGGCCTTCGTGGCAGCGCGCAGGCCCGAGAGATCCTCCGTGAGCCCACCCGGGTCCACGGCGACGACGACGGAGTCGAGCGCGTTCGCGCTCGTGTCGCCCTCGACCCGCACGCTGACGGGGACGGCCAGGCTGACGGTGCCGTCCTGGCCCACCCGTCCGAAGCGCAGACCCAACCGCGCCGCGACGGCCGAGACGAGCGTGTTGCTGGTGCCGCCGAGCCGCGCGGCTGCCGCGTCCCAGTCGACCTGGGCGACCCTGACGCAGGCGGCGGGAGCGTGGAACGGAGCGGCCGGCAGCTCTCGGGGGGTGGGCCCGGGGCGGACCGCGGCCGGCTGGCGCGGGCCTGCCGCTCCGGCGTGGGCGCGCGCCACCCGCACGCCGGCGGCGACGGCCCGGAGCACGGCGGGCACCTCGCGCACGAACCCGACGAGATCAGCCCACAGGAGGCGCCCTCCACGGCGGTGCCCCCGGGGGAGGTAGTCCGGCCGGCGGGCGACGCCGTCGACCGCGTCGGCGATCGCGCCGAGCTTGCACATCCCGTCACCCAGCGTGTGCGAGCCGACCATCACGACCGCGGTGCCACCGTCGGTCAGCGGCAGCACCCCGAGACGCCAGCCCGGCCCGTGCTCGGGATCGACGCCGCGGTCGGCCAGCTCGTCGGCCCAGTCGTGGATCTCGGCCCGCGGGCGCGGCACCGCTTCGACCTCGATGCGTGGCGACCGCTCCAGGGCGACCCACCGGTGCCGTCCGCCGGGCAGGGGTGACGGCTGGACCAGACGACCCAGCAGCGTGTCCGCGAGCCGATCGTTGAACCGCGTCAGCGCCGCGAGGTCGACCGGTCGCTCGTACGTCCACGTCAGCAGGGTGCACGGCTGGTACCCCAGGGCACGCAGGCCGAGGAACGAGCCCTGGTCCATCAGTGCGAGGCGATCGTCCACCCGTGCATGCTAGTGCAACTCACAGTTGCGTTCAGGACTGCGCGCGCAGCTTGTCGAGCAGCGAGAGCGCCGAGTCGGCGATGACCGTGCCCGGCAGGAACACCTCGGCGGCGCCCATCTGCTTGAGCGGTTCGACGTCGTCGGGCGGGATGACTCCGCCGATCACGATCATGATGTCCGGTCGACCCTGCTCCTCCAGCGCCTGCTTCAGCGCCGGCAGCAAGGTGAGGTGGCCGGCCGCGAGGGACGAGACCCCCACGACA
>CAYXFT010000188.1:5243-5707 GCA_964464335.1 uncultured Aeromicrobium sp.
GCCGCGGTCGTGACCGTCCTGACCCATCTTTGCCACCAGGATGCGGGGCCGGCGGCCCTCGGCGCGCTCGAACTCGTCGGTCGCCTCGATGACCCGGGCGATGTTGCCCGACTGGCCGGCTTCGGTGCGGTACACACCCGAGATCGTACGGATCACGGCCTGGTGACGCCCATAGACCTTCTCGAGGGCGTCGCTGATCTCACCGACGGTGGCCTTGGCCCGGGCGGCGTCGACCGCGAGCGCCAGCATGTTCCCGTCGAGCGTGCCGTCGCGACCGGCGCCGCGCTCGGCCGAGACCGTGAGCGCCTGCAGGGCGGACTGCACGTCGTCCTCGTTGCGCTCGGCCCGCAGCCGCTCCAACTTGGCGATCTGCGAGGCCAGCACGGCCTTGTTGTCGACCTTGAGGACGTCCAGCGGGTCCTCCTCGGCGAGACGGTAGGTGTTGACGCCGACGACGACCTGCT
>CAYXFT010000189.1:0-5685 GCA_964464335.1 uncultured Aeromicrobium sp.
CACCGAACGCGGCCAAGTGGAAGAACGAGTCTCCCGTCAGCACGTCCTCGCCGTGCGCCATCAGCCAGTCGTACAGCTCGCGCTGCTGCTCCGGCAGCGGATGCAGCTCGTCCCACACGTCCGCGCCACGACCCGACGGACGCAACCTCGTCAGCCGCAGCGTCGCACCGTAGCGGTCGGCGATCGCCTTGAACTCGTCCAACTGACCGATGTTCTGACGCGTGCACACCACCGAAATCTTCGCGTCCTCAAACCCCGCGGCCTGCAAGTTCTCCAACGCCCGGATCGCCGTGTCGAACGACCCCGGACCGCGGACGTAATCGTTGACCTCCGCGGTCGCGCCGTCCAGCGAGATCTGCACGTCCACGTAGTCCGTCGACGCCAGGAACGCCGCCCGCTCCGGGTTCAGCCGCACCCCGTTGGTCGAGAACTTCACCCCCACCTGGTGGTCGACCGCGTACTGCAACAGCTCCCAGAAGTCCGGACGAATCGTCGGCTCGCCACCACCGATGTTCACGTAGAACACCTGCATCCGCTGCAACTCGTCGATCACCGCCTTGCACTGCTCGGTCGACAGTTCACGCGGATCCCGACGACCCGACGACGACAGGCAGTGCGCGCACTCCAGGTTGCACGCATACGTCAACTCCCACGTCAGACAGATCGGAGCATCCAGACCGAACTCGAACTGCTCCACCAGCGTGCCCGTGGCCGGGCGCGCGATCTCGGGACGGGTCTCCAGAATGGTCATGCTGCCGACTCCTTCGGCTCACGGGAACGGATCATGTCGGTCTCGGCCAGTCCACCCAGCGCACGCTCGTAGGCAGGCCACGCCCGCTCCCCGATGCCCGCCGCTACCAGCGCCGTACGGACGTCAGGGTGCTCGGCAAGACCGCGCACCACGGCCACCAGTTCCGGCCGCTTCAAGAACGTCAGCCGGCGATTCCCGAAGTGATACGCCAACGCCCCGAAGGGCTCCGGACGTAGCGCCACCATCGGCGACAACGCCCACGCCTCGTCGAGCATCCCTGACATCGCCGACACCTCAGTACACGCCGCACATGCCGTCGATCGAGACTTCCTCGATCAGCGACTCGGGCGTGATCTCCTCGTCGGTGCCCGCACCACCAGGTTCGTTCTCCAACATGTCGCCTCCTGTGAATGCTTGATGTGTCCCGGCACACACTAATGGCACTCGATGCAAAAAGGAAGATCGGCGCTCCTGATAGCGTCGCCGACGTGTCAGCACCCACCCGCTCACGAGCCCTGGGCAGGCCCTCGGTCACGTCCCACGCGCAGATCGAACGGGCCGCCTTCGAACTCTTCGAACGCCAAGGATTCGAAGGCACCACCCTCGACGACATCGCCGCAGCCGTCGGCGTCAGTCGCCGCACCCTGTTCCGCTACTTCGACTCCAAGAACGACATCCCCTGGGGCCAGTTCGACCAGAGCCTCACCGAATTCGCGCGCATCCTGCGCTCCTTCGACCCCGACCTCCCGCTCGCCGAGACGATCCACCGCGGCGTCCGAGCCTTCAACGAATTCCCCGACGAGGCCCGCACCCAGCACCGCGCCCGCATGGACCTCATCCTCAACACCCCCGCCCTCCAGGCGCACTCCACGATCAAGTACCAACAGTGGCGCCGCATCATCGCCGAGTTCGTCGCCGAACGCACTGGCGCATCTGTGGATGACATCGCCGTCCGCACCATCGGCCACGTCAGCCTGGCACTCTCCTTGAGTGCGTACGAGCAATGGCTCACCGCCACCGATCTCGACCTCCTGGACCTCCTCGACCTGGCGATGCGAACGCTGCGCGTACACATGGACGGCATGGAGTAGGGATCGGCCCTCTGCGAGGCGAGTTCTCGAATCGTGGTGGTCGGCACGCCAAACCCGACGGATTGTCGACATCAGAGGCTGAGGCGGGCACTCTGTCGGGCTGCTGGTCGCCATGCGTGACAAAGGATGGGTGTCAGGCGTCGGAGTTCCCGACGCCACGATCAGAGGGTCGACGATGACAACTGACACCACCATCTCCCCCGCACCCGTGCTCGCCGATGCGCTGGAGCAGTTGGCCGAGGCGACCGACGTGCTGGGCCTGCCCGAGGGCATCCACCAGAGCCTGGCCCAGCCGCGACGCGAGGTGACCGTGAGCATCCCACTGCATCGAGATGACGGAACGATCGACGTCCTGACCGGCCATCGTGTCCAGCACAACCTGACGCGTGGCCCGGCCAAGGGCGGTGTGCGGTTCAGCCCGGACGTCACGCTTGACGAGGTGCGGGCGCTGGCCATGTGGATGACGTGGAAGTGCGCCCTGGTCGACGTGCCGTACGGAGGAGGCAAGGGTGGTGTCCGCTTTGATCCGGCGCTGTTCTCGGAGGCGGAGATCGAGCGGGTCACGCGCCGGTACACCAGCGAGATCGCTCCGCTCATCGGTCCTGATCGCGACATCCCTGCCCCCGATCTGGGCACCGACGAGCGCGTGATGGCCTGGATGATGGACACGTACTCGATCGGTGCCGGACACACCGCTCTCGGGGTGGTGACAGGCAAACCCCTTTCACTCGGTGGCTCCCTCGGTAGGGCCACGGCAACGTCGCGCGGGGTGGCGCATGTCGCGCTGCGGGCGCTCGACTCGCGTGGGCTCCCGATCGGTGGTGCACGGGTCGCCGTCCAGGGCTTCGGCAAGGTCGGCCGGTACACCGCACGGTTCCTCGCCGAGGCCGGCGCCCGGGTCGTCGCCGTGAGCGACCAGTTCGGCGCGATCTTCGAGTCGACCGGCCTGAGCGTCCCCGCGCTCGAGGCGCACGTCGATCGAACGGGCTCGGTCGTCGGTTTTGCCGAATCGGAGGCGATGTCCGGGAAGGACGACCTGCTGACTCTTCCCGTCGACGTCCTCGTCCCGGCCGCCATCGAGGGCGTGATCCACGAGGGCAATGCCGATCGCGTCCTGGCACGCATCGTCGTCGAGGGCGCCAACGGTCCCACCACCCGCGGTGCCGACAAGATCCTCGTGGACCGTGATGTCCTGGTGGTGCCGGACATCCTCGCGAACGCCGGCGGCGTGGTCGTGTCCTACTTCGAGTGGGTGCAGGCGAATCAGGCGTTCTGGTGGAGCGAGTCCGAGGTCGAGGACCGTCTCGCGAGGCGGATGACGGTGGCGTGGGAGCGGACGACCGAGTTCGCCATGACGCACGGGGTCTCGTTGCGGTCCGCGGCGACGAGCCTCGCGGTCGGCACGGTGGCGGAGGCACACCGTTTGCGTGGACTCTACCCGTGACTTTCGGGCCTATTCGCCGGACTCGGCATCGAGGATGTCGGCGGCCATGAGTGCGACGTGCAGGGACGTTCGCATCTGGGCGTGGTCGAGGTCGACCTTGAGGAGGCGACCGATCTTGGCGATGCGGTCGTAGAACACGGGGCGTGACAGGCCCAGGCTGGCGGCTGCCTCGGACTTGCTGGCTGGATGTTCCAGGAGGGCCCTGAGCACGGCGAGGTGGTCGGTGTCCCACCGTTCGTCGTGGGCGCGCAGTGTCTCGAGTTCGCGTTCGACGAAGAGTTGGAGGCGGTCGTCGCCGCCGAGAAGCGCCAGCAGCCCGCGCAGGTGGACGTCCTCGAGCCGGTGCACGGGTTGGTCGGGATCCGGTTGCCCGATCGAACTCAAGACGTGGACGCTCTCGCGCAGGGTGCGGTCCACGGCTCCGATCGGGGCGACGGCACGGCCGGCACCGACGACGATGGATCTGGTGCGGCCGACGGCGAGGGCGAGTGCATCCGCGGCCGCGTCGGGGTCTGCAGCAGACCGGACGGCGAGCAGGATCCGGGCGACCTGATTCGTGTCGCACACCAGCGCCGGCACCCGAGTCGTGTGCGCGGCGTGGACCGCGGCGGCCATGACCTCCTCGAGAGCGGCTGCCCGGGAGAGGGTGCCGTCGACGACCGGGCGGACCGCCAGCGCGATGTACTGGTGCTTCGTCACCGGAAACCCGGCCAGCTCGCATCGTCGTTGGAGCTCGGTGTCCGCGGGGTCGTGGAGGAGCCCGCTGACGAGCTCCAGGTGGGTGCGTCGAACCTGGCTGCTGCGGTGCCCGTCCTGCAACCGGTGCATCGCAAGCGCCGCCGCGCCCCGTTCGATGACGGCGATCAGGCGCTGCGACGGTTCGGTGGGCGACTGGATGACGAGCCTTCCCCAACCTCGTTCGCGGCGTCCCAGACCACTTACGAGCCAGCCGTGGAGGCGGTCCCAGTCCGTGCGGGCCTCGATCCGCACCGCCTTGGAGCGGCGCGACCAGTCAGCCACGAACGCCGTCGCCCCCGAGGGCCCCGGTCGAAAGTCGACGACCTCGTGATCGGCACCCTCGAGGACCACTGTGGCGCCAGCAAGGCGCTGGACGGCTTCGAGGATCTGCCGAGGCCCGGCCTCGGCGTTGCTGAGCTCGGTGAACGTCTCGTGCACCTCCTGGGCTTCGCGGAGCTCGCCGAGCTGCTGGTCGACGATCCGCTCGCCGAGTGCCTGCGCGACCACGGCGAAGCGCACTTCGTGGTGCAGCGCGACCAACGGCAGTTCGAGTACTCGGCACGCATCGACGAGTGCAGGGGGCACGGTCGTCCACCGCCGTCCCAGCTCGATCACGATTCCGGCGACGCCGCTGTCGGTGAGACTCGCGGCGAAGTCGCGCAGGCCCTGGGCCGATTCGGGCAGGGCGATGCCCGTGCTGAGCAGGAGGTCGCCGGAGCGCACCAGCGGCGCGATGTCGGCGAGCTCGGTCACGTGGACCCACCGCACAGGACGGTCGAGACCGCCCTCGCCGGCGAGCACCTCCGGCCCAGCGCTACGGATCACGTCGAGATCGAGCGCCTCTTTCACCGTGACTGCCGCCATCACACCCGCTTTCCCGACACTTCGTCCGGCTTCCCCACGGGACCCTACACACTGTCGGGCTCTGGACGCATCGGTCACCCTCAGGATGGTGAGCGAGGAAAGGACACAACCCCTATGACGAACCTGATCACGCACTGGGTCGACGGTGCACCCTTCGACGGCGAGTCCGTGCAGACGGCCGACGTGACCAACCCTGCCACTGGAGCGGTGACCGCACGGGTTGCGCTCGCCAGCCAGAGCGATGCCGAGCGCGTGATCACCTCTGCCAAGGCGGCATCGGCCGGCTGGGCCGCGACGTCCACCGCCCGGCGCACGCAGGTGATCTTCTCGTTCCGCGAACTTCTCAACAGCCGCAAGGCGGAACTCGCCGAGTTGATCACGGCCGAGCACGGCAAGGTGCTGTCGGACGCGCTCGGCGAGATCTCCCGAGGCCAGGAGGTCGTGGAGTTCGCCTGTGGGATTGCGCACCTGCTCAAGGGCGGCCACTCCGAGAGTGCGTCGACGGGTGTCGACGTGCACTCCAAGCGCGACCCGCTGGGCGTGGTGGGGATCATCAGCCCGTTCAACTTCCCGGCGATGGTGCCGATGTGGTTCTTCCCCGTCGCGATCGCCGCCGGCAACGCCGTGGTCCTCAAGCCGTCGGAGAAGGATCCGTCGGCCGCGCTGTGGATCGCGGACCTGTGGAAGGAGGCGGGGCTGCCCGACGGCGTGTTCAACGTGCTGCAGGGCGACAAGGTCGCCGTCGACGCGCTGCTGACCTCCGACGACATCGCCGCGATCAGCTTCGTGGGCTCGAC
>CAYXFT010000190.1:0-751 GCA_964464335.1 uncultured Aeromicrobium sp.
CGACGAAGAACAGCAGGATCACGGCCAGTCCCGCGCCGAATCCCAGCATCGGCTTCAGCGGCAGGCCGGCGACCCACAGCATGCCCGCGATGATCGCGAACAGGATCACCGCGGTGCCGAGGTCCTTCTGCGCCACGACGAGCGCCGACACCCCGGCCGCGACCGGGACCATCGGCGTGAGCACGTACCGCGTCGTGCCGAGGTACTTGTGGCGGCGGGTGTAGAGGTCGGCGATCCACAGCACCAGCGCGAGCTTCGCGAACTCCGAGGGCTGCAGGTTGAAGCCCGCGAACAGCGGGATCCAGTTCCGGTTGCCGTTGACGGTCAGGCCCAGCGGCGTGAACGTCACGCCGATCAGCACGACGACGGCGATGAGGGCGGGCCGGGCGAACTGGCGTACCCGGGCGAGCGGCATCCGCAACGCCACGACGAACGCGATGCACCCGAGCACGGCGAAGATCGCCTGGCGGGTGAAGATCTCGAAGGAGTTCCCGTAGATCCGCAGCGCCAGGACCGAACTGGCGCTGAGCACCATGATCAGGCCGAGGCCGAGCAACAGACCCGTGGTGCCCAGGACCAACTGGTAGGACGCGAGCGGACGTTCGAGCAAGGTCCGCACGGACTCGAGCGTGGTGCTCGACGACCGCCGAGATGCGGTGGTGCTCATGGCGTTCCTTCGGGGAAGAGCAGAGAAACTGGTTCCAGTGTGACCCGCGGGACTGCCCAAGGGTCGGATCTCGCGTCGCGTGTC
>CAYXFT010000190.1:851-2730 GCA_964464335.1 uncultured Aeromicrobium sp.
GCGGCCGTGGTCTCGATACACCCGCTCGTCCCTCGCGAAGCTACTCGACCACCGGACGCGGTCCCGGAGATCGCGTAGCGACGGCGAGCGCAGCGAGCACGGCGCGTATCGAGGCCGTGGTCTCGATACACCCGCCCGTCCCTCGCGAAGCTACTCGACCACCGGGCGCGGTCCCGGAGATCGCGTAGCGACGGCGAGCACGGCGAGCACGACGCGTATCGCGGCCGTGGTCTCGATACACCCGCTCGTCCCTCGCGAAGCTACTCGACCACCGGGCGCGGTCCCGGAGATCGAGTAGCGACGGCGAGCACGACGAGCACGACGCGTATCGGGGCCGTGGTCTCGATACACCCGCTCGTCCCTCGCGAAGCTACTCGACCACCCGGCGCGGTCCCGGAGATCGAGTAGCGACGGCGAGCGCAGCGAGCACGGCGAGCACGGCGAGCACGACGCGTATCGAGATCACCGAGGCGACGAGGCGCGGTGGACCGCGGCCGCGAAGGCGTCACCGCGGTGGGCGTAGTCGCGGAACTGGTCCATCGAGGCGGCGGCCGGTGCCATCAGGACCGTGTCGCCGGGCCGGGCCAGTCGCGCGGCAGCCGCGACGGCGGCGTCCATGAGCGTGTCGGCGTCGTCGCCGTCGACGAGGGCGACGGGGACCTCGGGAGCGAGCCGCGCCAGCGCGTCGGCCACGAGATCGCGATCGCTGCCGATCAGCACCGCGCCGCGCAGGCGGTCGCCGATCGCTCCGACCAGCTCGTCGTACGTGGCCCCCTTGGCCAGTCCCCCGGCGACCCACACGACGTGGTCGAAGCTGCGCAGCGAGGCGCGGGCGGCGTGCGGATTGGTGGCCTTGGAGTCATCGACCCAGCGGACGTCGTCCTTCAGCGCCACGGTGGCGATCCGGTGCGGACCCAGTCGGTAGGCACGCAGTCCGTCGCGGACGGCGACCGGCGACACCCCGTGCGCCCGGGCCAGGGCCGCCGCGGCGAGGGCGTTCTCGACGTTGTGCGGTGAGGCGTCGGCGAGGTCGGACAGCGAGGCCAGTTCGGCCGCGTGCGTCGCCCGGGTCTCGACGAAGGCCCGGTCGACGAGCAGGTCCTCGACCAGCCCGACCATCCCCGCTCCGGGCATGCCGAGGGTGAAGCCGATCGCCCGACAGCCCTCGACGACGTCGGCCTCTTCGACGAGGTGGCGCGTGGCCTCGTCGGACTCGTTGTAGACGCACGCCCGCTGGGCCCGCTCGTAGACCCGGCCCTTCGCGGCGGCGTACGCGTCGGCGCCGCCGTGCCAGTCGTAGTGGTCCGGCGCCACGTTCAGCACGACCGCGGCCTCGGCGGACATCGACTGCGTCCAGTGCAGTTGGAAGCTGGAGAGCTCGACCGCCAGCACGTCGCGCCCCTGCGGGTCCATGACGGCCTCGACGACGGGGGTGCCGACGTTGCCGACCGCCTGCGCCCGCAGGCCGGCGGCCTGCAGGATCTGTTCGAGCATCTGGACGGTGGTGGTCTTGCCGTTCGTGCCGGTCACCGCCAGCCACGGCGCCGGATCGGCGCCTCGCAGTCGCCACGCGAGTTCGACCTCGCCCCACACCGGCGCTCCGCGACCGGCAGCCTCGACGAGCAACGGCGCACTCGGTTGCCAGCCCGGGGACGTGACCACGAGGTCGACATCGGCCGGCAGCACGGCCGTGCTGCCCGGACCGAGCCGCACGTCGGCGCCCAGCATCTCGAGCAGACGGGCCTGTTCCTGCTGACCGGCGTCACCCTCGGACTCGTCGAGCACGACGACGTCGGCGCCCAGGTGGGTCAGGGTGTCCGCCGCGGCGAAGCCGCTGACACCGAAGCCCGCGACGACAGCACGGATGCCCTCCCAGGAC
>CAYXFT010000190.1:2740-3055 GCA_964464335.1 uncultured Aeromicrobium sp.
AACACGCGCCCGTCAGAAGGCACCGACGACCCACTCCCAGTAGAACAGGCCGATGCCGGTCACGACGCAGATGCCGCTGATGATCCAGAAGCGCACGACGATCGTGATCTCGGCCCAGCCCTTGAGCTCGAAATGGTGTTGCAGCGGGGCCATGCGGAAGATCCGCTTGCCGCCGCTGAGTTTGAAGTAGCCGACCTGCAGGATCACCGAGAACGTGATGATGACGAACAGTCCGCCGATGATCAGCAGCAGCAGTTCGGTGCGGGTCATCAGCGCGAACCCGGCCATCAGGCCGCCGAGGGACAGCGATCCGGT
>CAYXFT010000190.1:3065-5604 GCA_964464335.1 uncultured Aeromicrobium sp.
CGCCCATGAAGATCTTGGCCGGCGAGGCGTTCCCCCACAGGAAGCCGAAACAGGCGCCGGTCACCGCCGACGCGAGCACGGCCAGGTCGAGTGGGTCGCGCACCTCGTAGCACTTGGCCGCGTTGTCGGTCAGGAAGCAGCTCTGGTTGCTCTGCCACACGTTGATGAGGATGTAGGCGCCGAACACCATCACGGAGGCGCCCGTGGCCAGTCCGTCGAGACCGTCGGTGAGATTCACGCCGTTGCTGGCCCCGGCGATCATCACGAGCACCCACACGATGAGCAGGACCGTCGGCAGCGTCCACGGCAGGTCTCGGGTGAAGGAGATCGCGTGGGTGATCGGCGTCTGGCCGTTCTCGTCCTCCCAGCCGATCGCGAGCACGGCGAAGATCAGCCCGACGAGGACTTGACCGACCATCTTGGCCTTGCTGCGCAGGCCGAGGCTGCGTTGCTTGGCGACCTTGATCCAGTCGTCGAGAAAGCCGATCACGCCCAGGCCGACGAACAGGAACAGCAGCAGCAGGGCCGAGGCACTGGGTTCGTACCCGGTGAGCAACTTGGCGATCGCGTAGCCGGCGACCGTCGACACGATGATGACGAGACCGCCCATGGTCGGGGTGCCGCGCTTGACGTGGTGCGAGGTGGGTCCGTCATCGCGAATCAGCTGGCCGTAGCCCTTCTTCACGAGCACGGAGATCGCGAATCGGGTCCCCACGAGGGTTCCGACGAGTCCCACGAGCCCCGCGATCAGTACGGCCAGCATCGGTCTTGATCGTTCCTTCCCGGTCGAGGGTCAGGCGCGCAGCAGCGCGTCGGCGACCCGCTCGAGGCGAATGCCCCTCGATGCTTTCACAAGGACGACGTCGCCGGGACGCAGGCTCGCTGAGACGGCCCCGATTGCGGCGTCGACGTCGGCGACGGACTCGCCGATCGGGCCGGCACCGTCGGCGATCGCGGCGGCTCCCGCGCCGACGGCGACGACTCGCGCGACACCCAGGGCCGCCGCGAGCCGGCCGATCTCACGGTGGTCGGCCTCGGACTCCTCGCCCAGTTCGAGCATCTCGCCGAGCACGGCGATCCCGCGCCCGGGCGCGAGGTCGCTCAGCGCGCGCAGGGCGGCCGCCATGGATTCGGGGTTCGCGTTGTAGGCGTCGTTCACGATCACGACGCCCGTGGCGCTGACGTGACGTTCCATCCGCATCGGCGACGCCGCGCCCGCCCCGGCGAGGATCGCCACGGCCTCCTCGACCGGGACGCCGACGACGACCGCCGTCGCGATCGCGGCCAGCGCGTTCGCCGCGTGGTGCGCGCCCACCTGGGGCACCGTCACGTCATGGCCGTGTCCGTCGACCTCGATCCGGAAGTGCGGATGACCCAGGTCGTCGAGGGTGACCTCGTCGACGAGCCGCACCTCGCCGGCGCGGCCGAAGGTGACGACCCTCCCACGCGTGCGCTGCGCCATCGCGGCGACGCGGGGATCGTCGGCGTTCAGGACGGCGGTGCCGGCCGCGGAGAGCGCCTCGACGAGCTCGCCCTTGGCCCGGGCGGTCTGCTCGACGCCGCCGAACTCGCCGACGTGCGCCGATCCGACGTTGAGCACGACCGCGACGTCGGGCCGCGCGATGCGGCACAGGTGCGCGAGATGCCCGATCCCCCGGGCACCCATTTCGAGGACGAGGTGGCGCGTGGTCGCGTCGGCGCGCAGGACGGTCAGTGGCACGCCGAGTTCGTTGTTGAACGAACCCTCGGACGCCACCGTCGCGGCGTGCGCACCGAGCACGTGGGCGACCAGGTCCTTGACGCTCGTCTTGCCCTGCGAGCCCGTGATCGCCACGACGTCGACGCCCGTCGTACCGCGCAGGACGGCGAGCCGGTCGGCGGCGAGCCGGCCGAGTGCTTCGACCGGCTCGGTCACGAGCACGTGCGGTCCGGCCACCTCGCGGGTCGCGAGCGTCGCGACCGCGCCGCCCTCGAGGGCGGCGGGAACGAACTCGTGCCCGTCGGCGTACTCACCGGCGACGGCCACGAAGAGTGATCCGGGCACCGCTCGTCGCGAGTCCACGACCGCGGGTCCGGCGACGACGACGTCCTCGCCGCCCACCGCTCGTCCGTCGGTCGCCTTCGCGATCTCGGCCAGCGTCGTCTCGATCACGCGTCTCCCCTGCCGTGCTGAGCTGCCGCCCGCGGCCCGGCATCCCCGCCCAGCAACTCCACCAGCACCTCTCTGTCGTCGAACGGATGGACCACGTCGCCGAACTGCTGACCGCGCTCGTGCCCCTTGCCGGCCACCACGACGGTGTCGCCGAGCCGGGCCTGCGCCACGGCCGCGGCGATCGCCTCGCGCCGGTCGCCGATCTCCTGCACGTGCGCCGCGCCGCCCGTCGTGCCCGCCAGCACCTCGGCGCGGATCGCGGCCGGCACCTCGCTGCGCGGGTTGTCGTCGGTGACCACGAGCACGTCGGCGAGGCGGGCGGCGATCTCGCCCATGATCGGCCGCTTGCCCCGGTCGCGGTCGCCGCCGGCACCCAGCACGACGATG
>CAYXFT010000191.1:0-5600 GCA_964464335.1 uncultured Aeromicrobium sp.
CGGTCGCCGACGCATTGGCGCCGCACTGCACCGGCATGAACGTGCCGGAGTCCCCGTTCGTGCTGCACCTGCCGAACGTCATGCACCTGGCCACCGACGTCACGGGCGTCCTGCGTGACGATGCCGGTGCGCTCTCGCTGGTCGCCTCGCTGCATCCCTCGGCCGCGGTCGGCGGCACCCCGACCACCGAGGCCGTGCAGCTGATCTCCGAGATCGAGCACCTCGACCGCGGCCGCTACGCGGGCCCGGTCGGGTGGATCGGCTCCTCGGGCGACGGCGAGTGGGGCATCGGCCTGCGCTCGGCCCGCCTCGATGCCGACGCCCGCGGCGTCCGGATGTTCGCCGGCTGCGGCATCGTCTCTGACTCCGCTCCGGCCGACGAGCTCGCCGAGTCCGACGCCAAGCTCATCCCGATCCGCGACGCCCTGTCGTGACCGCCTCCGGTGATCGAGTAGCCGGCGAGGAACGAGCCGCGTATCACGTCGAACTGCGGTGGTCCCGAAACGCCGCTCGCTGCGCTCGCGAGACTGACCGCCTCCGGTGATCGAGTAGCCGGCGAGGAACGAGCCGCGTATCGAGATCACCTCGAACTGCGGTGGTCCAGATACGCCGCTCGCTGCGCTCGCGAGCTACTCGACCACCGGCCTAGGGTCGGGGGATGCACCTCGACAGCGCCGAGCGGCGCCGGCGCCTCGGCGTCCGCCATGCCCTGGCCACACCTCTGGGAACTCCCGAGGAGGTCACCGCGGCGGTGGTCGCGCTGCACAGCACCGATCCGGCCTCGATGGTGCTGTCGGCGCTCGTGCGGCTGCGCGACCCGTCGATCGCCGCGGTCGAGCAGGCGCTCTACCGCGATCGCACGCTGACCCGCGTGCTGGCGATGCGTCGCACCGTGTTCGCCGTGCCCACCGACCTCGTGCTCAGCGCGCTGGCCGCGTGCGACAGATCGGTCGCCGCCACGGAACGGCGCAAGTTGGAGAAGATGGTCGCCGGCTCCGGGACGAGCGATCCGATCGCGTGGCTCGACGCGGCTCACGACGCTGCGCTGGCCGCCTTCGCCCGCCTCGAGGACTTCAGCAGCGCCGAACTGGCCGCGGCCGACCCGCTGCTGGCGACCCGGATCGAGATCGGCGCGGGCACGAAGTACGCCACCAGCCAGTCGATCGCGAGCCGGCTGCTGACGCTGATGTCCGCCGAGGGCCACGTCGTCCGCACGCGTCCCGCGGGCACGTGGGCCTCGACGCAGTTCCGATGGTCGGCGATGCGCACGTGGTTGCCCGACCTGCCGCCCGCGCCCGAGCCGGCACCCGCGCAGGCCGAACTCTCCCGACGTTGGCTCGGCCGGTTCGGACCGGCCCGCGCCGAGGACCTGCAGTGGTGGGCGGGCTGGACGAAGGGCGAGACCACGCGGGCACTGGCCGCGCTCGACACCGTCGAGGTCACCACGGACGCGGGCCCGGCGCTCGTCCTGGCCGGCGACACGGGGTCCACCCCCGACCCCGCGCCGTGGGTGGCACTGCTGCCGGCCCTCGACCCGACGACGATGGGCTGGAAGCACCGCGACTGGTACCTCGGACCGCACGCCGGTCGGGTCTTCGACACGAACGGGAACGCCGGCCCGACGATCTGGAGCGACGGGCGGATCGTCGGCGGTTGGGCGATCCGCGACGACGGAACCGTGGCGACGACGCTGCTCACGGACGTGGGTCGCGAGGCGGCCGCGGCGATCGACGCGCGAGCCGGTCACGTGGAGACGCTGCTGGCCGGCACGGTCGTCAAGGCCCGCGCCCGCGGCTGGACCCCCGTCGAGAAGGACCTGCGGGGCTGACGCACCGCTGGGAGTGACAGCGCTTCAGGAACCCACGGCGGTGAGGGCGGGGCGGCGGGGCGAGAGGCCGTCGCCGCTGGATCGGCCGGTGACGCGGCGCTTGACCCACGGACCCAGGTACTCCTTGGCCCATTGCACGTTGGCGGCGCGTCGTTCGTGTGCCGACAGCGGCGGGAACTCCTTCAACGGCAACGGCTCGAGATCGTGATCGATCCCCAGGGCGTCCAGCACCGCGATGGCCATCCGCTGGTGGCCGGCCGCCGACATGTGCATCCGGTCGGTGTCCCACAGCCGCCCGTCGCGGTACTCGCGCAATCGCCAGTAGTCGACGAGGGTCGCGCCGTGCCGGTCGGCTATCTCGCGGACGTGCTCGGCGTAGAGCGCGAACCGGCCGCGCACGAGGGCGTACGTCTTCGACCCGCCCGGATCGCACGGTGTGAACAGGACGACGCGCGCGCCGGTGGCCACGAGTCGGCCGACCATCGCGTCGTAGTCGGCCATGATCTGCTCGAGATCGACCCGCGGTCGCATGATGTCGTTGGCGCCGGCGTACAGCGTGACCAGGTCGGGCTGCATCGCCACCGCCGGCTCGAGCTGCTCGGCCAGGATCGGCCGCAGCTTGCGACCACGGATCGCGAGGTTCGCGTACTCCAAGCCGCCGCCCTGGGCCAGGTCGAGCGCCTCCGCAAAGCGATCGGCCCAGCCCCGCACCCCGTTCGGACGGCTCGGATCGGGGTCCCCGACGCCCTCCGTGAACGAGTCTCCGAGGGCCACATAACGCGAAAAGGTCACCACAGGAGGGTACGCCCGTGGACCCAATCGCCCGCCTGCACGTCTCAGGGCCGTCGGTCCCGTCTCACCACCGTCATGGGTCACACCTCCCGGACAGATTGGACACTCCCATGAACATCACACGCACTCTGGCGGTCGGGACGACCGGCGCGCTCGTCGCCGGCCTCATCGCCTTCGCACCGGCCGCCACGGCCGCGACCGACGTGAACGTCGCGCCGTTGCGGACCGTGACCGGCGGCCTGAACGGCACCATCGGGGTCGACCACGACTCCAGCGGCAACCTCTACATCGCCTCGCAGGCCAACAACTCGGTCGTCGTCCATGCCGCCAACGCTGTCGGGAACGCCGGCTCGTTGCGCACCCTCAACGGTGCGGCGACGGGTCTGGCCACGCCTCGCGACGTCGCCCTCGACTCGAACGGCTTCCTGTGGGTCGTGAACCTCAACGGCATGGTGAACGTCTTCGGACCCGGGCAGTCCGGCAACGTCGCCCCGGTCAAGACGTTCGGCACCGGAGCAGGCAGCACCTTCGGAATCGACATCGCTGCGAACGGCGAGGTCTACGTCCGCAAGGCCGCCGGGTACAACGTGTACGCGCCCTCGGCCTCCGGGAATCCGGCGCCCACCCTGCGAGCGGTCACCGGCTTGGGGAACGGCTTCTCCATCGCGGTCACCGGTGGCAAGGTCTGGACTCCCAACGGCACCCAACTGCGGGCCTACGCGACCTCGGCCGACGGAGCCGCGGCCCCGCAGCAGACCGTCGTCGACGCCTTCGTCGGCGCGAGCGAGGTCAACGGTGTCGACACCGACAAGGGCAGCCGCGTCTACGCGACCTCCTTCTCGACCAACACCGTGAAGGTGTTCGCGGGCAACGCCAACGGCATCGCCTCGCCGCTGAAGGTCCTCGGCGGACCGGCCACCGGGCTGAACCTGCCGACCGGGCTCACCGTCCTGGCGAACGGCAACACCGCGGTGGGCAACTTCGGCGGCGTCAACTCGGTCTCCACCTTCAAGAACCTGTTCCCGGTCGCGGCGCCGAGCAAGGCCCGCAGCCTCAAGGTCGGCGGAGCGGCGAAGGCGAAGAAGCGGACCGTCAGCTGGAAGGCCCCGTCGTCGGACGGCGGAGCGAAGATCACCGGCTACCGGATCGTGGTGAAGAAGGGCTCGAAGACCCTGCTGACCAAGAACGTCAGCGGCTCGAAGCGCTCGGTCAAGATCGCGCGCAGCAAGCTGCGCAACGGCAGCAACACGGTCTACATCAAGGCGAAGAACTCGTCGGGCTTCGGGCCGACGGCCAAGAAGTCCTTCAAGGTCAAGAAGTAGCCCGAACGCAGAGAACCGGGGCGGCACCCACTGGGCGCCGTCCCGGTTCTCTCGTTCACTTCTTCGGCAGGGTGCTGCTGCCGCCGTGCAGGACCGTCAGCAGTTGCGCGAACCGGCCCTCGGCCTTCGCGTCGCGCGAGAACGACGTGAGCATGATGAGCGGCTTCATGCGCTGCTTGGTGATGGCCTTGGGGTAGGTGAACTCGCGCAGGCCGTCCGCACCGTGGATCCGGCCGAAGCCCGACTCGCCGACGCCGCCGAACGGCAGCCCCGGCACCGCCGCGAAGGCGATGACCGAGTTGACCGAGGTCATGCCCGAGCGGACTCGCGAGGCGACTTCCATGGCGCGCTTCTTGCCGAACACCGCGCCGGCCAAGCCGTACTTCGTGGCGTTGGTCAGCTCGACGGCCTCGTCCATGTCCCGGACCGGGTTGACGACCAGGGTCGGGCCGAACGTCTCCTCGGTGACCGCGAGGGAGTCCTCGGGCACGTGGGTCAGGATCGTGGGCTGCACGTACCGATCGCCCACCGCTCCCTCTCCGCCGAGCGCGGCCGTGCCACCCTTCGCGAGGGCGTCGTCGATGTGCGAACGGATCACGTCGAGCTGCTTGGGCATCGTCGCCGGGCCATAGAGCCCGCCGTCGTCATAGCCCGGACGGATGGCCTTGGCCTGATCGAGCAGCTCGGTCATGAACGGCTCGAAGACCTTCTCGTGGACGTAGACGCGCTCGGTACCGATGCAGGTCTGACCGGCGTTGGCCATCCCGCACCACAGCGCCGCCTCGGCCGCGGCCGTCAGGTCGGCGTCCTCGTCGACGATGAGCGAGTCCTTGCCACCGGCCTCGATCACGACGGGCGTGAGCGTCTCGGCGCAGGCCGCCATGACCTTCTTGCCGGTCGCGGACGACCCCGTGAAGGCCAACTTGTCGACGCCGGCCGTGCACAGGAACCCGCCGGTCTCGCCGAGGCCCGTGACGAGGTTCAGCACGGTGCGGCCGTGGACGACCTCGGTGAAGGTGTCGACGAGCAGCTTGCCGACGCCCGGGGTGTACTCACTGGGCTTGAACACGACCGTGTTGCCCGCCGCGAGCGCGTACGCGATCGAGCCCATCGGGGTGAACAACGGGTAGTTCCACGGCCCGATGACGCCGACGACGCCGAGCGACTTGTACTCGACGTAGGCGGTCTGGTTGGACATCAACAGGCCCGCGCCGACCTTCTGTCGACCGAGCACCTTCTCGGCGTGCTTGGCGGCCCAGGCGATGTGGTCGATCGCCAGTCCCGCCTCGAGCGTGGCGTCGCCGTGGGGCTTGCCGCCCTCGCGGTGGATCTGGTCGGCGACCTGGGCGAGACGACGGGTCAGCACGCTGCGCCACTGCAACAGGTACTCCTTGCGTCCGTCGAAGCCCAGGCCCTGCCACCACGCGGTGGCCGCGCGGGCGCGGGCGACCGCCGCCTCGACCTGCTCACGGTCGTCGATGCGGTGCGTGCCGACGACGTCGCCGGTGGCGGGGTTGAGCGAATCGAAGGTCGGTTCGGGCGCTTCGGGACCGGTGCTGGTTTCCGGTTCGACGATGGCGGTCATGTCAGGCTCCTCGGATGAGATCGGCGGCCTTCTCGCCGATCATGATGGTGGGTGCGTTCGTGTTGCCGCGCGG
>CAYXFT010000192.1:0-369 GCA_964464335.1 uncultured Aeromicrobium sp.
AAAACGACGGCGCCAAGGTGGTGCTCGACGGCCGCACCGTGCAGGCCGATGGTGGGCAGGACGGCTTCTGGCTGGGCCCCACCCTGCTCGACAACGTGACCCCCGATATGAGCGTCTACACCGACGAGATCTTCGGCCCGGTCCTGGCGGTGCTGCGCGTCGAGAGCTACGACGCGGCGCTGGAACTGATCAACGCCAACCCGTACGGCAACGGCACCGCGATCTTCACCAACGACGGCGGCGCCGCCCGCCAGTTCGCCAACGAGATCGAGGTCGGCATGATCGGCATCAACGTGCCGGTCCCCGTCCCGATGGCGTACTACTCCTTCGGCGGCTGGAAGAACTCGCTGTTCGGCGACACCCACGCGC
>CAYXFT010000192.1:379-5547 GCA_964464335.1 uncultured Aeromicrobium sp.
CCCACGCGCACGGCACCGAGGGCGTGCACTTCTTCACCCGCGGCAAGGTCATCACCACGCGCTGGCTCGACCCCAGCCACGGCGGCCTGAACCTGGGCTTCCCGACCAACGCCTGACGGGAGTCCCTCGGGAGTCCGCCCTGGCGGACGAGATGTGTAGCGCTGTCCACCCGGATCGGGCCGAATCGGTCCGTCCGAGGTGGACAGCGCTATATATCTCGCTACCGGCCGGCGACGTGGTCATCGAGTCAGGACGTGCGACTCGGACTCCTGCTTGATGGCCGCCAGAGTGTGGTCCATGCCCTGCAGCAGCTCGACGTCATGGGCCTTCGACCCGCCGAGCGCCAGCGTCGCCACGATGATGCTCAGCCACGTCGCGTGCCCGTTCTTCAGGTCACGACGCAGCCACAGGCGGGTGCCGCCGTCCGCGGCGACGAGCTGGTAGCTCCAGCTCCGCATCCGACGCTGGTCCTTGAGGATGTCCCACACGGCCTCGGCAGGCGCCTCGACGAGGGTCGAGGTCTCCAGTGGGGCGACCCGGGCGCGCGGCATCAGGAGGCCTCGGCGACGTTCTTGATCCGGGCCAGCGTCTGCCTGATGCCCAGTTCCAGCTCGTTCTCGAAGTTGTCCGTGCCGCCCAGGACGTTCTTGGTCAGGAAGTTCGAGAGGTCCGAGACGCCGTGCGGCGCGCGGCGGCTCTCGGTCAGCCGGGTGCCCGTCGCGGTGGGCTCCAGCTCGTAGGTCCAGATCGTGCCGTTCTCGGCGACCTTGAAGGCGAAGCGCTCGTTCGGCACGAACTCCTTGACCTTGGCACGGGTCGGCCAGAACAGGATGCCGCGGCGGTTGATGTTGATCGTCGTGGTGCCGACGCCGACCGGGCCCTTGCCACGGACGATCATCTTGCGGCACTGCGGGCTCCAGTCGGGCATCCGACGGGGGTCACTGACGAGCGCCCAGACTCGCTCCGGCGGTGCGGCGATCTCGACTGATGCGGAGATCTCCTCGCGATTGGCCACGGCGTACTCCTCGGTTGGTGGTCCTGACGCGGAGCCTAACCGATCGTGACAGTCAAAGTGTCACGAAGGGGCCACCGGGGTCGATGGCGCGAGCCCGTCGGGGGCGGGACCGGATCCAGGTGACCAGCCAGTCGGCCACCCGGGGGTGGTTCAGCAGCGCCAGATGGTGCGCGGACGGCAGGTACTCCAGCTGCGCCGTCTCGACGATGGGTCCGCGACGCCCGATTCCCGCGGCGGACGAGAAGTGCACGATCAGGTCGCCCATCACCGCGCTGAACGGATGGCGCTGGGTGGCGCCGACCGTGGCGGCCACGAAGTGGTACTCGGCGTGTGGCAGCGGGGCGGCGGCGATCCGGTCCAGGCCCCACCGAGCCGTGAGGTCCTGGCCCTCCCACTCGTCGGCGGTGATGTAGCCGTGGCGCAGGTCGACGATGCCGGCCGAGCGCGAGTCCAGGATCGTGCCGAAGGGACGCGACTGCGGCCAGATCCTCAGCATCCGCGACCCCAGGTGCGCAGCCTTCTCGAGGTTGGCCCCGGCGTGCGGGGTGCCCAGGCACACGACGTCGCTCACGCGATGGGTCCACTGGTGACCGGCGACCGTCGCCCGGTTCGTGGCCGCGCGGACGACCAGACCACCCATCGAGTGCCCGACGAGCGTCACGCGTTCGACGGCGACGGGCCACAGCGAGATGACCTGCTCGAGCAGTTCGTCGAGGTGCTGACCGTTCTCCGAGACGTGCAGTCCGGTGTTGTAGCGCACCATGACGGGGGTACCGTCGGTCTCGGCGGCGATCCGCTGGGCGTAGGTCTGTCGGTCGCGTCGACCCAGTTCCCACGCCTCGTCGCTCTCGCACAGGCCGTGCACGAACACCACGAGATGACTGGTGGCGTTCGGGTAGGTCTGCCGCAGTTGCCAGCGTCCCGCGGGCACATCGACGCCCTCGTGGCGCACGGACATCGTGATCGCGTGCGGGTCGCCGAGCAGGCGCAGTTCGTCGCCGATGAGGCCGTTGACCGCGGCGCGGACCTGACGGCCGATGCGCGAGTCGTCGACGGGGGCTCCGACCCCGCGCTCGGCCAGCGCCCGGGCGGCGGTCCCGGACAGGCGCAGTGCGCCGGAGATCGTGCCGTAGACCGACGAGGCGATCGCGTCGTGGACCGACTCGGGCACCCGGCTGCCCACGAGTCGCGTGGCCCGGAAGGCGCGGGCGGCGACGGCCGAATGGACCTCGCGCACGGTGCCCAGGATCAGCCGGTCGCCGTACTCGAGCGCCAGCGCGGCGGCATCGGTCGTCCGTGCGGTGGCCATGGGTCCATGGTGCCGTACACACCCCGATCCCCGGCATTGATCTCGCTGCGCGAACGGAACGCCCCCGGGGGCCTTCTCCCGGGGGCGTTCGTTCGCGCGGTGTTCAGTCGGCCGACGTCACCACAGAATGCTGGTGATGCAGTTCGAGGTGAACGTCTTGCCGGCGACGCGGTCGTTGAAGAACCCGACCGCCTGGCCCTGGCCCTCGTAGCCGGAGGCCACGTGGGTCGGTGCGATCAGGGTGCCGTAGGAGATCTTCGAACCCTTGGCGCACCAGCTCTTGCCGGCGTCCTTGACGACCGCGTTCGGGATCACGTCGTCACCCCACGAGGACAGGACCCGGAACGGCACGTCGATCTTCTTGTTCCCCAACTTGAGCGACCCCAGCGTGGCCGCGATGTCGGCGCGCGTCAGGTAGGACGAGATCGTCTTGCCCTCCTTGGTGAGCGTCTTGGTGTCGAGCCAGCCGTTGGTGAGGTTCTCCGGCAGGCAGCCGGTGACGGTCTCGGCGGTGTCCAGCAGGTTCTTGCCCTTGGCGTTCGTCAGGCCCGTCAGGTTCAACTCGGGGTAGGTCGAGTCGAGTCCCTTGACCGCGAACAGCAGGAAGCTCGTGTAGAGACCCGTCTCGATGTTCGGCGCGATCTTGGCCAGGTCCGCCGTCGGTGCGACCGCGACGCCACCCTTGATCGTGAGCTCGGGTGCGTACGTCGGCGCCAGCTCGAGCGCGCCGGCGGTGGCGCCGCCGCCCTCGGAGAAGCCGTTCAGGAAGACCGGCGCGGTCTTGCTGTAGCCGAGGTTCTGGGCCGCGCGGACGACGTCGAGCGCGTTCTGGCCGAGCGCGATGCTGTTCGCGTACGGGTGGACGCCCGGGGTCCCCAAGCCTTCGTAGTCGGTCATGGCGACGGCGTAGCCCGCGTCGTAGAACTGCTTGATCCAGTTCCCGTCGTACAGCGAACCGGACTCCAACTGCTTGCTGGGGGCGCACTTGTCGTTGATGCCCTGGGTCCCGGGGCTGACCGAGATGATCGGCCGCTCCCCACCCTTGGTCCAGGCGGCCGTCGGCACGATGACCGTGCCCGACACGGCGGTCGCGTTGCCCTTGGCGCCCTTCGAGGCGTAGAGCACCTTGGTCACGGTGGCGGCACCCTTCGAGATGCCGAGGACGTCGAGCGCGTACTTCCCGGACGTCTGCTTGAGAACCGTTCCGGGCGATCCGGACCAGCCGGCCGGCGGGGTGTAGATGTCGACGTCGGCGGCCTGGGCCGGCGCCTGGGCGACGGCGGCGGCCAGGGTGCCGACGAGTGCAGCCGCGAATGTCGCGGCGAGCGGGCGATGGAATTTCACTGCTTCTCCTGAGGGTCACGATCGCCGGAGGGAGTGGCGACCTGTAACTAGCAGTGCAACTTGTAGTTGCACTGCGCACACGGTGGCAGTGTGGCGCGCGTCACGTCAAGATCCTGCGGCCGGTTCCCACCATGCAAGACAAAGGAGCCGGTACCCCGAGGGGTACCGGCTCCTTCGCGTGCTCAGGTCACTCGTCGGTGGAGGTGTCCCCGTCGGCGGGCTCGTCGGTGCCCAGGGAACCGTCGGCCTTCAGGTTCGCCAGATCGACGGCGTTGCCGGACGCGTCCGAGACCTTGGCGCTCTCGACGAGCGAGGCCAGCGCCTTGCCGCGCAGCACCTCGCTGATCATCTCGGGCACGTGGTTGTGCTCCATGATGTGCTGGACGTACGAGTTCGGATCCTCGCCGGACTGCTGGGCGCGGCGCATGATGTGCTGGCTCAGTTCGTCGTTGTCGAGGCCGTAGTCGTTCGTCTCGACCAACTGGTCCAGCACGAACTGCGCCACGATCGAGTCGCGGACGTCGTTCTCCAGCTCGGACTCGAACTCCTCGAGCGTCTTGCCCTCGTCCTCGAGGTAGTTCTCGAGGGTGAGCCCGGCCATCGCGAGCTGCTGATCCATTTGCTGACGCCGGTTCGTCGTCTCGGCGTCGGCCAGGCCGTCGGGCAGCGGGGCCTCCACCTTGCCGACGATCTCCTCGAGCACGAGGTCGCGGGCCTCGGCGGCCTGCTCCAGGCGCTTGCCGCGGGTGAGGCGCTCGACGAGGTCGGCACGGAATTCGTCCATGCTGTCGAACTCGGACGCCATCTGGGCGAACTCGTCGTCCAGTTCGGGCAGCTCGGTCTGGCTGACCTGCTGCAGGGTCACGGTGACGTCGACCTCGTCGCCCTTGAGCTCGCCGCCGACCAACGTCGTGCCGAAGGTCGTGCTCTCACCCTTGGACAGGCCGGTCAGGGCCTCGTCGAGGCCGTCGAGCATCGTGGCCTTGCCGATGACGTAGGGCAGGCCCTCGGCCTGGGCCTCGTCGATCAGCGTGCCGTCCTTCTGGGCGGCCGACAGGTCGATCGTGACCGAGTCGCCCTCGCCCGCGGCGCGGTCGACCTCGGTGTGGGTGGCGAAGCGTTCACGCAGCTGGTCGAGCTGCTCGGTGACGTCGTCATCGGAGACGACGGCGTCCTCGACCGTGACCTCGATGCTGGCCGGATCGGGGAGCTCGAGCTCGGGGCGCACGTCGAGTTCGGCGGTGATCTCGATGTCCTCGCCGTCGGCGAACTTCGTCAGGTCGATCTCGGGCTGGCCGAGCGGGGTGACCTTCGTGTCCTGCAGCGCCTTGGTGTACCAGCCCTGCATGGCGGAGTTGAGGGCCTCGTCGAGGACCGCACCGCGGCCGACGCGCTGGTCCACGATCGCCGGGGGGACCTTGCCCTTGCGGAAACCGGGGACCTGGATCTGCGCACCGATGGTCTTGTAGGCCTTGTCGAGGTTCGGCTTGAACTCCTCGA
>CAYXFT010000193.1:0-4536 GCA_964464335.1 uncultured Aeromicrobium sp.
GTCGACGCCCTCGAGGAAGGCCTGGGCGGTGCCGACCGCGTCCTGGCCGATCATCGCGTCGATGACGAACAGGACCTCGTCGGGGTTCGTGGCCGCGCGGATGTCCGCGGCCTGCTTCATCAGCTCGGCGTCGATCGCCAGACGGCCCGCGGTGTCGATCACGACGACGTCGTGCAGCGAACGTCGCGCCTCGGCGACCGCGTCGCGGGCGACCTGCACGGGATCGCCGATGCTCTGCGTGCCCGAGTCCGTCTGCACCGCGCCGACGTTGCCGGCCTCGGGCGCGAAGACCGTGACGCCGGCCTGCTCGCCGACGACCTGGAGCTGGGTGACGGCATTGGGTCGTTGGAGGTCGGCCGCGACGAGCATCGGCGAGTGGCCCTGCTCCTTGAGCCAGCGCCCCAACTTGCCGGCGAGCGTCGTCTTGCCGGCGCCCTGCAGGCCCGCGAGCATGATGACGGTCGGCGGGTTCTTCGCGTAGCGGATGCGCCGGGTCTCGCCACCGAGGATGCGCACCAACTCGTCGTTGACGATCTTGATGACCTGCTGGGCCGGGTTGAGGGCCTGGCTGACCTCGGAGCCGCGGGCGCGTTCCTTGACGTTGCCGATGAACTCGCGCACGACGGGCACGGCCACGTCGGCGTCGAGCAGCGCGACGCGGATCTCGCGCGCGACGGCGTCGATGTCGGCCTCGGACAGCTTGCCCTTGCCGCGAAGTCCCTTGAATGCCGACTGGAGCCGGTCCTGCAGCGAATCGAACATAGGCCTCCAGCCTAGCCGAGCGCCGTGTGCAGGGCGGCGCGCAGTTCCTCTGCCGCGTCGTCGTACAGCGCGAGGAACTCGTCGTCGGTCACGTAGAACACGTCCCGCACCTCGTCGCCGTAGGTGGTGACATGGGCCGATCGGATGTGGTGACCCAAGCTGGAGATCGTGTGGCACACCGTCCACAGCAGCCCGCGCCGGTCGAGGGTACGGACCTCCAGCAGCGTCGCGGTCTGCTCCATCGCGTCGAGCACGGTGACCCGTGGCTCGTACTCGTCGCGGGCGAGTGAGTAGGACAGGCGCGCGGCAAGGTCGAGCCGGCCGTCCAGCGCCGGGCGGATCCGCTCGGTCAGCGCCGCGGCGTCGATGCCGGGACGGGTGACCTCCCACAGCGATGCCGCGGCGTCGCCCACCGTGACGATGCGACACGACCTGATGTTCAGGCCCGCGACGGTCAGTCCCCCGGCGAGTTCGGCGAGTACCGCGGGCCGGTTCGCCGAGACGATCGTCAGCAGCGACCCCTCGTGGTGGGGTTCGGCCGTCAGCGTGAAGTCGTGCGGACCCATGGCCCCCGAGGCGGGCAACGGGATGCTGGTCGGCCAGCCCGTGTAATCGGCCGGCGCCTGCGGTGCGCCCCCACGCAACTGGACGCGCACCTTCTCGACCAGACCTTCGATGAGTCCGCGGCGCCAGTCCGTCCAGGCCGACGGGCCCGTGGCCAGCGCGTCGCACGCCGTCAGTGCCGACAGCAGGTCGAGGAAGGCCTCGGTCTCGACCAGTTCGGCGACGTTGGCCGCCGTGACCGGGTCCTCGATGTCGCGCCGGGTGGCGATCGTCGGCAGCAGCAGGTGATGACGCACCAGGCGTCCGATCGTGTGCGCGTCGGCGGCGTCGAAGCCCCAGCGTCGCGCGACGATCGCAGCCATCGGTTCGCCGACCTCGCTGTGGTCGCCGGCGACTCCCTTGCCGACGTCGTGCAGGATGCCGGCGGCCGCGAGCAGGTCGGGTCGGGCCACCTCACGGTTCAACTCGTCGGCATTGACGCACGCCTCGAGGCTGTGCCGGTCGACGGTGTACCGGTGCACCGGTGAGGACGAACCGCGCAGTCGGATCCCCCGCCACTCGGGCAGGAACGTGTCGACGAGACCCGCGAAGTCCAACTGGAGCCAGACCGGCACGAGACGCCGCCCGGTCGACAGCAGGTCCACGAGCCATCGGTGGGTCGAGGCGTCGAACGGCTCCGGTCCCCAGGCGATCTCGCGGGCGAGCCGGTCCAGGGACGCCTCGTTGATCGGCAGCTCGCGCCGGGCCGCAGCCGAGGCGACGCGGAACAGCAGTTCGGGGTCGGTGCGGGGCGTGGCGTCAGCCGTCAGCACGATCTCGCCGTCGAGCGCGCCGACGCCGCCGGCGACCCGCTCGATGACCGGGCCACTGCTGCCGACCCGCCGATGGGGATCGCGGCCGACCACGTCGATCCGACGACAGGCCCGGGCCACGAGGTGGTCGAGGCGGCGGCCGAGGTCGCGTACGTACAGGTCGAGGTCCACGGGCGCCAGTTCGAGGCGCGCGGCGACGTCGGGGATCAGGTCGGCCGGAAGCTTGTCGCTGCGCTTGCCGCCGACCTCGTGCAGGGCGTCGCGCACGTCGAGCAGCTCGACGGTCAACTGGGCCACCTCGGCCGCGGGCACGTCGACCAGCCAGGTCGCGGCGATCGCCCGCATCAGGACGGCGTCGCGCAGCCCGCCGCCCGAGCTCTTGAGGTCGGGCACCGCCTCGTAGGCCAGCCAGCCCGAGCGGGCGAGCCGGGCGTCGCGGTCCTCGCGCACCGCCGCCAACTGGCGCTTCGCGTCGCGGCGCCAACCGGTCAGGACGGTCGACCTCAGGGCCACGACCACGCCGCCGTCGCCGCCGACCAGACGCGCGTCGATGACGCCCATCGCGACCCGGAAGTCCTGCTGGGCCAACTCCGCCATCTGGTCGAGCGAGCGCACCGACTGGTCGATCGGCACCTTCGCGTCCCAGAGCGCGGTCCACAGCCGACCGGCGATCGCATCGACCTCGGCCTCGTCGACGTGCGCGGCGTGCACCAGCACGACGTCGACGTCGCTGTGCGGTGACAACTGTCCCCGGCCGTAGCCTCCGAGCGCGATCAGGGCCAGACCGGTCTGGTGATCGCCGGCGACCTCGTGGAACGCCTGCCGCAGCAGTCCGTCAGTGGCGTCCCCCCGGTCCTGCCGGGCCTGCGCCATCTGCTCACGTACGTCCACGGCCCCCACCCTAGGGCGGGGGCCGCGGAACGGTACGGCGGTCAGAGCGCCGCTTCGTCCGTCTCTCCGGTGCGGACCCGGACGACGGAGTCGACCGGGATGACCCAGACCTTGCCGTCGCCGATCTTGCCCGTCTGGGCAGCCGAGGTCACCGTCGCGACGACGCTCTCGACGTCGGCGTCGTCCACGACGACCTCGAGGCGGATCTTCGGGACGAGGGAGACGTCGTACTCCGCGCCACGGTAGACCTCCGTGTGGCCCTTCTGCTGGCCGTAGCCGCTGGCCTCGGTGACGGTCATGCCCGCCACTCCCGATGCCGCGAGCGCCTCACGGACTTCTTCCCACTTGTGCGGCTTGATCACTGCGGTCACGAGCTTCATGTGGTGATTCTCCGTTCTCAGAGGATGCCGCCGGAAGTACCGGCGATGTCGTAGGCGGACTCTCCGTGCTCGGAGAAGTCGATGCCGTTGGTGACCTCGTCCTCCTCCTCGACACGCCAGCCGATCGTGTACTTGATGCCCAGGGCGATGATCGTCGTGAGGACACCGGTCCACAGTAGGGCGAAGCCGGCTGCCGCGAGCTGGGCGAGGAGCTGGTCGAAGCCGCCGCCGTAGAACAGGCCCGAGGTGTCGGCCGCGGCCGGGTTCGGGGCGTCGGGCGCGGCGAGGAAGCCGATCAGGATCGTGCCCAGCAGACCCGCGACGAGGTGGACGCCGACGACGTCGAACGAGTCGTCGAGGCCGAACTTGAACTTGAGGCCGACCGCCCAGGCGCACACGCCGCCGGCGGTCGCTCCCAGGGCGATGGCGCCCAAGGGGCTGACCGATCCGGTGGCCGGGGTGATCGCCACGAGACCCGCGACGACGCCCGACGCCGCGCCCAGCGACGTGGCCTTGCCGTGCAGGACCCGCTCCACGGCGAGCCAGCCGAGCAGAGCCGCCATGGTGGCCAGGGTCGTGGTCATGAAGGTGAAGCCGGTCTCGCTCATGAACTGGGCCGTGTCCTTCTCGGCGCCGTCACCCTCGAGGAACACGATGGAGCCGACGTTGAACCCGTACCAGCCGAACCAGAGCAGACCGGCGCCCAGCATCGTGAGGGTCAGGTTGTGCGGACGCATCTGCTCGCGCGGCCAGCCCAGGCGCCTGCCGACGACGAGGGCCAGGATGCCACCGGCCAGGCCGGCGTTGATGTGCACGACGGTGCCGCCGGCGTAGTCGAAGGCACCCCAGCCGTAGATCAGGCCGTCGGCGTTCCACACCATGTGCGCGAGCGGGAAGTACACGACGGTCGCGAAGATCGGAATGAACACGAGCCACGCCGAGAACTTCACCCGGTCCGCGATGGCACCGGAGATCAGCGCCACCGTGATCGCCGCGAACGTCAGTTGGAACGCGACGCCGATGTAGGAGTCCCAGGGGACGTCCTTGAGTCCGAAGGTCGTGAAGGGGTTGCCGAACACGCCGGCGACGTCGGTGCCGCCGAACGAGGTCGACCACCCCCACATCAC
>CAYXFT010000193.1:4546-5535 GCA_964464335.1 uncultured Aeromicrobium sp.
TCACGTAGATGATGCCGACCACGGCCATCGCCGAGTACGACATCATCATCATGTTCAGCACCGACTTCGAGCGACTCATGCCGCCGTAGAACAGTGCGAGCGCGGGCACTGTCATCATGAGCACCAAGGCCGTGGCCATGAGCATCCAAGCGTAGTAACCATCCATGCCCGCCACTGTGGCCGTCCCTGATTTCGGCGAGCCGCCCCCGACATTTCGTCTTGGTTTCCTCCACGGCGGTTTGTTTCACGCAGGTTACGACGAGCCAGTGCCGGTGTTGTCGTTCACGCGCACGTGAGAGTTTCAGGCTTCGATCCGGGGGGTTCCGCCGTGAAGAAGCGCATCATCGTCCTGTTGTCCGCGGCCGTCCTGCTGCTGCTCGTGACGGCCGTTCCCGCATCGGCCAAGAGCCACGGCACGAGCTTCACGCGGACGCACACGTGGCACTCCGCACCGCTGAAGCGGTGGTTCAAGCTGGAGCTCACCGGCCGCATCGGGGCCTCCTTCACTCGGCACTGTTCGACGTTCACGACGGCGTACCGCGACTCGACGTACGGCAAGGCCCACTTCAAGGACATCTGCATCAGCAATAGGTGACTCAGCCCAGGAGCGCGTCGACGAAGTCCGCCGGGTCGAACGGAGCGAGGTCGTCGGGGCCCTCCCCGAGGCCGACGTACTTCACCGGAACACCCAGCTCGCGCTGGACGGCGATGACGATGCCGCCCTTGGCGGTGCCGTCGAGCTTCGTCAGGACGACGCCCGTGACGTCGACGACCTCGCCGAACACCCGGGCCTGCGTGAGGCCGTTCTGGCCGGTGGTGGCGTCGATGACCAGCAGCACCTCGGTGACCGGTGCCTGCTTCTCCACGACGCGCTTGACCTTGCCCAACTCGTCCATGAGGCCCGACTTCGTGTGCAGGCGACCCGCGGTGTCGATCACGACGACGTCGGTGCCCTGCGTGATGCCCTCCTTGACGGCCTCGAAGCCGAC
>CAYXFT010000194.1:0-5496 GCA_964464335.1 uncultured Aeromicrobium sp.
CGGGCGAGGTCGCCGGGGCTACTCGATCACCGAAGTGGAGGTCCCCACAGCCGTCGTTGCATTTCTGTCGGTGGGGCTCACTAGGTTGGGTGCATGGGTTCGGGGGTGGTGGCTGAGGCGTGCGAGATCGTGCGGCGTCAGCGTGCTCAGGCGGAGTTCGCCGAATGGGCTTTCGTACTGGGCCGTCACGAGGTGCAGGTGGCCAAGATCGACCGGACCGATGAGATGCCGCTGAGCAAGGAACTCGCCCGCCGTGAGGTGACATTGGATCTGGCGCAGGCGCTGAAGGTGACCGAGGCGCGGGTCTGGGCGGTCATCTCCGACGCGTCGACTCTGCGGGATCGGACGCCGGTGGCCTGGTCGGCGTTCCGCGACGGTGACATCGACGGCGCCAGGGCTGGCGCGATCGCCGACTGCGCCGAGCGGCTCACCGAGCCGGCAAGTTGGAGCCTGTTGGAGCATGCCGCGGTCGAGTACGCGGTCGCCCACACCGTCGGTGAACTGCGGGCGTGGTTGCGGCGGTTCCGGGCGCGGGTGGAGGCCGAGCAGGTTGCCGCCGAGACCGCCCGTGCGGTCGATGAGCGTCGCGTCAGCGTCTCCCGCAACGATGACGGCACCTCGTGGTTGTATGCCCTGCTGCCGACTGGGGTCGCGATCGCCGCGGCTGATCGGCTCCGCAAGGCGGCGAAGGCGTTGCCCAAGGTCGATCCGGAGACAGGTGAACGTGATCGTCGGACCCGGGATCAGAAGCAGGCCGACCTGGTCGGCCACTGGCTCACCTCATGCACCGGCACCGAGACCGACATTCGCGCCGAGATCGCCATCAGCATCCCGGCGACCGACCTGATCGGGTTGACCGACGGTCCGGGGTTCACCCGTGACGGCGAACCGATCGGCAACGCCTGGGTGCGCGAACTCGCGACCAGCGAACACACCGTGTTCCGCAGACTGGTCCTCGACCCGGTCGGAGAAGTCCTCGACACCACCGTCCTGACCTACCGACCACCCGAATCACTGCGACAAGCACTGCACTGGAGAGACGGAACCTGCCGCGTCGCCGGATGCCGAGCACCCGTGGATGAGACAGACCTCGACCACGCCATCGACTACCACGACTCAGGCGGCGAAACCGCAGGGCCGAACCTGCGATGCCTGTGCCGCAAACACCACAACATGAAGAGCCACGGCCACCTCGACGACCGCCACCTCGACACGCCCACCCGACACATCGAGCGGTACCGGGTCACGTCGTGACGTCTACGGCGTCGCGACGCCGTGGGAGCGCAGGCCGAACGTGAGCGCGTCCACCAAGGCCTCGAACGACGCCTCAATCATGTTCGGGCCGACGCCGACGGTGACCCACGAGCTCTTGCCGTCCGTGGTCTCGATGAGCACCCGGGTCACCGCGTCGGTGCCGTGACCCTGATCGAGGATCCGGACCCGGAAGTCGATCAGGTGGAACTGCGCGACGTCGGGGTAGATCTGCTCGATCGCCAGCCGCAGGGCGTGGTCGAGGGCGTTGACCGGGCCGTTGCCCTCCCCCACGACCGCCGTGCGCGTGCCACCGGCGACCACCTTGACGATCGCCTCTGCGCCGCCGTCCCCGGCCGAACCGGCGATGACCCGCCACGACTCGACCTCGAAATAGCTGGGCCGCTTCCCCGTGACCTCTTCGGTGAGCAGCAACTCGAACGACGCGTCCGCCGCCTCGAACGTGTAGCCCTCCTGCTCCATCGACTTCACCTTCTCGGTGATGTGCGTGAGCAGCGCGTTGTCACCCGACAGGTCGAAGCCCAGTTCACGACCCTTGAGTTCGATCGTCGCGCGGCCGGCCATCTCTGAGACCAGCAGGCGCATGTCGTTGCCGACGAGGGCCGGATCCATGTGCTGGTAGAGGTCCGGATCGACCCGGATCGCGCTGGCGTGCAGGCCCGCCTTGTGCGCGAACGCCGAGACGCCCGTGTACGGCTGACGCGCCGACGGCGGATAGTTCGTGATCTCGCTGATCGCGTGCGAGATGCGCGTGGCATTCGCGAGGGCGCCGTCGGGCATGACGTCCATGTCGAGCTTGAACTCCAGGTTCGCGACGGACGTGACGAGGTCGGCATTGCCGGTGCGCTCGCCGTAGCCGTTGACGCAACCCTGCAGGTGGGTGGCACCCGCCATCACCGCGGCGATCGAGTTGGCGACCGCGCAACCCGTGTCGTTGTGGGCGTGGATACCCAACCGGGCACCGGTCGCACCGAGGACGTCGGCGACGATCTCGCCCACCTGGTGCGGCAGCATGCCGCCGTTCGTGTCGCACAGCACGATGACCTCGGCGCCGGCGTCGGCGGCGGTCCGCACGACCTCGAGCGCGTAGTCGCGGTTGTCGAGGTAACCGTTGAAGAAGTGCTCGCAGTCGAGGAAGACGCGCTGACCCTCCTCGCGCAGGTGGGTCACCGAGTCGCGCACCATCGCGAGGTTCTCCTCCAGCGTCGTGCGCAGCGCCTTCTCGACGTGCTGGTCGTGGCTCTTCGCCACGAGCGTCGCGACGGACGCGCCCGAATCACGGATGGCGCCGAGCAACGCGTCGTCGGCCGCGGGCACGCCGGCACGGCGGGTCGCCCCGAACGCCGCGAGCGTCGCGTGCTTGAGGTCGAGCTCCTTCGCGGCCAGTGCGAAGAACTCGGTGTCCTTGGGGTTCGAGCCGGGCCAGCCGCCCTCGATGTAGCCGACACCGAGGTCGTCGAGGTGCTGGGCGATCGCCAGCTTGTCCTGCACCGAGAGGTTCAGGCCCTCCTGCTGGGCGCCGTCGCGCATCGTCGTGTCATAGACGTGGAAGTCCGCCGGGTCGTGCTTCCCGAAGCTCGTGCTCATGTCCGATTCCTGCTCAGCTCGTGGGTTCTGTGCAACAAAAAAGCCCCCCGGGTACGGGAGGCTGCGCGTCTGAGATGGTGCTTCAGACGCGCTGTCGAATGATGATCACCTGAGGGTTCACGGTTTGATCGTACACCCGCTCACGGGCCCCGATCCGGGGGCTACACGCCGCCGGTGTTGTCGGCGGGCTTCGGTCCGAGGTGCGCCAGGGTCTCCGGCTTGAGGATCCGCTCGAGCTCGTCCTGGGGCAGCAGTCCCTTCTCCAGGACCAGCTCGGCCACCCCGCGTCCCGTCAACAGGGCCTCCTTGGCCAGCTCGGTGGAGGCCTGGTAGCCGATGTACGGGTTCAGGGCGGTGACCAGACCGATCGAGTTCGCGACCTCGGTGGCGAGGTGGTCGACATTGGCGGTGATGCCCTTCACGCAGTGTTCGGTCAGGGTGACGATCGCCGTCCGCAGCCGGTACAACCCCGCCGACAGCGAGTAGCAGATGACCGGTTCGAAGGCGTTCAGTTGCAACTGTCCGGCCTCGGCCGCCATCGAGACGGTGACGTCGTGCCCGATGATCTGGAACGCCACCTGATTGACCACCTCGGGGATCACGGGGTTGACCTTGCCGGGCATGATGCTCGATCCGGCCTGACGCGCCGGCAGGTTGATCTCGCCCAGACCCGCGCGCGGCCCCGACGACAGCAGCCGCAGGTCGTTGCAGATCTTCGAGAGCTTCACCGCGACCCGCTTGAGCACCCCGGACATCTGGACGAATGAGCCGCAGTCCTGCGTGGCCTCGATCAGGTCGACGGCCGTGACCAGGGGCAGTCGGGTGATCCGCGAGAGGTGGTCGCACGCGCGCTCGACATAGCCCTCCGGTGCGTTGAGCTGGGTGCCGATCGCGGTCGCACCGAGGTTGATCTCGTGCAGCAGCATGACCGCCTCGCGCAATCGGGCCCGGTCCTCGGCGATCATCAGCGCGTACGCGCCGAACTCCTGGCCCAGGGTCATCGGCACCGCGTCCTGCAACTGGGTGCGCCCCATCTTCAGGACGTCGTGGAATTCCTCGGCCTTGGCGCGGAACGCCTCCTCGAGATCGCCCATCGCCACGATCAGGTCGTGCGTGGCGTTGACGACCGCGATCTTGACGGCCGTCGGATACACGTCGTTCGTCGACTGGCTGAGGTTGACCTGCTCGTTCGGGTGCAGGACGTCGTAGGCGCCTCGCGGATGGCCGAGGATCTCCAGCGCACGGTTCGCGATGACCTCGTTCGCGTTCATGTTGGTCGAGGTGCCGGCGCCACCCTGGATGACGTCGACCACGAACTGGTCGTGCAGACTGCCGGCACGGATCTCCTGACAGGCCTGCACGATGGCCCCATAGCGCTCGTCGTCGAGCAGGCCGAGGTCGTGATTGGTCTCGGCGGCGGCCTCCTTGACCGCGGCGAGGGCCTGGGGAAGGTACGGACTGATCGCGATCGGAACACCCGTGATCGGGAAGTTCTCCAGTGCCCGCAGGGTGTGGACGCCCCAATAGACGTCGCCCGGAACCTCACGCTCCCCGAGGAGGTCGTGCTCGATCCGGACAACGTCGACGAGGTGCTCGCTCATGGCCTCATACAACCACCAAGCGAGCGCCTCGACCTGTTAGCGGAGCTCGGCCCCGAGCGTTGCCGCGGCTGCCACGATCTGCTCGCGTGCGGCCTTGATCTCGGCATCGGTCAGCGTGTGGTCGGCCGCTCGCAGCCGGACCCGCAGGGCGAGCGACTTGCGGCCCACGCCCACCTGGTCGCCGGTGTAGACGTCGAACAGTCGCGCCGATTCCAGCACGGGCGTCGCCGCCGCGACGACGGCCTGCAACGCGCCCGCGGGCAGCGTCTCGTCGACGATGAAGGCGAAGTCCTCCTTGGCCACGGGGAACGCCGAGAACTGCGGCTTGGGCCCGATCAGCGGTGCCGCCTCGATGAGGGCGTCGAGATCGAGCTCGGCAGCGGCGACCCGGCCCGGCAGGCCGTGGACCTCCGCGACCTTCGGATGCAGTTCGCCGGCGTGACCGACGACCCGGTCGCCCACCGACAGCACGGCGCACCGACCCGGGTGGAACGGTGCGTGGACACCTGCGGTGACGGTCAGGTCGACGTGCAGGTTCTCGGCCACGAGCCGCGCGATCGCGACGGCGTCGGACCAGGCCACCGGACGGCCGGTGCCGGCCCAGCCCGACCGCTCGCGTTCGCCGACGAGCACGAAGCCGACGTGCCGGGGCTGGTCGGGCAGCGCGGCGTCGAGCGCCGCGAGCTCCTCGACCGTGGGCCTGCGGTCGACGCCATGGATCGGCGCGTCCGGGCCGTCGGGACGCAAGCCGAAGACCCGGCCCGTCTCGGCGATCTGGACCACGGAATGCCCGCGTCCGACGTTGAGCGAGGCCGCGCGCAGCAGCCCGACGAGCAGCGTTGGCGTGAGCCCCGGCTCCTCGTTCGACAGCGGGTTCGCCAGCAGCACCAGGTCACGACGCGGGTCGTCCTGGGGCAGCCCGAGCTTGTCGAGATCGGCCGGTCCGACGAACGGCAACGTCGTGACCTCGACCAGTCCGGCACCGGCCAGCGTGTGTCCGACGCGCCGACGCAACTCCTGCTCACGGGTCAGTCCG
>CAYXFT010000195.1:0-5419 GCA_964464335.1 uncultured Aeromicrobium sp.
CGTGTACCCACTCCGCGATGCCCCCGCAGCATTCGCCCGACTCGCCGCCGGCGAGAGCCGGGGCAAGCTCGTGGTCGAGGTGTCCGAGGGCTGACAGGCGGTGAACCCGGACTCGGATGGGCACGCGGTGGGCGTCGGCAGGACTCCTCAGACCCTGCGTCGAGCCAGCACGAGGAGGCGGTACCCGATCCCCGCCGTCAGCACGACCAGGCCGCCGACGATGGAGGCGACCGGGAGCGTGACGACGAGGACCAGGCAGCCGATCGCACCGATCACCTGAAGTGCCCTGGGGTAGCGACGGTGCCGGGGTTCCTGCGTGAAGGCGCAGATGTTGGCGATCAGGTAGTACAGCAGGACCCCGAACGACGAGAACCCGATCGCGCCACGGAGGTCGACGGCCACCACCAGGACGCTGGCCACGACCGCGAGGGCGATCTCCGCATGGTGAGGAACCCGAAATCTCGGATGCACCGCAGCGAGCCACGCCGGTAGGTCGCCGTGGCGTGCCATCGCCATGCCGGTCCGGCCGACACCCGCCATCAACGCCAGCAGCGCGCCGAGCGCCGCCGCGGCCGCACCGACCCGGACGACCGGCGCGGCCCACGCCGCGTCCACCGTGACCACGACGTCGACCAGGGGCGCGGTCGAGGCGGCGAGCGGTCCTGCTCCGAGGACCAGCAGCACCGTGACCGCCACCACGGCGTAGGTCGCCAGCACGAGGACCAGGGCGGTGGTGATCGCCCGCGGGATGGTGCGCCCGGGGTCCTTGACCTCCTCGCCCATCGTCGCGATGCGGGCATATCCGGCAAAGGCGAAGAACAGCAGGCCCGCCGACTGGAGCACCCCGTACGCACCTTCGGCGAACACGTCCTCGTCCAGGAGGTGTCCGCCCGGACCTCCTGCCGTGAGTCCGAGCACCACGACGAGGGCCAGGACGAGCAGCACGACGGCGACCAGGATGCGGGTCAGCCCCGCGGTACGGGTGACGCCCACGTAGTTGACGGCGGCCAGCGCCAGCACCGCCGCCACCGCGACCGGCTTCTCCCAGCCGTCCGGGGCGATGTAGGCGGCGAAGGTCAGCGCCATCGCCGCACAGCTCGCGGTCTTGCCGACCACGAAGCACCACCCCGCGACGAACCCGGACCACGGCCCCAACCGCTCGCGACCGTAGACGTAGGTGCCGCCCGAGGTCGGATACTGGGCGGCCAACTGCGCCGAGGCGGTCGCGTTGCCGAAGGCGACGACCGCCGCGATCGCGAGACCGACCAGCAGCCCGGCCCCTGCGGCTTCGGCGGCGGGAGCGAATGCGGCGAAGATCCCGGCGCCGATCATCGACCCCAGACCGATCACCACCGTGTCAGCAGCGCCCAGTTTCCGCACCAGCCCCGGATTCGACGTCATCGCACCTCCCACTCATGCGTCAAGATCACCGTGCCGCGAGGACGCGGATCTGCTCCTCGGCGACGTCGTGGATCGTCGGGCGTCGGCTCGCTGCGGGGGCCACGCAGCGCATCATGCCACCACGCAACGAGCGACGAACCCGCATACTGTATACAGTGGCATTTGTGCCGCCGGATTCCACGAGACATCGACCCGTGCGGAGGGATGGCCCCTTCGCCGCGCTCAGGGTTCCGGCGTTCCGGAACTTCTTCCTCGGCCAGACGTTGAGCCTTCCGGGTACGTGGATGCAGACGGTCGGCCAAGGATGGCTCGTCCTGGAACTCACCGGGTCAGGGACCGTGCTCGGTGCTGTCGTGGCCGCCCAGTTCGTACCTGTGCTCCTGTTGGCGCCGTGGGGCGGTGTTCTGGCCGATCGGGTGTCGCGACGTCACCTGCTCATCGCCACCCAGGGCGTGATGGCCTTCTGCGCCCTGGTGCTCGGAGTCCTCACGCTCGCGGAGGTCGTGACCGTGCCGTGGGTCATGGCCGTCGCGATCGTCTTCGGCATCGCGACGGCCGTCGACAATCCCACGCGCCAGTCCTTCGTGCCGGAGATGGTGGGAACCGAACTCGTGCGCAACGCCGTCTCCTTGAACAGTGCACTTCTGAATGCCGCGCGAGCCGTGGGGCCGGCGATCGCGGGAATCGTCATCACGGTGGCGGGCACCGGGTGGTGCTTCCTGATCAACGCGATCTCGTTCTCCGGGGTGCTCGTGGCGCTGGCGCTCATGGACGTCCGACCGCCCCGCCGGCGACAGCACCACGGTTCCGCCGGCCAGCAGTTGATGGAAGGTCTGAGTCACGTCGTACGGCATCCGCGTCTTCTCTGGCCGTGCCTCATGCTGCTGCTCGTCGGGGCGCTGGCGTGGGAGTTTCCGATCACGTTGCCATTGCTGGCTCGAGAAACACTCGGCGGCGACGCGCGAACGTACGGATGGCTCACCTCGGCGATGGGCCTCGGTGCCGTACTGGGGGCGTTGGCGGTCGCCTGGCGCGGCCGGACGGGGTTGGTGCCGATCGCGGTCTCGGTCAGCGTGTTCGGTACGGCGATGCTGGCACTCGCCCTGGCGCCGACCTTCTGGCTGGCCGTGGCGGCGCTCGTCGCCGTCGGATGGGGCGGCGCCTCGTTCCTCTCGACGAGCAACGCGACGATCCAACTGGCGACGGAGGACCAGTACCGCGGTCGCGTGATGGCCATGTGGTCGCTGTGCTTCATCGGCAGCACCCCGCTGGGGGGCCCGGTGGTCGGAGCGGTCAGCGAGCATTTCGCGCCCGGCTGGGCGATCGCGGTCGGCGCGGCCGCGTGCTGGCTGGCTGCGGTGATCCTCGTGGCGGTGGACCGCCGCGAGCATCTCAGGCTACGACGGGCCACGGACGTCGTCGTGGACTGAGTGGTCCTCGGGCATCAGATCGTGGGTGCGCAGGAAGCTGGTCAGCAAGGAGTTGAAGGCGCCGGGGTCCTCCAAGCACGCCGCGTGGCCGGTGCCCGCGATGACGACGTGGCTGGCCTGGGGGATGCGCGCCGCTGTGCGTCGGCCGTCCTCGAGTGAGACGTCGTGCTCGCCGTTGAGCACCAGCACCGGAAGCCGCAGCTCGCGCAGACGGCACGTGAGGTCGCTTTCGCGACGCGCTCGATAGAACTGGGCGATCGTCTCGGCCGAGAGGCCCTCACCTTCCTCGACGAACATGCGCAGCAGCCAGTGGCCCAAACGGGTCTCGGCGAATCCGGGTGCAACGTATCGCTGGAGCCGAGACCACAGGAACGTCTCGAGGGTTCCCGCATCTGCGGCCTCGAGCAGCCCGCTCACGATGAGGTCAGACTTCGCAGGGCCCCGGCTGGAGCCACCGACCAGCACGAGGGCGCTGACGAGTTCGGGATGCTCGAGCGCCATCAGCAGACCGATGCCGGAGCCGACGCTCACCCCGGCGACGACGGTACGGGTGACCCCTTCCCGGCGGCACACGCCGACGACATCGCCCACGAGGTCGGCCAGGTCGAAGTCGGTCGGTCCCCGCTCGGAGCCGCCGTAGCCACGCAGATCGATCGCGATGACCGTGAACCACCGGGAGAAGTGCGCCACCTGGAACATCCACATCCGGTGGTCGAACGGATTGGCGTGAAGCAGCACCATGGGCGGTCCGTCGCCGCGGACCTCGTAGTGGATGCGCACGCCGGAGACGTCGCTGTGCGGCATGGGTCCTCCCGTGGTTCAGTGCGGTCGCAACGCGGCGAGTCGCTCGGCGACGGCTCCGACGACGGCGACGCTCAGGGACTCGACGGAGTCGTCGTCCTGTTCGGCCAGGACGAGATCGACGACGCCGGCGTCGTAGAGGTCGAAGGCTCCGACGTGCTGGCTCTCGGCCATCTGCTCGGCGTGATCGGTGTCGCCGAAGACGATGGCACTCGCCCCTTCGGGAGGCAGTGGAGAGAGCCAGGAGTTCTCCAGAGCGATCGTCGAGTCCGCGGCCAGCAGGGCCAGCGCACCGCCGCCGCAGCCCTGTCCCAGCAGGACGGAGACGGTGGGCACGCGCAGGCCCGACATCAGTCCTATGCAGCGCGCGATCTCCCCTGCCAGGGCACCTTCCTCGGCTTCGCGAGACAGTTCTGCCCCCGAGGTGTCGATGAAGGTGACCACGGCGATTCCCAGTTCTTCGGCCAACTTCATGCCGCGCCGTGCCTCACGCAATGCCGCCGGGCCCATGCTCGTGTGACGCTGCCGACTCCGGTCCTGGGCGACCACCACGCACGGTTGGCCGTCGAGTCGGGCGAGGGCGGTCAGGACCGTGTCGTCGCGCTCACCCTTCTCGGTCCCGCTCAGGGGAACCACTACGTCGGCGGCGTGGCGCAAGACGTCCCTGACTCCCAAGCGCTCAGCGCGTCGCGTCAGGGCGATCGAATCCCATCGGGAGCGGCGTGGACTGGTCGCGGGGGAGCGACTGACGATGGTGCGGGCCTCGGGCGGATCCACCAGCACGCGCAAGGCGTCGTCGACGACGTGGGGCAGTTCCTGGGGCGGCACGACCGCGTCGATGACGCCCTTGGCCGCGAGGTTCTCCGAGGTCTGCACGTCGGGAGGGAACGGCCGCCCGTTGAGCACCTCGTACACCTTCGGTCCGAGGAATCCGACCAGTGCGCCGGGTTCGGCGATGGTCACGTGCGCGAGCGAACCCCACGAGGCGAACACGCCACCGGTGGTCGGGTGCCGCAGGTAGGCCAGGTACGGCAGTCCCGCCTCGCGGTGCTCCATGATCGCTCGCGCGATGTCGATCATGTGGACGAACGCGGGGGTGCCCTCCTGCATGCGTGTTCCGCCGGAGGCGGTCGCCGCCAGCAGGGGGAGTCCTTCGGAGGTAGCCCGCCGCACGGCCGCGACGATCCGGCGCGCACTGGCTTCGCCGATCGAGCCGGCGAGAAAGCGGAAATCGTTCACGACGACGGCCACGGGCCGACTCCGGACGGTACCCGAACCGGTGAGGACCGATTCGTCAGATCCGCTGCGTTCGGCCGCTGCGGCCAACTCGGCCCGATACGACGCGGAGTGTCCCGTGGCGTCGATCGGTTCGTCCCAGCTCTTGAACGTCCCCGGGTCGAGGACGAGTTCGAGCAGGTCGAGGGCAGTCAGACGGGTCGTCATGCGTCCTCGTTCAACCAGCCACGAATCGCTTCGCCGTGCTCGTCCAGCACCGGCGGCGCGATGTGGAACGTCTCGGTCACCTCGTGGCCGTGGCTGTCGAAGAAGCGCAACGCAGGGCCCGGCAGGCTGAGCGTGCCCAGCGAGGTGTGCTCGACGTCGATGAGCAGGCCTTGACTCAGCGTCTGGTCCCAGTCGAACACCTCGTCGATGGTCCGGACCTTCCCGGCGGGTATGCCGATCTCGGCGAGCTTGGTCAGGAGCTTCTCGGCCGACCACGGGGCGAAGACCGATTCGACCAGGTCGATGATCGACTCCTTGTTGGTCGCACGCTCGGGGTTCGTGGC
>CAYXFT010000196.1:0-5419 GCA_964464335.1 uncultured Aeromicrobium sp.
CACCACGAACTACTTCCTCGAGCGGATGGGCCTGGGCGGACTCGACGAGCTGCCCAGGCCCATCCGCTCGAGGAAGTAGTTCGTGGTGCCGTACAGGATCGCGCCGGTCTCCGCGTCGTTGCCGAGCTCGACGATGAGCCCGCGGGTCACGAGCGTGCGGACGACCCCGTCGACGTTGACGCCCCGGATCGCCGAGATTCGCGAGCGGCTGATCGGCTGGCGGTACGCCACCACCGCCAGCGTCTCCAGGGCGGCCTGGCTGAGCTTGGCGTGCTGACCCTCCAGCACGAAGGCGGCGACCACGTCGGCGTACTGCTCGCGGCTGTAGAACCGCCAGCCACCCGCGAGTTCGCGCAGTTCGAACCCGCGGCCCTGCTCGGTGTACTCGGCGGCCAGCCCGCGCAGCGCCTCCTCGACCTCCGCCGGCGGGTGACCGACGGCCTGGGCGAGCGCCAGATGGTCGAGCGGCTCGTCGGCGATCATCAGTACGGCCTCGAGCGCGGGTCGCAACTCGACGGGGTCGATCTGCTCGTCAATCTCGCTCATCGTCACTTCCGGTCGTCGGGTCGGTCTGGTCGTCGTCGGTCAGCGTGGGTTCGTCGAACTCGTCGCCGACGTCGATGTCGCCCTCCTCCGAGCCGGTCCAGCGGACCGTCAACTCACCGAGCGGCTCGGCCTGCTCGAACGACAGCATCCCCTCGCGGAACAACTCCAGCAGCGCCAGGAACCGGGCGACCTTGGTCATCCCGTCCGGGGCGTCCTGCGTGATGGCGCGGAAGGTCAACGAGTGTTCGCGACGGAGCCGGTCGACGACCAGGTGCGCCTGCTCGCGCACGCTGACCGCCGGCGCGTGCAGGTGGGCCAATGACACCAGCGGCGCCAACTTGGGCGCGAGTGCTGCCGCGGCGAGGTCGGCCAGGTCCTGCGCGGTCGCGTTGATCTGGACCTCGGGCAACAGGCTGGCGAAGCGCGGCTCGAGCGTCACGGCGCGCGGATGGCGCAGTTGCTGGTTCTCGAACCGTTCGGCCAGGAATGCGGCGACCAGCTTGAACGCGCGGTACTGCATGAGGCGGGCGAACAACAGGTCGCGAGCCTCGAGCAGCGCGAGATCCTCCTCGTCCTCCACCTCGGCCTGCGGCAGCAGACGCGCGGTCTTCAGGTCGAGCAGGGTGGCGGCGACCAGCAGGAAGTGGGTCGTCTGTTCGAGGTCGTCCTCCAGTTCGCGCGTGTACGCGATGAAGTCGGAGGTCACGACCGACAGGGCGATCTCGGTGATGTCCAACTGGTGCTTGGAGATCAGTTGGAGCAACAGGTCGAACGGTCCCTCGAAGTTGCCGAGCGAGACGGAGAATCCTGCGTCGGGTGCGGCGATGGCCTCGGCGGAGGGCGGCTCGGTGACGGACACCGCTGCGCTCATTCCTCGCCGAGCCGGCGGGCGAGTTCGCTGTCGGCGCCGCGGGTCTCGAGATCGGCCAGGGCGCCGGCGATCGCGGCGCGGACCAGTCGGCCGCGGTCGACCTTGCGGCCGAGCACCGAGCGCAGTTCGAGCCGGGCCTGTTCGATCGCCATGAGCTCGTCGGCCGTGAGGTAGACGGTCATCTTCTCGTCGTGCTTGACCCGGCCGCTGCCCGAGGGCGGGACCGACGGGCTGCTCTCGTCCCGATGGTTCGGTGCGGTGGGCCGGAACAGCTCGTCCGCACCGGGCAGATTCACGCGTCGGGGCACCGCTGCAACACTTCCCTGGCGAGCTGTCGGTAGGCCTCCGCACCCGGCGAGGTCGGGGCGTACTCGGTGATCGGCTCGCCCGCGACGGTGGAGTCGGAGAACTTCACCGTGCGTCGGATGACCGTGTGGAAGACCTGCTCGCCCCACCCGTCGACCAGCGTCTGCAGCACCTCGCGCCCGTGCAGCGTACGGCTGTCGTACATCGTGCCGAGCAACCCGATGACCCGCAGGTCGAAGTTCGTGCGGTCACGCACCTTCTCGATCGTCTCGTTGAGCAGCGCCACGCCGCGCAGGGCGAAGTACTCGCACTCGAGCGGGATGATGACGCCGTCCGACGCCGTCAGCGCGTTGACGGTGAGCAGACCCAGCGACGGCTGGCAGTCGATCAGGATCACGTCGTAGTCCTGGCGGACGTCCCGCAGGGCCCGCGCGAGCACCTGCTCGCGGCCCACCTCGGTCACGAGGCGCATCTCGGCGGCCGACAGGTCGATGTTGGCCGGGACGAGGTCGAGGTTCTCGACCTTGGTGTCCATGATGATGTCCTTCAGGGACAGCTCGCGGTCCATGAGCACGTGGTAGATGCTCTGCTCGATCTCGTGGGCGTTGTAGCCCAGTCCGACCGTCATCGAGCCCTGCGGATCGAAGTCCAGCAGCAGCACTCGGCGGCCGGTCTCGGCGAGCGCCGCACCGAGGTTGATCGTCGTGGTCGTCTTGCCCACGCCGCCCTTCTGGTTGCACATCGACAGGACGACGGCGGGGCCTTGCGTGGTGCGTGGACCGGGCTCGGGCAGATCGGGCTGTGGGCGGCCGGTGGGGCCGAGGTCCGAACTGGGCATGACGGTCACTGTACCGCTCACCTCACCGCCCGAGGGTGGGACGCCGCGTACGTCTCTCGCAACGTGTCGATCGTGACGAGCGTGTAGATCTGGGTCGTGGTGACCGAGGCGTGACCGAGCAACTCCTGGACCACGCGCACGTCCGCTCCCCCGTCGAGCAGGTGGGTCGCGAACGAGTGCCGCAGGGTGTGCGGTGAGACGTCCGCCGTCACTCCGGCACGCGCCGTGGCCTTGGTCAGCACCGTCCACGCACTCTGGCGTGACAGCCGGCCTCCGCGCGAGTTGAGGAAGACCGCCGGACCACTGCCGCCCGTCGCCGTCAGCGCAGGGCGACCCGTGCCGAGGTACGTCTCGATGGCGTCGCGCGCGAACGAGCCCAAGGGCACGATCCGCTGCTTGGAGCCCTTGCCGGTCAGCAGCACGGACGACGTCTGCAGGTCGATGTCGTCGACGTCGAGGCCCACGGCCTCGGAGATCCGCGCCCCGGTGCCGTAGAGGATCTCCAGCAACGCCCGGTCGCGCAGGGCCAGCGCGGTGCCCGGCTCCCCCGCCGCGGCCAGGATGGCCTCGACGTCGGACAGCGGGATCGCCTTCGGCAGTCGCGAGGCCGGGCGGGGCGGCTTGACCGCCGCCGACACGTCGACGGTGACCAGTTGTTCCCGCAGGCAGAACCGATGGAATCCACGGACCGCGACGACCGTGCGCGCGACGCTGGAGGTGCCCAGCGGGACGTGATCCTCGTCGCCGTGACGCAGCGCCGTGACGAACGCCGTCACGTCGGTCTCGGCGATCGCAGCCGGTGCGTCGATCCCGCGTGAGGCCACGAAGCCCGCGTACCGGGTCAGGTCACGACGGTAGGAGGCCAGCGTGTTGTCGGCGAGTCCTCGCTCGACGGACAGGTGCGAGAGGTACTCCGCGACGACCCGGTCCACGCCCGCGCCGGTCACCCGCGCGCCACCGCCAGAATCGCCACGGCGGTCTTGGCGTCGACGATGCGACCGTCCAGCACGGCCGCCACGGCGTCGTCCAGATCGACCCACCACTGCGTCATGTCGGCTTCCTCCGCCTCACGCTCGGTGCGATCGGCCTCGGCCACGCTCCGCAGGTCGGTCGCGAGGAACACCGTGATCGTCTCGGTCGAGTACCCGACCGTCGGGGCGATGGTGAGGAACTCGCGCCACGTGTCCGCGACGACGTCGGCCTCCTCGGCCAGCTCGCGCGCCGCAGCCTGCTCGGCGGACTCACCCTCGACGTCCCTGAGACCGGCCGGGATCTCCAGCATCCGTCGACCCATCGGGTGGCGGTACTGCTCGACCAGCAGGATCCGTCGCTCCTCGTCCATCGCGACGACGCCGACCGCGCCCCGCGGATGGACCACGACACGGGGATGCTCCGCGCCGTCGGCGCCGACGATCGTGTCGACCGTGAGGGTCAGGTAGGGATTCTCGAACCCGACCTCGCGGTGCGCCAGCGGCCACGAGCCCGAGGTGGCCTCGACGTGTCCGGTGACTCGGCCCGGCAGCCGCGGATGATCGGTCATCGGCGCACGCTCAGGCGTCCTGGACCGGCAGGCGCGCTTCCAGCTTGCGCGTCAGCGCGGCCTTGACCAGACCGCGGAACAGCGGGTGCGGGCGCGTGGGCCGCGACCGGAGCTCCGGATGGGCCTGCGTCGCCACGTAGAACGGGTGCACCTCGCGCGGCAGCTCGACGAACTCCACGAGGGTCGAGTCCGGCGACGTACCGGAGAACACCAGCCCGGCCTGCTCCAGCTGCTCGCGATACGCGTTGTTGACCTCGTAGCGGTGGCGGTGGCGCTCCTCGACCTTGTCCGAGCCGTACAGCTCGGCGACGATGCTGCCGCGCTGGAGGCTGGCCGGGTACAGGCCGAGACGCATCGTGCCGCCCAGGTCGCCGGCTCCCTCGACGAAGGCCTGCTGCTCGGCCATCGTGGCGATGACCGGGTGCTCGGTGTCCGGATCGAACTCCGACGAGCTGGCGTCCTCGATGCCCAGGTCGGTGCGGGCGTACTCGATGACCATGCACTGCAGGCCCAGGCACAGGCCCAGGACGGGGCTCTTGTGGGTCCGGGCGAACGTCAGCGCGCCGATCTTGCCGTCGATGCCGCGGATGCCGAAGCCGCCGGGCACGCAGATCCCGTCGACGTCGCCGAGGTGCTGTGCGGCACCGGTCTCGGTCGCGCACTCGTCGGAGGGGACCCAGCGGACCTTGATCCGGACGTCGTTGGCGAAGCCGCCGCCGCGCAGGGCCTCGGCCACCGACAGGTAGGCGTCCGGCAGGTCGATGTACTTGCCGACGAGCGCGATCGTCACCTCCTCGGCGGGGTTGTGCACGCGCTCGAGCAGGGCGTCCCACTCGGTCCAGTTGACGTCACGGAACTGCAGGTCGAGTCGGCGGACGACGTACGCGTCGAGCCCCTCGGAGTGCAGCACCTTGGGGATGTCGTAGATGGACGGAGAGTCCACCGCCACGACCACGGCCTCCTCGTCGACGTCGCACATGAGCGAGATCTTGCGCTTCACGCCGGTGGGGACGGGGCGGTCCGAGCGACACACGATGGCGTCGGGCTGGATACCGATCGAGCGCAGGGCGGCGACCGAGTGCTGGGTCGGCTTGGTCTTCAGTTCACCGGACGGACCGATGTACGGGATGAGCGAGACGTGCAGGAAGAACACGTTGCCGCGGCCGACCTCCTGGCGGACCTGGCGGGCCGACTCCAGGAACGGCTGGCTCTCGATGTCGCCGACCGTGCCGCCGATCTCGTGGATCACGACATCGATGTCGGGACCGGCCATCGACAGCATCCGCTCCTTGATCTCGTTCGTGATGTGCGGGATCAC
>CAYXFT010000197.1:0-5386 GCA_964464335.1 uncultured Aeromicrobium sp.
GGCGATCGGCATGCCCCGCTCGTCCTGGATCACGGCGCACTCGACCTCACGCTTGCCGTGGGCGGCGGCCTCGACGATCACCTTGGGATCGAACCGGCGGGCGTCCTCGATCGCCGCCTGCAGTTGGTCCCATTCCTGCACCGGCGTGACGCCCGAACTGGAGCCGGCCCGGCTGGGCTTGACGAACACCGGCAAACCGAGCGCGTGGATGCGGGCCTCGACGCGTTCGCGCTTGGCGTCCCACTCCCACGGCTGGATGGTCACGTACGGCAACTGCGGCAGTCCTGCGGCCGAGAACACGGTCTTGGTGAAGGGCTTGTCCATGCCGACGGCGCTGGCGAGCACGCCCGCGCCGACATAGCGGACGCCGGCCATCTCGAAGAGGCCTTGGATCGTGCCGTCCTCGCCCCACGGACCGTGCAACAGGGGGAACACGACGTCGAACTCGCGGATCCGGTCCCAGGGCAGCGGCGGCAGTCCGTCGCGCACGAAGGGCAGGGAGCCATCCTCGAGGTCGGGCCAGTCGGCGGTCTCCTGGACCCACCGGCCGTCGAGGGTGATGCCGATCGGGACCACGTCGTAACGTTCACGGTCGACGACGGCCAGCACCTCGCGTGCCGTGAGGCAGGAGACGCCGTGCTCGCTGGATTGGCCCCCGAAGACGACGGCGAGAGTGGTGCGCATCGGGACCGAGCGTACCGGTCGGCGACACTGGAACCATGCAACCCGAGACCATGACCGTCACCGCAGGTCGTCCGCCGAAGTCGCCGGGCGAGCCCCTCAACGCCCCGATCACCATGGCCAGCGCGTTCGTGGCCGGCGGCGACCACGAGTACGGCCGCCACGGCAATCCCGCCTACGAGCCCCTGGAGGCGTCGATCGGCGTGCTGGAGGGTGGCACGGCCCTGGCGTTCGCGTCGGGCATCGCCGCAGCCGCCGCCGTCGTGGACCTCGCACCGGCGTGTGCGACGGTCGTCGTGCCCCGGCACGGCTACAACGGCACCACCGATCTCGTGCGCAGCGGTCCGTGGGACCTGCGCCTGATCGATCCGTCCGACACCGAGGCGTCGATCGCGGCGTTCGAGGGTGCGGCCCTGGTGTGGCTGGAGTCCCCGACGAACCCCGCGATGGAGGTGGGCGACCTCGCGGTGCTCGTCCCGGCGGCGAAGGCCGCGGGCGCGATCGTCGCGGTCGACAACACGTTCCGCACCCCGCTGCGCGAGCGGCCGCTGGAGTACGGCGCCGACATCGTCGTGCACTCGGCCTCGAAACTGCTGGCCGGTCACAGCGACCTCGTCCTGGGCGCCACCGTGACCCGCGACGCGGACCTGCAGGCGGCGCTGGTCGCCCACCGCAGCCAACGCGGTGCGATCCCCGGTGCGCTGGAGTGCTTCCTGGCGACCCGCGGGATCCGGACGCTCGCGGTGCGCCTCGATCGCGCCGAGGCCAACGCCCGCGAGATCGCCGACCGGCTCGCCGGGCACCCGGCCGTCGACGAGGTCCGCTACCCCGGCTTCGGCACGATCGTGTGCTTCGTGATCACCGACGGCGACGAGGCCCAACGGGTCGCCGAGGCGAGCGAACTGGTGACCCACGCGACGAGTCTCGGCGGCGTGGAGTCGACGTGGGAGCGACGGCGTCGCCACGGCGCCGAACCCGACTCGATCCCGGCCGGACTGATCCGGCTGAGCGTCGGCATCGAGGCCGTCGAGGACCTCTGGGCAGACATCGACCAAGCCCTCGGCGCGCGCTGAACCTTCACGAGCCAGTGGAACGGTATCCGTAGAACGCGGTCTTGTTCAGGATCTGCATCCCGCGCAGGAGACGGCGGTCCGCCGCGGTGACCCGAGCCGCATCCGCGGCCTCGTCCCACGAGTCTGCGATCGTGCCCACGATCCGGTCGACCGCCTGCCCGGCCTCCGAGCGGGTCAGGCCGTACTCACCGTGCACAGAAATCAGCGTGGCAAAGTTGCTGTCGCGTTGCCCGCCGCGACCATAGGCCATCGCCTGAAGCACGGTCTCGCCCGAGCGCGGTTGCGGGCACAGGTCGTATGCAGGCGTCAGTTCAAGGCTGTCACCGTCCCAGAAGGCAGCGTGGTTGCGTGCATGGTCATCGGAGTTCCCGATCGCGATGTTGAACGCGATGCGGGTGAACAACGTCGGGCCCACTGATGCCGCCTTTGCGGAGTGAAGGCGCAAGGTGTCCAGCAGGTCCGGGTAGGTCGCGTAGCGAGCCAGCATCTCGTCCAGACCGAGCATGGTGAGCCCCGACACGACGTGGCGGCGACCACCGTCGGCACGCCTGTCGAAACGCCGCACGAGAAGTATGTCGCGGCCCGCCGCCGATTCGATGCGCGAGTCCGGCACGTCAATCCCTGCCCGGCGTGCCAAGGCCAGCGACGCCGCCTCGGCATTGACCACGCCATACGGATCAGTCGAGGTGGAGAGCTTCGCGATGAACTCGTCACCGCCGTGGTGCAGCAGGATCTTCGGGCGCGCGCCACCGATCGACGTGCCATGCACCAGTGCGTCGCTGATGGGCGCCGGCAACTCGATTCCCGCTTCGACGTCATCGACGGCAGCGAGCATGTCCGACAGGGGCGCCGTGCCGAGTCGGGGCGTGTACACGTCGGGGTCGAACTGGAAGTCGACAGCTCCGAACCGATTCGTCCCCGACCGCAGCATGTACGCGATCTGGTCCAAGGATTCGACTTCGGCGCCGAGTCCCATCTGGCCCGCGATCTGGTTCACGATCACCCGCTGCCCCCACGCGTCGGGGCACGCGTCACGCAGACACGACGCCATCGTGAGCCCGTGCGCGGGCTCTATCCAGCCCCCGACGAGCGGCAACTCCGGACCGTAGAGGCTGATCGCGTCGGGTCGTGCGAGGTAGGAGCGGGCATAGGCGAATCGGAGTGCTCCGGAGCGATGGCGCTCGACCAGGCCGGCGACGACCGGAGTCGCGGAACCGCGGAGCCACGTCCAGACGTAGGCGCGATCAGAAGTCGACATCAGGATCATCCTCGGACGCGACGCGGACGCGACGGGGAAGAAGTGCGAGGACCTGGCGCCGTTCATGACGCAACCGTGCAACCTCCTCGCTCGTCGGGGCGAACAGATCGACCCCGACCAACTCGGCAGCGTTGAACACGGTCCCGATCGCCACGCTCGGGCTGCCCTTCTCGATCTTGACCAAGGTGGGCACCGAGACTCCCAGTCGCGCCGCGAACTCGGCAGAAGTCCACCCGTGCTCGATGCGGCCCTGCCGCACGAGTCCTCCCAGGAGGGGGATCGATTCAGCGGACCTCGGGCTTGGTCGAGCGGCCGAGCAGGGCGTTGACGAGCTCGGCGGGAGTCATGGTCCCGTCGACGAGGGCGCGAACGTGGTCAACGATCGGCATGTCGACGCCGTGCAGGTGGGCCAGCTCGGCGACCGACGTGCACGACTTGACGCCCTCGGCGACCTGACGGGTCTCGGCGGTGATCTGCTCGACGGTCATCCCGCGGCCGAGCTTCTCGCCGAACGTGCGGTTGCGCGACAGCGGCGACGAGCATGTCGCGACGAGGTCGCCCAGACCGGCCAGCCCCATGAACGTCATCGGATCGGCGCCCATCGCCATGCCCAGCCGAGCGGTCTCGGCCAGGCCACGGGTGATCACCGAGGCCTTCGTGTTGTCGCCGTAGCCCAGACCGTCGCAGACGCCGACGGCCAGGCCGATGATGTTCTTGATCGTGCCACCGAGCTCGCAGCCGATGACGTCGGTGTTCGTGTAGGGGCGGAAGGCGTGCGTGTGGCACAACTTCTGCAGTTGCAGGACCGTGGCCTCGTCCTCACACGCGACGACGCTGGCCGCCGGTTCGCGGCGGGCGATCTCCTTGGCCAGGTTGGGCCCGCTGATCACGGCGATCCGCTCGGGTCCGGCACCCGTCAGTTCGGCGATGACCTCGCTCATCCGCTGGTGCGAACCGAGCTCGACACCCTTCATGAGGCTGATCATCACGGCGGACGGCTCGATGTGGTCGCCCCAGGCCACGAGGTTCGCCCGCAGCGTCTGCGAGGGCACCGCGAGGATCACCAGCTCGGCGTCGGCGAGCGCCTCGGCCGGGTCGGCCGTGGCCCGCACGGCGACCGGCAGTTCGATGCCCGGCAGGTACTCGGTGTTCTCGTGGCGCTCGTTGACGTTCGCGCACGTCTCGTCGCGCCGGCCCCACAGGCGGACGTCGTGACCGGCGTCGGCGAGCACGATCGAGAAGGCCGTCCCCCACGAACCCGCCCCCATGACTGCAGCAGTGACCACGTCAGTTCTCCTCGTATCGGGTCTTGGGCTTCTTCAGTTCACGCACGTCGATCCGCGGCCCGGCGGGCAGCTCGCCCCGCAGCTGCGCCTGCAGTGCGGTGATGGCGTTCATGAGTTCGTCGGTGGCCGCGTGCAGCTGCGCGTCGGTGGGCGATTCGCCCAGTCCGGACAGGTCGAGCGGCGCGCCGACCACCACCTGCATGGTCTTGCGCGGGAACAGCTTGAACTCGCGGCGGTAGGGCCACATGATCGCCTGCGGTCCCCACTGCGCGACCGGCACCAGCGGAGCCCCCGTCGCATGCGCGGTACGCACTGCTCCGGTGCGTCCGGTCATGGGCAGCCGTCGGGGTCGCGGGTCATCGTGCCCTCGGGGTAGATCGCGACGATGCCTCCCGAGCGCACCTCCTCGATCGCGGCCTTGAGCGAGTCGGCCGCGCCGGCGGTGCCCCGGTAGACGGGGATCTGACGGACCTTGCGCAGCAGCCAGCCGATGACCGGGACCGTGAACAGGGGGTCCTTGACCAAGAACCGCGGTGGAATGTCGTGGTCGACCATCCAGTGCCCGATCATGAACGGATCGACGTACGACAGGTGGTTCGGCGCGAGCACGTAGCCGCCTGAGGTGGGCAGGTTCTCGGCACCGCGCCAGTCACGCTTCGTGACGACCATGAAGATCGGCCGCAGGATGCCCACCACCACCCGGAGCACCGGGGGCAGGGGTCGCGTGCGGGTCATGGGACGACCCTAGTACCGCGCGGCTCCGCGAGCACCGAACCGCGCGGCACTCTCAGAGCGTGGCCGGCTTGAAGGCCAGACGCTTCGCCTCGTACGCGGCGATGTCGTCCTCGTGGCCCAGCGTGATGCCGATGTCGTCGAGTCCCTCGAGCAGGCGCCAGCGCGTGTAGTCGTCGATCGTGAAGGAGTCCTCGATCCGGTCGACTCCCTCGCCGGCGCTGACTGTGCGCGACTCGAGGTCGATCGAGATCGACGCGCCTGGGTTCGCCTCCAGGTACTCCCACAGCGCCGTGACGACCTTCTCGTCGACCTGCGCGGCGAGCAGTCCGGCCTTGCCGGAGTTGCCGCGGAAG
>CAYXFT010000198.1:0-5359 GCA_964464335.1 uncultured Aeromicrobium sp.
AGGATCAGCGGGGCGGCGTACGACGCCTGCAGCGACAGCATGAGCGTCAGGAAGATGAACGGGTAGTCGTCGAAACGTGGCCGGTCGGGGCCCCACGGCACGTTCCACACGATCCAGATCAGGATGAACACCGTCATCCACGCCAGGAACCGCGCGGTGCCCATGAACCGGGCGGTGGCCTCGGCGAAGCGGCCGAACCGCTCGGGGTCGGCCTCGCGCCGAGGTCGCAGTCCCCGGCGCAGGTCGCGCGGCTGGTCGAGCCGCTCGCGTTCGCGCTCAGCCATTCTCACGCCACCCTTCGGGAAGCAGGTGATCGAGCACGTCGTCGATCGTCACGACGCCGAGCAGGTGCTGGTTCTCGTCGACGACCGGCAGGGCCACGAGGTTGTAGGCGGCGAGCAGGCCGGCGACCTCGGCCAGGCTGGTGGTCGGCCGGGGCCAGTCGATGTCGTTGTCGACGATCTGGCTGACCAAGGTCGAGGGTGGCTCGCGCAGCAGGGCCTGGAAGTGCGCCGCACCGAGGAAGCGGCCCGTCGGAGTCTCGATCGGCGGTCGGCACACGTAGACCATCGAGGCGAGGGCGGGAATCAGCTTGGGCTCGCGGATCATCGCCAGCGCGTCGGCGATCGTCGCGTCGGGTGCCAGCACGACGGGCTCGGTCGTCATCATGCCGCCGGCCGTGCGCTCCTCGTAGGACAGCAGCCGCCGGACGTCGTCGGCGTCCTCGGGCTCCATCAGGTTGAGCAGTTGCTCGGCGGTCTGGGCGGGCAGCTCGCCGATCAGGTCGGCGGCGTCGTCCGGGTTCATCTCCTCGAGCACGTCGGCACCGCGTTCGGGGTCGAGGACGCTGAGGATCTCGACCTGGACGCGCTCGGGCATCTCCTCCAGGACGTCGGCGAGTCGCTCGTCGCCCAGTTCGGCGACGATCTCCATCCGACGCTTGGGGGACAGGTCGCGCAGGGCGTTGGCCAGGTCGGCCGGGCGCATCTCGTCCATCGTGGCCAGCAGGTGGGTGGCACCCTGGGCGGCCGTCTCGCTGGCCAGTCCGCGGACCTCGTCCCACGACAGCACGTGGCTGGTGCCGCGGCGGCCGAAGCGCTTGGCGTGCTCGGCAACCGCGACGTTCGAGACGTACCAGTCGCGGCGCGGGTCCTGCTCGATCGCGAGATCATAGAGCGTCGCGGGCGTGCCGTCGTCGAGGGTGACGTGGCGGTCGAACAGTTCGTGGACGGCCAGCGTCTCGGTGGAGCGCTGCTGGAAGCGACGCAGGTTCAGCACGCCCGTCGTGATGATCTGACCCGAATCCATCGAGGTCACGCGGGTGACGGGCAGGAAGACGCGGCGACGACCGAGGATCTCGACGACGAGACCGAGCACACGGGGCCGCTGTGTCGTGGTGCGCACCGCGACGACGACGTCGCGCAACTTGCCGACCTGGTCGCCGACGGGATCGAAGACCGCCTGCCCCACGATGCGGGACACGAAGATCCGGGTCGGCTGGCTGCTCACGGTCCCGAGGCTACCGGCCGGGCCGGGCGCGACGTGGGAGAGACTGTCTCGGTGAATGTGGTGCTCGCCGTGGTCGCGATCCTCGGAGTGTCGTTCTCCGGACCGATCATGGCGGCGACGGCCGCCCCGGTGCTCGCGATCGCGTTCTGGCGCAACGCCATGGCGACCGGACTGCTCACGCCCTTCGCGCTGACCCGACATCGCAGCCAGGTCGTCGGCCAGACCCGGCACCAGTGGCTGCTCGCGGTGCTGGCCGGGGCGGCGCTCGCGGCGCACTTCGCGACCTGGATCGCCGCACTGAAGCTGACGTCGGTCGCTGCGGCGACGGCGCTCGTCTCGATGCAGGTCCTGTTCGTCCTGACGCTCGACGCGCTGCGCGGGACTCGCGCCGCGCCGGCCGTGGTCGGGGGCGCGGTGCTCGCAGTGGTCGGCGTCGTCGCGATCTCCGGCGTCGACCTGGGAGTGTCGCGCGACGCGATCCTGGGTGACCTGCTCGCCCTCGCAGGCGGTCTCTTCGCGGCGATCTATATGGTCGTCGGCGCGCGAGTGCGGGAGTCGCTGTCGACCACGGCCTACACGTTCGTCTGTTACGGCATCTGCTCGGCGATCCTGCTGGCCGCCTGCCTGGCCACCGGGGTGCCCCTGTCCGGCTGGTCGGCGCGCGCCTGGGCGCTGATCGTCGTCGTCACGATCTGCGCCCAGTTCCTCGGGCACTCGATCCTCAACCACCTGCTGGCGGTGATGTCGCCGATCGTCGTCTCGATGATGCTGCTGCTCGAGGTCCCCGGAGCGGCGCTGATCGCGGCGCTGTGGCTCGGCGAGTCCCTGCCGTGGTTGACCTACGCCGGGATCGCGTTGATCCTGGCCGGTCTGGCCGTGGTGATCCTCGCCGGCCACCGGGTGCCGCAGGAGGCCCTCGGCGCCGACTGACCTCGTCAGGCCAGCGCGCGGACGAACGTGCCGATCTCGGCGAAGGCGAGGCGTGCCTCGGGCAGCCAGCCGGCTGCGGCGTGGAAGACGTGGACCTGATCGGTCCAGATCTGCAGCGAACACGCGACACCCGCCGCGAGCAGCGTGTTGGCCATGCGCTCCGAGTCGTGCAGCAGGATCTCGCGGGAGCCGACGTGCAGCAGCACCGGCGGGAAGTCGGCGACGTCCATGTCGACGGGACACGTGCGTCCGTCCGGAGCGCCCGTGCGGCGATCCACCCGGGCGATGCTCGCGGCCAGCCGCCGCAGCGACGCAGGGGAGAATGCCTGACAGTTCCGGGCGTTGCGGTGGTCCGACTTGGGCCCCGGATCGATCTCCAGCAGGGGCGAGATCCCCACCAGGCCCGCGGGCCGACCCAGCCCGGCATCCAGCACGGCCCTGACGACGCTGAAGGCCAGGTAGCCGCCGGCGGAGTCCCCGGCGATCGTGATCTCCTCGGGGCGATGGCCTCGTTGCAGGAGCCAGCGGAAGGCCGCGACGCCGTCGGCGATCGAGGTGGCGACGGAGGCGTGCGGCATCTGGCGGTACTCGACGTGCAGCACGGGCTGGTCCGCGGCGTGCGAGAGCCGCGAGACGATGCGACGGTGGCTGTTGAGCCCACACGAGAAGAAGGCGCCGCCATGGAAGTACAGGACGATGCGGTCCGAGTGCGCGACGCCGGGCGCCGTGACGATCTCGCCGGCGCAGTCAGGCAGGTTCACGCGGTGACGGGTCGTGCCCGGCGCGTCGGGCAGGGTCGCGCTGGCCAGTTCGACGAAGTTCGGAGGGAACACCGGCAGCGGCAGCAGCGACCACGCGCTGACCGTCGGGCGGACGCCGTGTCGCAAGGTGGCACCGAGCACGGCGGCGCGGGTGCTGGTTCGCGGGAAGATCGTCGGTTCGATCGCCGGCCCGACGGGCGATGGACGACCGGGCGCGAGGCGATCTCGACGAGTGTGGCGGAACGGTACGGACATGACCGCTCCTTTCGGGGAAGTGGCTCGCAGGATTTTGTGACCTGCGTCACAGGAGGCTACTACTGTCGTCCTGATACCGCAGCGCAACGACAAGGAGGGACCGCCCCATGGCGTTGATGTCCCCGACCGACTCGATGTGGCTCCTCGGCGAGACCCGGGACCACCCCATGCACGTCGCCAGCTTGATGTTGCTCGATCCGCCGCCGGACGCCGGTGCCGACTTCGCCCGCGACCTGGTCGCGCTGACGCGCTCGGGCCTGCCGCTCCATCCCACGTTCCGCAAGCATCCGGCGACGCCGTTCCTGGTGCGGGGGGCGGTCCAGTGGACCGTCGAGGACGAGGTCGACCTGGAGTTCCATGTCCGGCACTCGGCACTGCCGCGTCCGGGCCGGGTCCGTGAACTGCTCGCGCTGACGTCGCGACTTCACGGGACGTTGCTCGACCGCAACCGTCCGCTGTGGGAGAGCCACGTCATCGAAGGGCTCGCCGACGGCCGCGTCGCCTGGTACTGCAAGACCCACCACTCGCTGATGGACGGCGTGACCGCGATGAAGGCACTCGGACGCGCCTTCACGACCGATCCCGACGCGCGCGACTCCCAGGCCGCCTGGCACCGGACCACGCGATCGAGCGATGCGGCCGGGGGAGGCCTGTTGGGCGCGGCCGCGCGTGCGATCGGTGCCGGGGGTCAGGTCGCGAAGGAGGTCGTCGGGATGGGCCCGGCGCTCCTCTCGATGGGCGTCGACCTGGTCCGCGACCGCGACGTCAGTCCCGTCGTCGCGCCGCGCACGATCCTGAACGGCCCGATCACCGGTGCCCGCCGCGTCGCCGCGCAGTCGTGGTCGATCGACCGGATCCGTGACGTGGCGCGCACCTACGACGTCACGATCAACGACGTCGTGTGCGCGATGGTCGCGGGCGCGTTCCGGACCTACCTGCTCGAACTGGGCGCGCTGCCGAACGATCCGCTGACGGCGATGTGCCCCGTCTCGCTCAGCCTGCGCGAGGAGAAGGCCGGCCGCACCGGCGCCGACACCGGCGGGAACAAGGTCGGCGCCATCATCGTCAACCTCGCCACCCACCTCGAGCACGGACCGGACCGACTCGCGGCGATCGCCGAGTCGTCCAGCCGCGCGAAGTCCGTGATGAACCAGCTCTCGCCGCTGCAGGTGCTCGCCGTGTCGGCGGTGCGGCTGTCGCCCATGGCGCTGACGATGGTGCCCGGGTACGTGAACGCCGCCCACCCGCCGTTCAACATCGTGATCTCGAACGTCCCCGGCCCCACCGAGGACGTCTACTTCAACGGCGCGCGGCTCGACGGGATCTATCCGCTGTCGATCGTGATGAACGGGCTCGCGGTCAACGTCACGCTAATCGGTCGCAAGGGGTACCTCGACATCGGGATCGTGGGGTGTCGCGAGACGCTGCCGGGCCTGCAGCGCCTGCTCGACCACCTCGAACGCTCGCTGGCGGAACTCGAGGGGTAGGCTGCCTGCGGATTCCGACCGAGACATCGAGGAGCACCGCCATGGGACGTCTGGCCACGACCGAGGGACTGACCGACATCCAGTCCGAGATCCTCAAGACGATCCGCGAGTTCGTCAACGAGAAGATCATCCCGGTGGCGCAGGAGCTCGAGCACGCCGACGAGTACCCGACCGAGATCATCGAGGGCCTCAAGGAACTGGGCGTCTTCGGTCTGACGATCCCCGAGGAGTTCGGTGGGCTGGGCGAGTCGATCCTCACGTACGCGCTCGTGGTCGAGGAGATCGCACGCGGCTGGATGAGCGTCTCGGGCGTCATCAACACCCATTTCATCGTGGCCTACCTGCTGATGCAGCACGGCACCCAGGAGCAGAAGGAGAAGTACCTCCCGCGGATGGCCACCGGCGAGGTCCGCGGCG
>CAYXFT010000199.1:0-5328 GCA_964464335.1 uncultured Aeromicrobium sp.
AGGATGGCGACCACTACATCCTCAACGGCGAGAAGATCTTCGTCACCTCCGGCGATCGGTCCGACTCCGTCGTCGTGTGGGCCACCCTCGACAAGGAACTCGGGCGGGCCGCGGTGAAGTCGTTCGTCGTGCCCAAGTCGACGCCGGGGATCCGCGTCGAACGACTCGAGCACAAGCTGGGCATCCGCGCTTCGGACACCGCGGTGATCGTGCTGGAGAACTGCCGCGTGCCGGCCGAGAACCTGCTCGGCGATCCCGACATCGACGTGTCGAAGGGCTTCGCGGGTGCGATGGCCACGTTCGACAACACGCGCCCGCTCGTCGCGGGCATGGCCGTCGGCTGTGCGCGGGCCTCGCTCGAGGTCATGCGCGACCTCATCGAGGAGGCCGGCATGACGATCGACTACGACCTGTCTCCGGCGGTCCAGCCGCACGCGGTGGCGACCTTCCTGCAGATGGAGGCCGACTGGGAGGCCTCGCTGCTGCTGACGCTGGAGGCCGCCTGGATGGCCGACAACCGCCAAGCCAATTCCCTTCAGGCGTCGATGGCCAAGGCCAAGGCCGGTCGGGCGGGCAACGCGATCACGCTCAAGTGCGTCGAACTGGCCGGGTCGCTCGGCTACAGCGAGCACGCCTTCCTCGAGAAGTGGGCGCGTGACTCCAAGATCCTCGACATCTTCGAGGGCACGCAGCAGATCCAGCAGCTCATCGTGGCCCGCCGGATCCTGGGCTTGACCAGCTCGCAGCTGAAGTGAGCTGACGCGGGGACTTCGGACGCACGGCGGTCAGGGGCGCAGCATTGCCTTGATCGAGGTCCGCTCGTCCATCGCCCGGTAGGCGTCGGACACCCGGTCCAGCGCGAACGTCTGGTCGAAGACGGCGCCCGGCCGCAGCGCACCCGAGAGCACCTCGGGAACCAACTCCTCGAGGTACTTCCGTACGGGCGCCACGCCACCGGCGAGCGCCTGGTTGCGGCCGAACATCGCCGGGACGTTCAACTCCACGTCATGGGGCACGCCGACGTAACCGACCGCGCCGCCGGGGCGCAGGGACAGGAACGCCTGCTTCATCGACCCGCCCGTGCCCACACACTCGAGCACCGCATCGGCGCCGATGCCGTCGAGGATCTCGCGCACCTCGGCGGCGCCCTCCTTGCCGCGGGTGGAGACGACGTGGTCGGCGCCGAACCGGACCGCCAGCTCCTGACGATCGGCGTGGCGTGACATCGCGACGATCGTGGAGGCGCCGAGCCGCTTGGCCGCCAGCACAGCGCTGAGGCCGACCGCGCCGTCACCGACGACGGCCACCGTCGATCCGGCGGTCACGCCGGCGCTGATCGCCGCGTGGTGGCCGGTCGGGAAGACGTCCGAGAGGGCGAGCAGGTGCGGCAGCTGGTCGTCGTCGACCTCGCCCGGCACGGTCACGAGGGTGCCGTCGGCCTGCGGAACGCGGACCAGTTCGGCCTGGCAGCCGGTGTAGCCGCCACCGTTCACGCACGAGGTCTGGACGCCGTTGCGGCAGTGGACGCAGGTGTTGTCGCTGTACATGAACGGCGCGATCACGAAGTCGCCGGTCGCGACGTCGGCGACGGCGCTGCCGACGTGCTCGACGATGCCGACGTGTTCGTGGCCGATCTGGTGGGGCTCCGTCTGGGCGCGACCGATGCCGCGATACGGCCACAGATCGCTGCCACAGACGCACGCGGCAACCACGCGGACGATCGCATCGGTGTCCTCCTCGAGGACGGGATCGGGGAGGGTCTCGAGCCGGATGTCGCCGGGGGAGTGCAGGACGGTTGCGCGCATGCGTGCAAGGATGGCAGACATGAGTGAGAAGCCCGAAGTCGATTTCACCCCCGGCCCCGCGCCGACCGATCTGGTCATCGAGGACATCACGATCGGCGACGGCGACGAGGCCGTTCCCGGCGGCGTGGTCGACGTCCACTACGTGGGTGTCGACTTCGAGACCGGTGAACAGTTCGACTCCTCGTGGGACCGCGGCCAGTCCGCCCGCTTCCCGCTGCCGCAGCTGATCGGCGCCTGGCAGCAGGGCATCCCGGGCATGAAGGTCGGCGGTCGTCGCAAGCTCGTCTGCCCTCCGGAACTGGCGTACGGTCCGGCCGGTGGCGGTCACCGTCTCTCCGGTCGCACGCTCGTCTTCGTGATCGACCTGATCGGCGTCTGACAGACCTCGCCGATATCGAGAAGGGCTACGGGGCGGCCGGCAGGCCGTCCAGCGCCTTCTCGACGCGCTGGACCGAGATCGGTCCCACGGCGCGCAGTTCCTGCGCGAACGTGCTGACTCTCAGTTCCTCGATCATCCAGCGCACCTTCTGGACGGGCGCGGACAGCCGCTGCCACGGGCGCATGCCCTCGGTGGCGGCGTGGAAGCGCGTCTCCAGGTCCCAGATCGACGCCGGATCCTTCGTCGAGGTGAGCCGCTTCGCCGCGGCGCGCAGGTAGACCGAGAGCCGGGCGACCTGCTCGGCCCCCATGTCGCGGATGAAACCCGGGTGGATCAGCCACGAGACCTGCACGCGCACGTCCTCGCCGGCCTCGTCCTTACCGGGGTTGACGTCTCCGAGCGCCTGCAGCGCCGTGATCACCTGACGGACGATGCGTTCGGTGAGCGGGACGGCGTCACCACGAACGGCGTCACGCAGCCGTCGATACGACGCCTCGTCCCACACCGGTCCACCGTGCGCGACCACGAGATGGTCCAGCGCAGCGAGCCACGACTCCTCGATGACCGCTGCCGCGTCCCCCTGGGGTGACGTCGCGAGCAACAGCTTGTCCTGCAGCGAGAGCGCGCGGCCGATCGTCGCCATCGGCGAGGCGGTGGAGATCGCGACGAGTCGTGCCTGCCCGCGCACGGTGGCCACGCGCTGCTCGTCGGCCGTCCGCAGGACGCGCAGGGCGACACTCCTGCCCTCGTCGACGACCGACGGGTATCCCGTCACCTGCCCGGCGGTCAGCGTGCGGTCGAGATCGCCGAAGTCCCAGTCCGTGATGCCAGCGCGTTCGTCGCGGGCGGCCTGACGGCGCAGGTCGCGCCGCAGCCGCGGTTCCAGCTCGACGCGGATCGCCTCGAGGTCCTTGCCGGTGGTCAGCTCGCGGTCGCCGTCGACGATCCGGAATGTGGGGCGCAGGTGGCCCGGGATCGCCCGGAGGTCGAAGTGGGAGGCGTCGACCTCGAGCGCTGTGGCAAGTTCGGCGAGCAGGTCGCCGGCCGGGTCGAGCTGCGGCAGCACTCGTTCGGCGTGCTGGGCCGCCGGCGCGAATCGGCGGCGCTCCGCCTTCGGCAACGAGCGGATGAGTTCGGTGACCAAGGAGGCCCGCTGGCCGGGGACGCCCCACGCGAACTCGCCCTCGTTCACCGTGAGCAGGTCGTCGACCGGCAAGGTGATCGTCAGGCCGTCGTCGGAGGCCTGCGGGTCGAAGCGGTAGGAGACGTCGTAGGCGGCGTCGAAGTCGCTGCTCTGGGTGGTCCACGACGTGGGGAACGCGTCGGCGTCGACGTCGACGCGGAACAGGTCGTCGGTGAAGTCGAGGAGGTGCTTGTCCTCCTGCTTCTTCCACCACGAGTCGAAATGGCGGACCGAGACGACGTCTGCCGGCACCCGTGCCTCGTAGAAGTCGACGAGCACCTCGTCGTCGACCCGCAGGCCGCGGGTGCGGACGCGGTCCTCCACCTGCTCGATCTCGGCCAGACGCGCCTGGTTGCGCGGCCAGAACCGGTGGTGCGTGCGCCACTGTCCGCCGACGAGTGCCTGGCGGATGAAGAGTTCTCGGGCCAGCGCGGGATCGTGCTGGGCGAGCATCACCGTGCGCTCGACGACCACGGGGATGCCGTAGAGCGTGGAGCGCTGGGTGGCGACCGCGGCGCCGCGGCGCGCCGACCAGCGGGGCTCGGAGTACTGGTGCTTCAGCAGATGCCCGGCGGCCTGCTCGACCCAGGCCGGGTCGATCCTGGCGCTGTCGCGAGCCCACAGGCGCGAGGTCTCGACCAGTTCGCCCGCCATGATCCACCGGGGCGGCTTCTTCGCCAGCCCCGAGCCGGGGAACACGGCGAACCGGGCTCCGCGCGCACCGAGGTACTCCCGTCCCTCGGACTCGCGCAGACCCACGTGCGAGAGCAGGCCGTGCAGCAGCGCCTGGTGGATCGCATCGGGATCGGGCTCGGCCTTCAGCTTTCCGGGCTTGAGACCGAGCTCGCGCACCGTGCGACGCAGCTGTGCGTTGACGTCGGCCCACTCACGCACGCGCAGGTAGTGCAGGAACTCGTCGTGGCACATCCGGCGGAACTTCGTGTGCGACAACTCGTCGCGGCGTTCCTGCAGGTAGCTCCAGAGTTTCAGCAGCGTCAGGAAGTCGGAGTCGGGCTGGGTGAACCGCTTGTGTTGGGTGTCGGCCGCCTGCTGGCGTTCCAGCGGGCGCTCGCGGACGTCCTGGATGGACAGCCCGGCGACGATGACCAACACCTCGGGAAGGACTCCGAGGCGGTCGGCCGCCAACACCATGCGGGCGTGGCGGGGGTCCAGCGGCAGCCGGGACATCGTGCGGCCGAGTCCGGTCAGCCGGTCGCTGCCGTCCCGTCGCGGTGCGAGCGCGCCGAGCTCGCGCAGCAGGGTGAGGCCGTCGGCCACGGAGCGGTGGTCGGGCGCGTCGAGGAACCCGAACTCACGCAGGTCGCCCAGTTCGAGGGCGGCCATCTGCAGGATCACGCTGGCGAGATTGGTGCGCAGGATCTCCGGGTCGGTGAACTCCGGACGGGAATCGAAGTCCTCCTCGTCGTACAGCCTGATGCAAATGCCGTCGGCGACCCGGCCGCACCGACCCGCGCGCTGGGCGGCGCTGGCCTGCGAGACCCGCTCGATCGGCAGTCGCTGGACCTTCAGTCGCGTGCTGAACCGCGAGATCCGGGCCAGCCCCGGGTCGACGACGAACCGGATGCCGGGGACGGTGATCGAGGTCTCGGCCACGTTCGTGGCCAGCACGATCCGCCGTCGGGGCCCCGTGCGGAACACCTGTTGCTGCTCGTGGGCCGCGAGCCGGCCGTAGAGGGGCACGATGTCGCCGAACCCCTTGCCCTCGAGCACCTCGGCGGCGTCGCGGATGTCGCGCTCGCCCGGCAGGAACACCAGGACGTCGCCGTCGCGGGGGAGTTCCCGGACGGCGGCCACGATGCCGTCGACGACGTCGTCGTCCTGGCCGAGGGGGCGGTAGCGGACCTCGACCGGATAGGTGCGCCCGCTGACCTCGATGACCGGCACGGGTCGATCGGCGGTGGCGAACAGGGCGGCGAAACGGTCGACGTCGATCGTGGCCG
>CAYXFT010000200.1:0-5298 GCA_964464335.1 uncultured Aeromicrobium sp.
CAAGGCGTTCTGGAACATCGCGAACTGGGGCGACGCCCAGGAGCGTTTCGACGCCGCGACCAGCGGCGGCCAGATCATCTTCTGAGCCGCATCGACTCGACGCCTACCTGCGATCCTGCATGGATCGCAGGTAGGCGTTGTACTTTTCCAGCTCGGCGTCGTCGTCGCGGTCGGCTGCCCGGTCGCGACGCACCGCCTCGCGCGAGTCCGAGCGGAACCACTGGACGAAGATCGCGCCGACCACCAGCAGCAGCGGGATCTCCCCCATCGCCCACGCGATCCCCCCGCCGACGTACTGGTCGTGGGCGAGATCGGTCGCGTACGGACGGTCGAGTGCGCGGTAGTACGACTCGGCGATGATCACGTTCGACGACATCAGCGCCACGGAGAAGAACGCGTGGAACGGGATCGAGATCATCAGCACGCCGAACCTCGCCAGCGGGCTGATCCGCACCGGTGACGGGTCGATCCCGATGATCACGTAGTAGAACAGGACGCCCGAGAACAGGAAGTGCAGTTCCATGAACGCGTGCCCCGAATGGGTGCGCATCATGGCCTCGAACAGGCCCGTGAAGTACACCCCGTAGAGCGTGCCCATGAAGATCACGGCCGCCACGATGGGATTCGTGAAGAACCGTGCGAGGGGCGAGTGAAGCAGGTCGCGCAGCAGCGACCGCGGCGAATGCTCACCCGGGCGACGCGGGCCCGGCAGGGTGCGCAGCGCGAGGGTCATCGGGGCGCCGAGCACCAGGAAGATCGGGGCGACCATCGAGAGCATCATGTGCGAGACCATGTGCAGGCTGAACATGACGCTGGAGTAGACGCCCAGACCGCCGAACGTGGCCCAACCGACGATTGCCAGCCCCACGAACCAGCTGATCGTGCGGCCGACGGGCCACGCGTCGCCACGACGGTGCAGGGAGCGCAGCCCGGTGAGGTAGAGCGCGGCACCCAGTCCGACGATCGCGATGCCGATGCCGTCCGGCACGAACCCGACGAGTACCCGCAGCACGGTCGGTTCCGGCGGGAGGGGACGGCCGAGCAACAACTCGGCGGGGCTGGTCAAGACCTCCTCGCCGAGCGGCGTGCTCGTGCGACCCAGCACCACGGCGACCGCGATGGTCACGGTCATCAAGGACACCTCGAGCAGCGCGAGCCGGGTGAATCCCGCCCCACGCAGGCGCAACCGTTGGCGCTGGGCGATGCCGAACAGGCCCAGTCCCACCAGCGCCACCACCTTGAGGACGACGAGTATCCCGTAGGTGGAGTCGAGACCGCCGAACGACCCGAGCCCGACGGCGGCGTTGACCAGACCCGAGATCGCGACGAGCGCGAAGCACCAGAACGCGAGCGTGGAGTACCGAGCGATGCCGTCCTCGAGGCGCCGGCTGCCGCGCAGTGCCACCCATCCCAGGCCGATCAGGCCGCCGACCCACAGCAGCACGCCGACGAGGTGGATGACCAGGCTGGTGGTGGCCAGCGCGTGCGAACCCGCCGAGGCGGCGTGGCCGGTGAGCCCGACCGCAGCGACGCCCACGAGGGCGACGACCATGCACACGGCGAGCTGACGCACGGAGAACGTCCAGTGGGCCCACACGGCGACCACGAGCGCAGCGACGGCCTCGACCAGCAGCCCTCGGCCCGTGGCGAACAACTGGGCGAACGAGACCCACTGCTCGGCCTCGACCGACAGCAGCGGCCGCGAGTAGAGGTCGGCGACGTTGGCCCAGAAGTACACGACGACCGCGCCGCACCACAGGCCCGCGGCCCGCGACGCGAGTCGCACGGCCTGCACGGCGAGTCCCTCGAGCCGGTCCCCCGACGGCAACAGCACGACCGCGACCAGCAGGAAGCCGATCGTGGCCGTCGCGAACACGTCGCTCAGGAACCGCGACACCGGCAGCGTCCAACCGACGAAGCGGCCAGGATCCGGAAGACCCGACGGCGGCGGTGTGGGGGTGTTCCCGGTGGCCACGACGAGGATGGCCAGCGCCAGCAGCCCGGCGGCGAGGGCCGCGAGCGCGGCGATGGTGGTCCGACCGCGAAGGTTCATCGTCCGGCGGCGGAACCCGACCGCCCGCGCCAGACTGCGACGGCGCCGCCCAGCACGCCGATCGCGAGGACGCCGAGGATGCCGAGGAACCACGGCGACGCCCATACGGACCCCTCGTCGGCGTCAGAACCGCTCGCCGGCGTCGTGGTCGTATCGCCGGACGCGGCAGCAGACTCCCCAACGGTGAACGACAGTGCGCCGGTGACCGGATGGCCATCTGCCGAGACCACGCGATAATCGATCGTGTACGCGCCTTCGGCCGGCGTGCGGGCAGGCGTGATGACGAGGTGAGCACCATCGACGGCAGCCGACCACTCCTGCTGATCGCCGTCGACGGCGACGACCGCCTCCACGGGCTCCTTGAGCTCCTCGGAGAACGTCAGGACGACCTGGTTCGGCGCCGCGTCCAATCGGGCGCCGTCCGCCGGGTCGGAGGAGACCAGCGCGGTGTGGGCCTGCGCGGGCAGCGACCAGCCGAGAACGACCGCGCTGACGAGGATCAGCAGAGGAGTGAAACGCACGGACCCAAGGGTAGTTGGGACGGTGTGGCGCTCCCCCACCCGCTCGGGCGTGACGACGCGTACGCGCGGTGGCGGCCAGGTGAACCAGGCGTGACAGATGTGGGTTCTGTGAACACCGTGTGGGAGCACGTGATTCACTCACCGGTGGAGGTAGATCACTGATGCGCCGGACTCGGGTCTTCGCAGGAGTGACGGTCCTGACCATGATGCTGATGGTCCCGTCCGTCGCCCATGCCGACGACCCCACCAGCGCCCCGACGACGCCGACGTCCTCGACTCCGACGTTGGACGTGCCGGATCCGCTCGCGATCTCCTCGACGGCCATCACGAAATTGACGACGCTGGCGCTGCGCTACGAGTCGAACCTCGCCCTCGCCGAAGACCTGCGCACGACGGCGCAGGAGAAGACCGCCGACGCGCGGCACCAGCGCGCGCTCGCCAGCGCCTACGTCGCGCAGGTCGTGGACTACGCGATGTCGCCCTCGGGCGATCCGTTCGCCCAGAAGCTCACGGCGCTGGCCGCGGCGGACAACCCCGAGGACATCATCACCGGCATCTTCAGCACCGAACAGGTGACCGCGGCGCAGGAGGCCCACCTCGGCGAAGCGAAGCGGGCGTTCGACGCCGCGCAGGTGCTGCAGAAGCGCGCCGACAAGGCGACGAAGTCCGCCGTGAAGGCAGAGGCCTCCGCGCAGCGGCAACTCAGCCAACTCGGCGATCTCGCCGAACAGCTCGGCCTGGGGGCCTCGTCGACGCCCGACGGCCTGCCGCAGACCCGCACCGAACAGGAGTCCTGGAATGCCGCGGCCCTGACCTCGTGGCGCGCGTACACCGGAAAGCTGAAGAAGCTCGGCGTCACCGCACCCCGGGCGGCCCGCCTGACGCGGCAGGGCGGCGTCACCACGGCGACGGTCGGCTCGACCACCGTCGAGGTGCTTCCGCGCGAGACCATCCGGATGGTGAACACCGTGCTGTCCCGCGTCGGCGACGACTACGCCGCCAAGACCGGCCGGGACTCGTGGAGTTGCGCCGGACTCGTCCGGGTCGCCAAGGGCTACGACCTCAGCGGCACCCCAGCGCAGATCTACGCGAAGACCGTCACGATCGAGGCCGGCGACATCCGCCCCGGCGACCTCGTGTTCTCGGCGACGAAGGCGTCCGGCATCCACCACGTCGGCGTGTACGTCGGCGACGGACGGATGGTCGATGCCGCTGCGACCCGCGGGCAGGTCGGCGTCTCGCAGGTGCCCGACAAGCCGTATGCCGTGACGCGGCCGTCGCTGGGCCGCGGCCAGAACACCGCGCCGAAGGGGACCGAGAAGGTCGCCACGACGGTGTGCAACGCCTCCGAGCCGATCGCCCCCACCCGGGAGGCGTGGACGTTCCCGATGAAGGCCGGCGCGTACCGCATCTCGGCGGGCTTCGGATTGTCGTCGAGCCTGTGGCAGACCACGCACACCGGCCAGGACCTCTCCGCGCCCACCGGCACCCCGATCTACGCCTCACGCGGCGGCACGGTCGCGCTGCAGGAGGTCGGGTGGGCGGGCACACTCATCACCGTCTCGCACCCGGACGGCACGGCCGAACGCTACGCGCACGCGTCCAAGGTGCTCGTCGAGGACGGCCAGGCGGTCGCCACGGGCGACGAGATCGCCCTCGTCGGTTCACGCGGCAACACGACCGGTCCGCACCTGCACTTCGAGATCCAGGTCGACGGACGGTTCACCGATCCGATGCCCGTCCTCGTGCAGTCACTGACGAACCGTGGCGCCGGCACCGGCTGGGGCGGCTACAGCAACGGCCAAGTCCCGCAGGGCGTCCTGTGCACCGTGGGCGGCGTGCTGCTGCGCTGCGATGTCGCAGGGCGTGCGACCAGCCTCTCCACCGCGTTCCAGCGCCGGTTCGGGCACGCGCTCGACCTCACATCGGGCTACCGGAACATCGTCGACCAGATCCAGCGCGGCCCCGAGGGCACGCTCGTCGACATCCCCGGAACGTCGGCCTTCGGTTGGGGCACCCGGTTCACGGTCGGCTCCGTGTCGGCGGCCGAGTCGACCTGGCTCGCCAAGCGCGCCAAGAAGCTGGGCCTGACGGGTCAGGGCGCGCAGACCTGGTCGCTCGGCAGCTGACGGAAGCCGCCTCGCGGCACCACGAGCATGACGAAGGGGCTCCACCGTGAGGTGGAGCCCCTTCGTCATGGTGCGGGTCAGGCCTCGTCGAGTGCCTGGCCGACGCGGCGGTGCGCCTCCCAGATCCGCTCGGGCAGACCGTGGAACTGCTGCAGGTGCGCCTCGCGCAGGCCGATCTCCTGCTTCCAGCGATCGACGTCGATCGCCAGCAGTTGATCGATGACGGCGTCGTCGAGGTCGAGTCCCTCGAGGTTCAGCTCGTCCTTGAGCGGCACGACGCCCACCGGAGTCTGGGTGCCGGTGACCCGGCCCTCGCGGTAGTCCATCATCCACAGCAGGGCGCGCAGGTTCTCGCCGTAGCCCGGCCACAGGTACCCGCCGTCGGCGTCACGCTGGAACCAGTTGACGTGCGCGAACAGCGGCTTGTCGGTGACCTGGTCGAGGATGGTGAGGAAGTGCTCGGCGTAGCGGCCCTCCGGCAGCGCCAGGAACGGGCGCATCGACATCGGGTCGTACCGCAGCTGTCCGGCGACGCCCTCGGCCGCGGCCGTGGCCTCGGCGCCCAGCGTGATGGCGTCTACGACGGCCTCACGCT